>NZ_CP045393.1:2904310-3227011 GCF_009363655.1 Roseovarius sp. THAF27
GGGCTCCACGCTACCCGCGAGCGAAAAGCTCGGATAGTACCTTTTGCCATCCCCCACATGGGGGCATCCCCGTGAACGGTCCACCACAGGGGACGCTCCCGCGCCCCTATCCCCGGTAACGTAGGCGGGGCGGCGGCGGGGGCACCCGCCAGCCCCCCTACGTAGTAGGGGGAGTGTGTTAGCGCACCAGTTAGCGCAGGTGAGCGCGCAGTTAGCGCAGGGGTTAGCGCACAGTTAGCGCAGCCCCCACAGGTTAGCGCAGGGTTAGCGCAGACCCCGTGGGGGATTCCTCTGGGGAGAATCCCCCCTGACATCCCCCCGTGGTGAGCCCCCGTGGTGCGCTCAGAGTCACAACAGGTCATCGTTGCCCCCCGTGGTGAACTGGCCCGGCCCCCGGGCGAGGCGCTGCGCCTCGTGACGGGAGCCGTTCTTGTAGGTCTCGATCACCAGCACGTCCGACGCCAGCAGCGCGTTCATCGCGTCCCGCAGCCGGTCGTTGCTCAGGTTCGCGGCCCGCGCCTCTTCCTCTTCGGCGACGCGGGCCGGGGCGTAGGTGGGGCTGATCTTGTGCGACAGGTAACGACCTTGTGCGAAGAGCCGATCAAAGACGGCGAGGAAGACAGCCCGGTCCTTGTAGCTGTCGGCCACCGACTCCTTGACCGGCTGGAACGCGCCCTGTTCCCAGCGCAAGGTGATCTCCTGCCCACTCTTGCCGTAGTTAGACTTCATGCCCTTCAGCACCCGCAGGTCCGCATCACTGTCGTCAGAAGCGAGATAGGAACGGGAGCGGACGCTGTTGGACCACGCCACGCTGAAGCCGTCGCCGCTGCCATCGGCCATGCCCGTGCGGCTCGGGTGGGCCAGCAGCAGGACGGTGCAGCCGCACCGCTGGGCGATGCCGATCAGGAGAGAGACAAAGGCCCGCGCCTGCTCTTGGCTGTTCGGGTCCAGAGCGTGGAGGTTCGCCAGCGTGTCGAGCACCAGCAGCGACGGCCGGACCTTGACGGCTTCGGCTTCGATCCGCTTCACCAGATCGGTGGGTTGCACCTTGCCCGTGGTCCTGTCCAACGTCGCGAAGATCGTGTCTTCGGCCACGGCCGCCCGCAACCTGATCCGGCCCGGCCCGGGCTTCACGCCCTCCGCGTGGCAGACGTCGGCGAAGCGGCGGTGCATCTCGTCCTGATCGTCTTCCGCGCCGTAGTAGAGCACCGGCCCCGGCTTCAGCACGTCCATGCCGATCCACGGCAGCCCGCAGGCTGTAGCGACGGCCAGTTGAATCGCCAAGAGGCTCTTGCCGGTGCCGCCCGGCCCGCCGAGCATGTGGACCGTCTTCGCCGGAATCCAGTCGTCAACGTGCCACTCGCGCGGCGGGGCGGCGGTGCTCAGCAGGTCTGCAACATCGGTGAAGTATGGGATGATCCTGCCGCCGATCAGCGCCCGCTGCGCATCGCCCAGCTTCAGGCTGTCTGCCAGTCGATCCATCCGGTCCTTGACCGACTCGCGCTCTATCTCGGCCATCTGGTCGGTGGTCCAAGCGTCTTCCAGCAGGGCCACGGCCTCGGCCTGCCGCAATTCGGCAACGTCGGGATGGGACCAGTCCCGGCGCTCGGCTTCAGCGATGAAGCGCCAGCCGGTTGCCCCATCGGACCGCTTGAAGGACGCCCAGACCCGGTCGGTCTCAGTCGGGTCATAAGTCTTGTGCTGGGCGGACCATTCGTGGGCCAGTTCGAGTCCATTCGAACCGCCGCCACTCTCCGCATGGATAGCGGCGAGCCGGGCCACCCACGATTCCCGGTCATTGATGTCGTTCGGGACCGCCCGCACGGCTTCCACGAAGACGGGCCACGGCAGACCAGTGGGCCGCGCCTCGCCCGGCTCAGTCGCCTTGCGACGGATCGGCAGAGCCTCGGGCCACGGCGGCAACTTGCCCGTCAGGCTGCCCTTCAGCAGCTTGTAGACGCCGTTGCCGTTGACCGCGCCGGGTGCGACCACAAAGCCGCCTTCACCGCGCACGTCCAGCCCCGGCGGCAGTCCTGCGGGGCTGTTGGTAATGCCCTCGGACCAGCGGAAGTACAGATGCGCCCCGTCGTTCGCCGTGGCCCCCTGCGTGTCGGATAGCGCATCCACGTCGAGCCCGAGCGCCGCCAGTTCGGCGAAGCCGTCCTTGCCGTTCTTCCGGTCCACGTCCAGCACCGCGACGCCGTTCCGCTTGCCGGTCGGCAGGGCGGGCATGGCATCGGGCCATTTGCTCCACCACGCTTCGATCTGGTCCGGGTCCGCCGTGGCCTTATCCTGCCAGCCCTTCACCAGCGGCCGCTTGTTGGGGCCGACCGGGAAGACGGTAATGCCGTCCGCCGCCAGAGCGAGCGCGGCGCTCAGATTGTCTTGTGTCGTCGTATCATCTGGGGTATCCATATACCGCATCCTTCTTCCAAACATCCGATGCAATTCCGAGCCCCTCGCTGTTGGTCCAGCGGGGGGTTCATCATTTCTGGGCGTGTCGTTCCGCCCGGTTTTCGGTGGGACAAAAAATCCAAAAAACCTAATGAAACAGTGGGAGATTCAAGTGTCCCACTTTTCATCAAGCCTCTGATCTAAATGGGAAAGTGGAGCCCCCTACGGGCTGCCACTTTCTCGGAAGCACGGTCACAGCTTCGACAGCCCACGTCATATTCGAAACCATTCTTCTACAGAATTGATGCCTAACTTGCTGGCATCGAGAGCGGTTTGCACTGAATTTCCATTCTGAACTGCTAGATTCACTCCACACGAGAAGAGCATGAAAGCACTCGTGTATTCGATGATTTTACCCCTCGATCTGTTCTGGCGATGGGCGCACAGCCGCGTGGTTTCCAACAAGTATTCTTGCATCGCCACGCGGATTCCGAGGCTCCGTTGCGATTGCGCTTCGCCATCTCTGCCGCAATCATCCTGAACGCCGCTGTCTGGCCCGGAACACTCCGCACGTATCAGTCGCGTCGGCTAAATGTTCGCCGAAAGCAAGCTCACACATCTTTCACCCCAACTTTTCCCGGCCTGCTTTCAGCTTCCCGGCGATGGATGCAATATGCTCGTGCGATAAAGGCTTGTTCACATAGGAGTCGATGGCATTGCATGCTTTGGCTCGCGCGACATCCCTGGCGTCCAGCGAGGACGTCAGCATAACCACGAGCTTTCTGCAGAAATCAGTGCCGAACCGCGTGACAGCCTCTTCGAGAAATTCAAAACCGTTCATCTTCGGCATGTTGATGTCGAGGAAGATGACATCCACGCAGGGCCGGTCCGAGCGCGACAGGAATGCCAGCGCGTCCACCGCCATCGGATAGCAGATCAGGGTTTTCACAAGTCCGCTGCGCTGCATGAGCCGTTTGCACGCAATGTGAAAGAACGTGTCATCGTCGACCAGCAGCACCGTTTCGATAGCTTCCGGATGCGTCTGCTCAAAGTTAATCATCTTTGAAAACCTTCAGTGAGACTAGGAAAACAGAGCCGCCGCTTGAGTTCTCGAGAACCTCGATTTCACCGTCCAGCCTGTTGACGATCCTGCGGCACATGGTCAGGCCAAGCCCGCTGCCTTGAATTTCGTCGTGCCGGTGCAGGCGGCTGAACAGATCGAAAATGCGGTCGCGATATTCGGGGGCAATGCCTATGCCGTTGTCTCTGACCTCGATCCTGACATGACCTTGCGCGCCCTTCCGGCCGGGTTGCACGAGAATTTCGGGCGCGCGCTCGGGATGGCGGTACTTGATCGCGTTGCCGATCAGGTTCTGAAAGAGGATGCGCATCATCACCGCGTCGCCGAATACGACCGGCAGTTTGCCATGACGAACCGTGGCGCCGGTCTCTTTTATCTCGGCCCGCGAATCCGAGATCACCTCTTCCAGGATGATGTTCAGGTCGCAGCGCGACATCGACATGTCCGATCCGATCAACTGCGTGTAGCGCAGAACGTCCCCGATCAAGACAGACACGCGTTGCAGCGTTTCCTGGCCCATGCGGATCAGTTCCGCCAAGTCGTAGTCCAAGCCGCCCTCTTGGCACTGCGCCATCTCCGAAAGCAGCATCGATACGGTCTGTATTGGCGACTTGAGGTCGTGAGACACCGCATAGGCGAACGACTTCAACTCGGCATTGGACGCGTTCAGTACTTTGTTGGCGCGCTGCAAAGACCGGCGATGCGCACGTTCGCGCCGCGCTTCGATATCGGCTTTCTCAAGTTCTGCGTTGAGAAGGTCGAAAGGTGCCCTCAATACGTCTTGGCCCTGAGACAACAGAACAAAATGCTCTGGCGCGCGGCTTCCCGTGCGAATGGCGCTTACCCTAAAACGAACGTCCTGCGGCCCGTTTGGCCCAGCGTTGCGCAAGGGAAAAACAAGGTCACTGCCGGATGCAGCCAAGAGAATCTCTCTGGTGGCGGCCTCCCGCGACACGGCAAATACGTCAGGCAAGTACCATGCGTCACGTTCGTTCGCGTGCTTCATAGTGTCCCGCAGCAGTTGTTCCGCTTTTCGGTTGGCTGCACACACGCGAGCTTTGCGGTCGACAACCAGCGCATGGTTGGCCAGCGCATGAAAAGCGCTGCAACTCAGATCGGTCTGTTGAAACCCCTTATCCAAAGTACTCGCGGCCGACTTTGCCCTCGGACAGATGCACGATAATCCGGCAGCGCGGATCGCCGCGGGCGATGGTCTCGGCCTTTTCCACCCGGGCATATCCAAGATTGTCCGCCGTGATCCGGCCAAACACGCTGGATGTCATCATGCAAAGCGACTGGCGCCCCTTCACATAGGAGCCGAACGGACAGGCGTCGCTGACCAACACGATCCGGTCGTCTGCAATCGACTCGATTTCAAACCCGCCCTCGATCCGCTTTTTCAGGTCGACGAGCGCTGCCGCAACCTGCTTTGCAGTGAGCCTTTCGACTTCGAGAAGATCGCGATACTCGGCATCCATCATTTCACCGATTCGGGTCCCGACCCGCGCGATGAAGCCTTTTGCGTCCTCAATGCCGATCCGGTTTTCCAGCACGAAGGCGAGTTCTCTGAGAAGCTCGCGCAGGAACTGATCCCGGTTTCTTGAGATCTTTCCTTCGGGGTCCGCGAATGTTGGGTCCGGCATGCGTTCTACTCCTTCCGCGAAGGGTGTCGACCTCATGTCTAGCAGCGAGGCGTAAACAAAAAGAGAACCTCACCCCGTGAACCGCACCTAAAGCGACAAGTTTATTTATTAAAATAATTATTTATAATCAATGTTTTATTCTTTCATTTACCAAATAACGGTAAAATTTTTTCATATTTTGATTGGAATCGCCTAGACTTTGCCACTCACGCCCTTGAAGTTCGCATCCAGTTGGCGGCACCGGAACGGCTCCGCCCCGGGAGGAAACTTTGAACGACACGCGACAAGGCAAGGACGAGGCCAAGACCGCAGAGACGTCACTCGCCAAGGCGATCCGTCTTCTGCCGGTGGTGGCAGAGCGCAACGCGACCGGGGTCACCCTGTCGACCGTCGCGCGCAAGGCCAATCTCAAGATAGCGACCGCGCGCCGGCTTCTTCAGGGGCTCGTCGACGGTGGGCTTCTCAGTTTCGACCCCTATTCCAAGATCTATACTCTCGGCATCGGCATATTCGATCTGGCAGGAGCACCCGGCTCACCGCGTCAGTTCGACTCGCTGCGGATGGAATTGCATCCCGCTCTCGCAGAAACCGCGACCCTGACCGGCGAGACGGCCTATCTCAGCGTACCTTTCGGGGATGAGGCGCTGTGCATCGACTCGGTCAACGCCGCCTACCCGCTCTCGGCCAATACGTTGCAGGTCGGTGCCCGGCGGCCGCTCGGCGTAGGGGCAGGCAGCGCGGCGATGCTGGCGGCTCTGCCGGAAGATGAATGCGACCGGCTGATCGCCTCCAATAGCGATGTCTACGGCCGCTATGGCGATCTGAACGTTTCCGAAGTCAGACGCATGGTTCGCCATTGGCGCGAGCACCGTTGGCTGGTCAACAACTCCATCATCATCCCCGAGGTCAGCGCCATCGCCGTGGCCGTATTCGACAGCACGGGTCAGCTGAGAGCCGGCTTGTCGGTCTCCGCGCTGAAGTCCCGGCTGGCACCCAAGCGCCGGACGGAAGTCGTCGAGGTTATGACACGTGCGCTCTCTCGGGCAGGTTTCAGGACGTAAGGCAGGCAAATCATGTACCCAATTCACTTCTTTCACCGCTCGGCAAGAGTCTGGCCTGATCATGTCGCGGTAGAGCATGGCGACGACGCCCTTACCTACGGTGAACTTCACGCGAAAGTGCAGGCGCTTGCCACAGGGCTGCAGCGGATGGATCCCGAATTCGGCAGCCGCGTCGGCATCTGCTGCTATAACACGATCGACCATCTGGTCTGCTGGCTGGCGGTTCTGGCGGCGGGCAAGGTCTGGGTCCCGCTGCAGCCGATGAACGCGACCGCCGAACTGGTCCGCGCCGTTGCCTTCACCCGCGCCAGCATCGTGATCGTCCAGAAGGACACCGCCGAAAAACTCATCGGGGCCGAGACCACTCTTCTTTATTCCAACCCCGAAGGCGGCGAAGGCACCACCGGCGCTCTTTACCGCAATCATGCAGAGCAAGCCCCGGCAGAAGCCGACCTGCCCTTGTCGGCCACGCAGGCGATCAAGTTCACAGGCGGCACCACCGGCCTGCCCAAGGGCGTGATGCAGCCCTACCGCGCCTGGAACACCAACATCGCCACGCAAGTCGCCGCCTGGTCGCTGGGCAAAGGCCAGCGTTACCTGGCAGCAGCCCCTATCACGCACGGCACCTCAACCTATATCCTGCCGACGCTTGCCACCGGCGGCACCCTGGTTCTGCTCGACCGGCCGCGTCCCGAGCAGACTCTCGACTTCCTGCAAAACGCCCGGATCACCACCACTTTCGTGCCACCCACCGTGCTTTACATGCTGATGGAACTCGAAAATGTCCGCAACGCCGACTATGCGCATCTCAAGAACCTGATCTACGGCGCCGGGCCGATGCGCCCCGACGCCATCGGCCGCGCGCAGGACATCTTCGGCCTCTGCCTTGCTTCCACCTACGGCCAGACCGAGGCGCCCCAGATCGCCACCATGATCTCGGCCGAAGAGCTCAAGGACCCCGCCAAGCGTGCTTCGGTGGGACGAGAGACCTTTCTCAGCCGGGTCGAGATCATGGACGACAAGGGCAATCTCCTGCCCGCAGGAGAAACCGGCGAAATCGTCATTCGCGGCGACCTGCTGATGACAGGTTACTGGGACCAGCCCGACATCACCGCAAAGACTCTGATCGATGGCTGGCTCCACACCGGCGATCTCGGCCAGAAGGACGAGGAGGGCTATCTCTTCATCCGCGGCCGCGCCAAGGAGATGATCATCACCGGCGGCTTCAACGTCTACCCGGCCGATGTCGAGACCATCATGGGCGAACATCCCGAGATCATCGACTGCGCCGTCTACGGCGTGCCCGACGACAAGTGGGGCGAGGCGGTGCACGCCGCAGTGCAGGTGCGTGACGCGAACGCCGTCAGCGGTGACGAGATCATCGCCTTCATCCGCGAACGTCTTGGCCCGGTCCAGACGCCCAAATCCGTCAATTTCCGTGACAGCCTGCCGCGCAACGCGATCGGCAAGCTGCAGAAAAACCAACTCGCCGAAGAGCACGCCGCCGCGCGGGCCGACGAACTTCAGAAAGGCTGACCCATGTCCAAACCAGCGCCCACGACATCGCTGTGCCGCTATACCGACACCGAGATCTTCTATCGCAACCACAACCTCGTGGACGAGCTTCTGACCGATGACAGCGATTTCGTCACCGTGATGATGCAACACATCCTGAACCGCCCGGTCAGCCCCAGCCAGAAGCGGGTGATGAACGCGATCCTGATCGTCATGATGGAACACGGGCTGACACCCAGCGCCATCACCACCCGGTCGATCTACATGTCCGCGCCCGAGAACCTGCAAGGCGCCGTCGCGGCCGGCCTTCTGGCCGTCGGCAGCCAGTTCGTGGGCACGATCGAGAATAACGCCCGCCTGCTGTCGGAGCTGGTCGATCTGGACGCCGACGCCCAGGCCGTCCGCGCCGCCGAGATCGTGCGCGAACATCGCGCCCGCAAGGCTCACCTGCCCGGCTTCGGCCACCACTTGCACAAACCCGACGACCCCCGCGCGCTCAAGCTGCTGGAGATCGGGGAGAAAGAATCCGACAACCCCCGCTATCTGCGCGCGTTGAAAGCCCTCTCGGCCGCAGTCGACTCGGAATTCGACCGCCACATCACGATCAACGCCACCGGCGCAACTGCCGCCCTTCTAGGTGACATGGACATCCCCGTGAACCTGATGCGCGGGTTCGCCGTCATTTCCCGTGCCGCGGGCCTTGTCGCGCATATCGCCGAAGAGCAACAGAAACCCTCCGGTCGCTTCATCTGGGAGACGATCGACAAGGCCATGCCGTTCGAGGAGTGATTCATGAGTGATTTCGCCATCGTCACGGGCGGCGCGCGCGGTATCGGCGCGGCGATTGCCGAACGGCTCAAGGCCGATGGTCTGCGCGTCGCCGTGGTGGACCGTATCGCGCCCGAACACGAGCACGCCGACGAGGTGCTGGAACTGGACCTGTCGGATGTCGAGACCACCCGCACCGCGCTGGCGAAATTCTGCGACGGCCGCCGCGTGACGCGGCTGGTGAACAATGCCGGCATTGTCGAGCCGGCAGACGTGGAAGGGACCGACCCTTATTCCATCGACAAGGTCGCGGCCGTAAACCTGCGCGCACCGCTCGTCTGCCTGCAAGCCGCCCTGCCTTCGATGAAGGACGCGCGGCTGGGCCGGGTCGTCAACATCTCCAGCCGCGTGGCCCTGGGCAAGGAGTTGCGCACTGCCTATTCGGCCACCAAGGCCGGTCTGCACGGCATGACCAAGACCTGGGCGTTGGAACTGGGCCGGCACGGCATCACCGTCAACGCGCTCGGCCCCGGCCCCATCGCCACCGAGCTGTTCAACAAGGTGAACCCGCCCGGCGACTCGCGCACCGAGAAAATCATCGCGACGGTGCCCATGAAACGCACCGGAACGCCCGAGGACGTGGCCGACGCCGTGTCGTTCTTCTGTTCGGAAAGAGCGGGGTTCGTGACCGGACAGGTCCTCTACGTCTGCGGAGGCATGACGATCGGATCCGTCTGAAGACCATCCGGACACAAGGAAAGACAAGACTTTTCATCAAAGGAGGAGACCAAGATGAAACTCAATCGCAGAACCCTGATCGGTGCCGTCAGCGCCACCGCCATGCTGGCCTTTGGCGGCTCGGCCATGGCGCAGGATTATCCCACCAAGCGCATCACCATCATCGTCCCCTACAGCGCCGGCGGCGCCACCGACATCCTGGCCCGCCAGGTGGCCGACGGCCTCGCGCAGGTGCTGGACGAAACCGTGACGGTCGAAAATCGCCCCGGGGCTGGCGCCACGCTGGGCACCACTCAGGCGGCAAATGCCCGCCCCGACGGCTATACGCTCTTCATGGGGCAGGTTTCGTCGCACGGCATCGCGCCGGCGGTCTACAAGAACCTGCAATACGATCCGGTCGAGGATTTCGCACCGGTCAAGCTGATCATGTCGATCCCCAACGTCATGGTCGTCAACACGGACAGCCCCTACCAGACCGCGCAGGATTTCCTCGACGCCGCCAAGTCCGAGAACATGACCTTCGGGTCGTCGGGCGTGGGCAGCTCGATCCACCTTTCGGGCGAAATGTTCAAGGCTCGCACCGGCGCCGACATGACCCACGTGCCGTTCCGCGGCAGCGGCGAGGCCGTGCCCGCCCTGCTCTCGGGCGACGTGGACGTGATGTTCGACAACCTGCCCTCGGCCATGCCGCATATCCAGTCGGGCGCTCTGCGCGCGCTGGCGGTGACCACGCCGGAACGCTCCGATCAGCTTGAGGACGTGCCCACGCTGGACGAGCTGGACATCGCCGAACTGGACGGTTTCGCGGCCCGCTCGTGGTTTGGCATCCTTGCCCCGGCCGGGACCGACGAGGCCGTCGTGGCCACGCTGTCCGAGGCGCTGGACGAGGTCATCACCAGCGACAGCTTCAAGAAGTTCGCCGACACCCGCGGCGCCAGCATCGAGGGCGGCAGCTCCGAAGACTTCGCCAAGTATATCGAGGGCGAACTCTCCAGCTGGAAAACCGTCGTGGACGAGGCCGGCGTCACGGTCGAATAATTCAGCCTTCATATTACATGGTGGCGGCCCCTACGAGGGGCCGTCACGCCAATCGGGCGGCACGGGAGGAGGGCCAGCCATGAGCGACACCAGATCAGACACCGACGCTCGCCGGGGACGCCGCCGCGAAATCGTCTTCGCGGCTCTCACGCTTCTGGCGTCGGCGCTTTTCGCCTTCGTCGTGATCCCCGCCGGGGTGACGACACCCGCCTCGGTCAAGCACCTGCCGCTTTCGCCTGCCTTCCTACCCTATGTTCTGACCGCCGGTGTGGGCCTTTTCGCCCTGATCCACCTGCTCGAGGCGGTCTTTGCCGCCCATATCCCCGGCGAGGATGAAGCCTCGCTCGGAACGCACCCGCGCTGGAAAAGCCGCGTGCTTATGCTCGTCGGCCTGCTTCTGGTCTACCTGATGCTGCCCGACCGGTTGGGGATGCCCCTGACGGCCATGCTGGTCACCATCGCCCTGATGGCCATTGGCGGCGAACGCCGCCCGCTCATCCTTCTTGGCGTCGGTATCGGTGTGCCGGTGCTGGTCTATCTCTTTTTCGCCCATGTCGCGCAGGTGCCTCTGCCGATGGGCCTCTTCGAAGACTGGATGTGATCCATGCTTGAGAATATCGCAACCGGCTTCGAGATGTTCTTCACCCTGGGCAACCTTCTGGCGATCACCGCCGGCGTCTGCCTGGGCGTCACCGTGGGCGCGATCCCCGGCCTGACCGCGACCATGGCCGTGGCCCTCGCCCTGCCCTTCACCTTCAACCTCGATCCGGTCACCGGCATCCTGCTTCTGGTGGGCGTCTACAAGGGCGGCGTCTTCGGCGGCTCGATCACCGCCATCCTGATCCGCGCCCCCGGCACACCGGCAGCGGCCTGTACGCTGCTCGACGGCTACCCGCTGGCGCAGAAGGGCCAGGCAGGCAAGGCGCTCAACATGGCGCTCTACGCGTCCTGCATCGCCGACTTCCTGTCGAACCTCTCGCTGATCTTCTTCGCCAGCCTCATCGCGGGCCTCGCGCTCGCCTTTGGCCCTCCCGAATATTTCTGGCTGATCTGCTTCTCGCTGACCGTGGTGATCTCGATCTCCGGCTCGTCCCTGACCAAGGGCCTGATCTCGGGCCTCTTGGGCCTTCTGACCTCCACCATCGGGCTCGACCTGGTCTATGGCACGCAGCGCTTCACCTTCGACAATTTCAACCTGATGGGCGGCGTCAGCTACATCCCCCTGCTGATCGGCCTCTTCGCCCTGCCCGAGGTGATCGATTTCTACGTGCGCAAGGTCGCGCCCTTCACCGTCAAGACCGCCGACAAGAGCCGCGTCAGCCTGGCCGAGCTGAAATCCAGCCTCGTCACCATCATCCGCGGCAGCTTCATCGGCGTCATCATCGGGACAATCCCGGGCGCCGGCGCCACCGCCGCCGCCTTCCTCTCCTACGGCGAGGCGCGCCGCACCTCGAAGTCGCCCGAGACCTTCGGCAAGGGCAATATCGAAGGCGTCGCCGCCTCCGAGGCGGGCAACAATGGCGTCGCCGGCGCCACGCTGATCCCATTGCTGGCGCTCGGCATCCCGGGCGACGTGGTGACGGCGGTGATCCTCGGCGCCTTCATGCTCCAGGGCCTCACCCCCGGCCCGCTGATGTTCCAGGACAACATCACCATCATCTACGCCATCTTCATCGGCATCATGCTCAGCTCCGTCGTGCTCCTTGGCTCGGGCAAACTGGCGATCCGCTACTTCGCCCGCATCGCCGACATCCCGCGCCACATCCTTTTGCCCATCGTCCTGATGTTCTGCGTCTTCGGCAGCTACGCCGTGCAAAGCCAGATGTTCGATGTGGGCGTGATGCTGGCCTTCGGTGTGCTGGGCTACATCATGATGAAGATCGACATGGCCGCGGCCCCCTTCCTCATGGGTTTCATCCTGGGACCGCTTTTCGAGGACAACCTGCGCCGCTCCTTCCTCATTTCCGAGGATATCACCATCTTCTTCCGCAGCCCGATCTGCTGGATCTTCATCGTAATCACCATCCTGTCCGCCTTCGTCGGCATCCGCCGCGAGCTGCGCGCCACCCGCGCCAAGCGCGACGCCCTGCGCTCGGGGTCGGCATGACCGGCGTGTCGGATCCGGGCCTTCAGGGCCGCGTCGCGCTGGTGATCGGCGCCGGCTCCATCGCGTCGGGCATCGGCATCGGGCGGGCCATCGCCATCTGCCTAGCGCGCGAAGGCGCCCACGTGATCGCCGCCGACAACGACCTCGCATCGGCCCGCGAAACCGTGACCCACGTCACCGACGCGGGCGGCAGCGCCGAGGCCGCGACGGTCGACGTCCTCGACGACACCAGCGTCACCGCCCTGATCGCGGGGATCGAGGCCAGGTACGGCCGCCTCGACATCCTCCACTGCAACGTGGGCCTGGGCAAAAGCGGCCCGTCCGAGAACACCACGCCCGCCGACTGGCGCCGCATCAGCGACGCCAACCTCACCTCGCTGCACGTGGCCACTCAGGCCGCCATCCCGATGATGCGCGCCCAAGGCGGCGGGGTCATCACCGTCACCTCCTCGATCGCGTCGATCCGGCACGTGGGCTATCCCCACCTCGCCTATTCCGCCACCAAGGCCGGCGCCAACCAGTTCGCCCGCGCCCTGGCTGTGGAACTCGCGCCCGACAACATCCGCGTCAATTCCATCATCGCTGGTCTCATCGACACCCCCCGCATCGGCGTGACGCTGGCCAACAGCTACGGCGACCGGACCGAGGCGCAGATGCGCGCCGCCCGCGCCGCGCAATGCCCGCTGGGCCGCATGGGCAGCGCCTGGGACATCGCCGAGGCGGCGGTTTTCCTGGCCTCCGACAAGGCGGGCTACATCACCGGAACCGAACTCGTGGTCGACGGCGGCCTGTCGGCCAGCATCCGTCAGGCCGTCGATGGCTAGGGCGCCCGTGATACCCGGACGCGTCCGGGACATCCTCAACCCGGCTCTGGCGCTCTACCTGCTGGTCACCGGCGCCGCAGCCATCGTCGTTCCGGTGCCGGACACCCCCACCGTATTCGCCTTGCTGGCGCTCGCCCTGCTCAACCACCACGGCCTCAACCGTCCTGCGTGGATCATCGGGGGCCTGGTACTGGGACTGTTTCTCTGGGGCTGGGCCGGCGGCTGGATCGTGGCCACGGGCGGCCTCGGACGGATGACCTTTCTCGCCGCATTCCTCGTGGCACTCGGCCTGCTAAGCCGCGCCGCCTCCCGCGCACCCGACATCCGCAAGGCCGCCGCCGTGGTGGCGAACCGCCCGCGCGGCGCTCGCTATCTCTTCGTCACGCTTGGCACCCATATTTTCGGCATCTTCCTCAATTTCGGCGCCGCCAGCCTGATGGCCACGCTACTGGCACAAACCCGCGAGACGCTGGAAAAGCAGAACGCGGTCGAGGACCTCACCCTCTCGATGCTGCGCGGCTTCGGCGCCATGCCCATGTGGTCGCCGCTTGCACTCTCGACGATCATCACTCTGTCGATCCTGCCCGAGGTCGATTACTTCCAGATCCTGCCCTACGGCCTCGTCGCCGCACTTCTCTACCTCGGGGCGGGATATCTGGTGTCGCGCGGCCCGCGCACGACCCCGCCCTCCGACCAGCCGACCTTGGCACGCGCCATGCCGCCCCTGCCGGATCAGATGATCCTGCTGCGCGTCGGCGCCCGCGTCGCCCTGCTGGTTGCCGTAGCCTTCGGGCTGCACATGGCCGCAGACCTCTCGATGCCGGCCTCGGTGCTGCTGGCTGTGCTGGGCTTTTCGCTCGCCTGGTGGACGATCCAGGTCGCCGCGCGTCTGGCCCCCGGTCTGCACCGCGAACTGGGGGCAACCGCGCAATCGGGCGTCAACGAAATCGTCATCGTCTCCTGCGCAGGCTTTCTCGGCGCTGTCATCGCCTGGTTCGTCAGCAGTTTCGACGGCGCCCTGCCCACCCCACCCGACGCGCTGGTGCCCGCACTTATCGCCCTGGTGCCCGTAGGCATGGTGCTGGGCGGGCTCATGGCGCTCAACCCCATCGTGTCGGCCAGCATCCTTCTGGGCGTGCTGCACCCTCTGGTGCCCGAACCAGCCCTGATGTGGCTGGCGCTGGCCGCGATCATCGGCTGGGGCCTCACCGCGGCCTCCACACCCTTCACCGCCAACGTGCTGATCACCACCCGCATCATGCAGCTTGAAACGGCCCCGCTCCTGCGCCGCGGCAACCTGAAACTCACCGTGCTGACGCTGGCCGCGCTTGGCCTCTTCCTCGCCACCGCCACAGTCATCTCTCTACAAGGTTAGGACCAACATGACCCAGACAATGCAAGCCGTCTTCGCCACGCAGCCCGGCGGCCCCGAGGTTTTGCAAGCCCGCGACATTCCCATCCCCCGGCCCGGCCCGGGCGAAGTGCTGATCCGCGTCGCTGCCGCCGGCGTCAACCGGCCCGACCTGCGCCAGCGCCAGGGCGGCTATCCCCCGCCCCCCGGCGTGACCGAGGTACTGGGGCTGGAAGTAGCAGGCGAAGTCGTGTCCTGCGGCGACGACGTGCTGTCCTTTGCGGAGGGCGACAAGGTCGTGGCGCTGGTCGCGGGCGGCGGTTACGCCGAATATTGCGTCGCCCCCGCGCCTCAGGTCCTGCCCTGGCCCGCCGGTCTCTCGGCGGTCGAGGCCGCATCCCTGCCCGAAACCTATTTCACCGTCTGGACCAACCTCTTCCGCATCGGGCATCTGGCCGAGGGCGAAACCGTTCTGATCCACGGCGGCGCCAGCGGCATCGGCACCAGCGCGATCCAGATCGCGCGCGCCATGGGGGCCACCGTCTACGCCACCGCCGGCACCGACGAGAAATGCCAGGCCTGCCGCGACCTCGGCGCGACCGAGGCGATCAACTACAAAACCACATATTTCGAGCAGGAAATCGACCGCCTCACCGACGGCGGCGGCGTCGACGTCATCCTCGACATGATCTGCGCCGACTACCTCGACCGCAACCTCGCCTCCCTCGCCGTGTCGGGGCGGCTGGTCATCATCGCCTTCCTGGGCGGAGGCAAGACCGACATCGACATCGAGGGCATGATCCGCAAGCGCCAGACCCTCTGCGGCAGCACCCTGCGCCCGCAAACGCCGCAGGAAAAGGGCCTCATCGCCGCCGACCTGCTGGCGCAGGTCTGGCCTCTGCTGGAACAGGGCGCGATCAAGCCGGTGATCAATTCCGTCCATTCTCTCGCCCGCGCCGCCGACGCCCATGCAGAGCTCGAAGCCGGCGGGCACGTCGGCAAGATCGTTTTGTCGGTGACCGAATAGCTATTGCGCGCGCGGCGGCCCGCTCGTCGCGCGCACCATGATCTCGGGCGGGATCAGCGCCGCCACGTCCACCGCCTCTTCCGACGTGGTCAGCTGCACGATGGCCTCTGCCGCCCGCGCCCCGATTGTGCGCGCCGGGATGCGCACCGTGCTCAGCGACGGCTCGAACTCCTTCGAGCCCTTGAAGTCCCCGATCCCCGTCACCGTCACCTGCCCAGGCACATCGATCCCGGCGCGGCTCAACGCGTGCAGCGCGCCCCAGGCCAGCACATCGTTGCCGCAGATGATCGCCGTCGGCAGATTGCCCTCGGCAATCAGCGCCGCCACCGCGCTTTTCGCCGTCGCCACGCTGTAGGGCGCCACCAATTGCCACGCCTCGGGAATACTGCACCCCACCTCCGCCAGCGCATCCTTCACCCCGGCAAAGCGCAGGGACGCCCGATCATTGCCCTCCACCGGCGGGAACATCGCCGCCACCCGCCGGTGCCCCAACCCCGCCACGTGCCGCGCGATCAACGCCCCGGCAGCGTAATTGTCCGATCCCACGCAAGGAAACGGCGCGTTGGGCGAAAAACTCCACAACAGCAGCGTCGGCATCTCCTGTTGCGCCAGCAGGTCCAGCGTGTCCTGCGTATGCTCGATCCCGATCAGCGCCACGCCATCCACCCGATGCTCCAGCATCTTGCGCGTCAGACTGTATTCCCGGTCCAGGTTGAACCCGTGAGAGGCCAGCAGGATCGTGAAGCCCAACTCCTCCACCGCCTCGGAAAAACTCTGGATCATCTCGGCGAAAATCGCCTGGTCCACGGTAGGCACGATCAGCCCTATTGTGCCGCTGCGAATGCCGTGGATCGTCTGCGCCGCGCGGTTGCGGATATACCCCAGCCGCCGCACCGCGGCATCAATCTTTTTCCGTGTCGTGGCCTTCACCAAGTCCGGATGATTGAAGCTGCGCGACACCGTCGACGGCGACACGCGCGCCGCCTTTGCGACGGCAATGATATCGGCTTTTCTTTTCGCCTTATCAGCCACTTGATTTGCCTTTAGCCGCCAAAAATGAAAACATTTGCAATATTGTTTTCATCCCATACCCTTTCAGGTCAATCGCGACAAGCCAATGGGAGGATACGGCTTGGAGTTCCTGTTCTACTTCGGCGACGTGTTCACGCCGTTCAACTTCATGCTGCTTCTGATCGGCACCATCGGCGGGCTGATCCTGGGCGCCACGCCCGGCCTGTCGCCGACCATGGCCGTGGCCCTGCTGATTCCGTTCACGTTCAAGCTCGACGCCACGCAAGGCCTGATCCTGCTGGGCGCCGCCTACACCTCGACCGTCGCGGGCGGCGCGGTCAGCGCCATCCTGCTCAAGATCCCCGGCGCGCCCGCCAACATCGCCACCACGCTCGACGGGCACACCATGGCTAAAAACGGCCAGGGCGCGCGGGCGCTGCAACTGTCGTTCATCTCCTCGGCCATCGGGGGCGTTTTCGGCGTGCTGTTGCTCATCTTCCTCACGCCCGTGCTGGCCGAATGGGCGCTGGCCTTCGGTCCGTCGCACCTCTTCTGGCTGGCCATCCTCGGCGTCACGGTCATCGGCTCGCTCGATTCCAGCTCCGTGGTCAAGGGGCTGCTTTCGGGCTGCATCGGGCTCTGGCTCGCCACCATAGGCTTCGACGACGTCATGGGCGCGCAGCGCTTCATCTTCCATTCCAGCGTGTCCGGCGGCATCAACATCATCCCCGCCCTCATCGGCCTTTTCGCCATTCCGCAGGTCATCACCATGTTCGCCAAGGGCCGGCACCAACACGACGCCGAGGTGCTCAAGGTCGAGAAAAGCCCCATCATGGACTCGATCCGCGAGGTCTTCCGCCGCTCGCGCGCGCTCAGCATCGGCACCCTCACCGGCTCGTTCATCGGCCTCATCCCCGGCGTCGGCGGCCAGATCGCGGGGCTCGTGGCCTATGACCAGGCCCGCAAGACCAGCCCCGAGCGCAAGAAATTCGGCACCGGCCACAGCGAGGGCGTGATCGCCGCCGAAAGCGCCAACAACGCCATGGTCGGCCCGTCGCTGGTGCCGCTGCTGACGCTCTCGATCCCCGGCTCGCCCACCGCCGCGGTGCTTCTGGGCGGCCTCTTGATACACGGCATCTTCCCGGGCAGCGACCTGTTCGAGAACTATCCCGATGTCGCCTGGACGTTCATCAACTCCATGCTGATCGGCCAGATCCTGATGTGCGTCTTCGGCCTCTACGTGGCCGGTCTGGCGGCCCGCGTGGCCCAGGTGCCCAACGCGGTCATGGCCGCCGTGGTGCTGGCCCTCGCCGTCTTCGGCAGCTACTCGGTGCAGACCTCGATGGGCGATGTCTACATCATGGCCGCCCTGGGCACCGGCATGTATTTCCTCGAACGTTTCGGCTTCTCCGCCGCGCCTCTGGTCCTGGGCCTCATTCTCGGCCCCATTGCCGAGGCGAATTTCGTGCAGGGCGCAATGATCGCCAACGCGACCTCCAGCATGGGCACCTATTTCTTCACCGGCGTGCTGAACCTTACGCTGATCGGCATCGTCGTAGCCTCCATCGCCTACTCGGTCTGGATGGAACTGCGCCAGCGCCGCTATCTCAGCAAGGAAGACACGCTCGAACAACAGGAGCGGACCACGTGACCGATCGCCCCCGCACCCAGCACATCCTCGCCAGTGGTCTGGTCGCCCTTGTCGGCATCTGGGTCGCTTGGCTCAGCTTCACCGGCACGCCCGCCCGCGCCTTTCTGTTTCCCCGCATCATCTCGGTCGTGTTCGTGGCTTTGGCCCTCTGGACCTTCGGCAAGGCGCTCCTGGGCAAGACCCGCGTCGGTCCAGGCCTCAGCGTCATCGCCGTGCGCAACATCCTGCCCGGCATCGTGGTGTTGCTGATCTATGTCTTCTGGGCCGCGCCCACGCTGGGCTTTTACACCGCGTCCACCATCGCCTTTTTCATCCTGCTGTCCTTTTACGATCCCGCCCCCCACGGCGAGATCCGCACATGGGTCAAACGGGTGCTGATCACGGCCGGTTTCCTGGCCGTGATGTACGGTCTCTTCGCACTGCTGCTGGGTGTCTTCACCCCGCGAGAGATCCTTTTCTGAAAACCAAGAAGCGAAAGACAACTTTCCAAGGGAGGACCCAAGAAATGAAGAAACTGATTGCAGCCGCATCCATTGCGCTCATGGGCCTGGCGGGCACCGCTGGCGCCCAGGACAACTACCCCGAACGCCCCGTCATGCTGATGGTCAGCTACGGCGCCGGCGGCGCCACCGACTTTCAGGCGCGCATCGTCACCATGACGGCCGGCAACGAGGACGCTCTGGGAATGCCCATCGCCATCGTCAACAAGCCCGGCGCGGGCGGCCGCGTCGGCTGGAACTGGCTCGCCACCCAAGTCGATGCCGATGGCTACACCCTGGGCGCCTACAACGTGCCCCATTTCATCGCCCAGTCCATTGAGGGCGGCGTCGACTACAGCACCGACAGCTTTGAGCCCATCGCCAACTGGGGCGCCGACCCGGCGGTCTTCGTCGTGGGTGCCGACAGCCAGTTCAACTCGATGGAAGACGTGGTGAACTACGCCAAGGAAAACCCCGGCGGCCTCACCTTTTCCGGCGCCGGGCTTTATGTCGGCCACCATATCGCAGCCCTTCAGCTTGAAAAGGCCGCGGGCGTCAAACTGGCCTACATCCCCAACAACGCGGGTGGTGCCGGTGCCATGAAGGCCGTCATCGCTGGCGACGTGCTGGGTGGGGTCAATAACCTCTCCGACGCGTTCCGCGCCGAAAAAGCCGGCAACGTCAAGATCCTCGGCGTCTTCGACAACGAGCGCAGCGACTTCCTGCCCGATGTGCCGACGATGAAGGAACAAGGCTATGACATCGACAACGCCTCGGTCAATTTCCGCGGCGTGATGGTGCCCAAGGGCACGCCCCAGCCGATCATCGACAAGCTGGCCGAGATCGTCCCCGCCATGTTCGAGAACGACCGCGTCAAGGGCAAGATGGAAGCCGGCGGTTCGCCCATGCACGTCATGACCCGCGACGAGGTGATCGAGATGTGGGCCGCCCGCGAGGAAACCCTCAAGGAACTGCTCTCCGGCCTCTGAGCCCTATATCACCGGCGCGCGCACCATCCATTGCGCGCTCCTCACAAGAAAGGTTTTGCACCATGAACGCCCCCGATCCCATCGCAGACCTGGACGCTATAATCGCCCGCGCCCGCGCGGCCCAGGCCCGGTACGAGGCCGAGGGCAGCCAACAGCGCTACGACCGCGCCGCACAGGCCGTCGCATGGGCGATCATGGAACCGGCACGCAACCGGGAGCTGGCCGAACTGGCCGTCCGGACCACGGGCTTGGGCAACGTGCCCGACAAGATCACCAAGAACCACCGCAAGACGCTGGGTCTCATGCGCGACATCAAGGGCGTCACCACCTATGGCGTGATCCGCGACGACGCCGCCACCGGCATCACCGAAATCGCCCGGCCCAAGGGTGTCGTCGCCGCGATCGTGCCCTCGACCAATCCCGCCGCCACGCCCGCCAACAACATCATCAACGCGCTGAAATGCGGCAACGCCATCGTGGTGGCTCCCTCGCCCAAGGGCGTGCCCAGCTGCGAGAAACTGATCGAATTCATCCATGCCGAGTTCGCCAAGATCGGCGAGGACCCCGAGCTTGTCGGCATGGTTCCCGCGCCCGGCTCCAAGGACAAGACCCAGCGCCTGATGGAAACCTGCGACATGGTCGTCGCCACAGGCAGCCAGAACAACGTGCACCGCGCCCAGACCTCCGGCACCCCCGCCGTCGCCGTCGGCGCAGGCAACGTCACTGTCATCGTCGATGAAACCGCCGATCTCGATGCCGCCGCCGAAAAGATCCGCGCGTCTAAAACCTTCGACAACGCCACCTCCTGCTCCTCTGAGAATTCAGTCGTCGTGGTGGAGGCCGTGCGCGACGCCTTCATTGCCGCCATGGCCCGCGCCGGCGGCGCCGTGGTCGAGGACGAGGCCGCCATCGTCGCAGCCCTCTGGCCCGACGGTCACCTCAACCGTGCCGTCATCGCCCAGGACGCCGACAAGATGATCGACGCGCTGGGGCTGTCGGGCAAGGTCCCCGAGGGCACCGAGTATATCGCCGTGCCCACCGCCCGCATCGGCCCGGAAAACCCGCTCTCGGGCGAGAAACTCAGCCGCGTCCTCGCGCTCTATTCGGCCAGGGATTTCGACGACGCCCTCCGCATCACCCGCGACATCCAGCTGTTCCAAGGCGCCGGCCATTCCGTCGGTCTGCACAGCACGGACGACACCCGCCCTATGACCCTGGCCCGCGCCATCCCCACCAGCCGCATCATCGTCAACCAGGCGCATACCTTCGCCACCGGCGGCGCCTTCACCAACGGGATGCCCTTCTCTCTGTCCATGGGCTGCGGCAGCTGGGGCGGCAATGCCATCGACGAGAACGTCCATTGGAAACATTTCCTGCAATCCACCAAGATCGTGCGCGAAATCCCCGCCAATGAGCCCACTCTAGACGATATCTTCGCCGACTACTGGAAGGCTGCGGGCCAATGAAGCTTAGCCGCGACACACCGCCCCAAGGCACCGTCCGCGACTGGCTCGCCGCCCGCGCCGACCGGGGCGGCACCGCCTTCGTCTTTCCCGAGGACGGCAGCCATCTCGACTGGCCCGCCCTTCAGGACGCGGCCCTGTCGTTCGCCCGCGCCCTCACCGCCCGCGGTGCCGCGCGCGGCGAAAGCGTGGCCATCGTCGCCCCCAACAGCCGCGACGGCCTCGTCGCGCTCTACGGCGCGCTTGCGGGGGGCTTTCGCGCCACGATGATCAACCTCGCCGCAGGCCGTGACGCCATCGCCTACGCGCTCGAACATTCCGAGGCCCGCTTCGGCTTCGTCCGCGACGCCTGCGCCGAGCAGTTCGCCGCCGCCAACACCGCCGGCATCGCCCCGGTGCCCCTGTCCGAGCGCGCCAGCGCCGACCTGCACCCCGTCACCCCCGACGACCACGCCCTGCTGATGTACACCTCCGGAACCACGGGCCGCCCCAAGGGCGTGCTGCACACCCATGCCAGCCTTTTGGCCGGGGGCTGGACCACCGCCATCGCGCATGACCTCTCCGAGGCCGACCGGGGTTTCTGCATCCTGCCAATCTACCACATCAACGGCCTCTGCGTGACCGTCATGGGCAGCCTCGTCTCGGGCGGCTCGCTCGCCGTCACCTCGAAATTCTCCGCCTCCCGCTTCTGGGATCAGGCGGCAAAGGCCGAAGTCACGTGGTTTTCCGCCGTGCCCACCGTCATCTCGCACCTGCTGCACGGCACGGACGAACCCGGCCCCGAGGTCCGCAGCCGCCTGCGCTTCGGCCGCTCCGCCTCCTCGGCGCTGGCGGTCGAGACTCAATCGGCCTTCGAAACCCGCTTTTCCGTGCCCATCATCGAAACCATGGGCCTGACCGAAACCGCCGCCCAGATCCTGTCGAACCCCCTGCCGCCCGCCACCCGCAAGATCGGCTCGTCCGGCATGGCCTATGGCTGCGAGGTCCAGATCCAGGACAGCACCGGCGCCGCCCTGCCGCCCGACACCGAAGGCGAGATCACCGTGCGCGGACCCAACGTGATGCAAGGCTACCTAAAGAACCCGGATGCCACCCGCGACACCTTCCGCGACGGCTGGCTGCGCACCGGCGACCTCGCTCGCATGGACGCCCAGGGCTATGTCTTCGTCACCGGCCGCCTGAAGGAGCTGATCATCAAGGGCGGCGAGAACATCGCCCCCCGAGAGGTCGACGAGGCGCTCTACACCCATCCCGACGTGATCGAGGCCGCCGCCTTCGCCCGGCCCTGCACCACCTATGGCGAAACCGTCGAGGCGGCGGTGCGCATCCGCGAGGGCTCTGTTCTCGAGGGTGCGGACCTGATCGAGATCTGCCGCAACCGCCTCGGCGCGTTCAAATCCCCCGACGAGATCCACTTTCTCGACGAGTTGCCCAAGGGTCCATCGGGCAAGATCCAGCGCCTGAAACTCGCCGATATCCTCGAACCGGCGAACCGCTGACAGAACGTCCCGGAACCACTCTGCACGCCGCTTTCAGCATTCCGGGAGCGCCTTTCGGAACCCCGTCCCGGGCTTCACCCGGGACCTCAGGCTCGGCACAAGAGGCCCCGGCTCGCAGTCCGGGGCGGGCTTGCAAACAGCACCGTGCCGCAATCGCTCGCGCCGGTCGCGCTCCGAAATTCCTGCTTCAGCTAGGGGCATTGCGCCCGCATGACCCGTCTCGACCCTCCCGAATCACCAGCTCTGCTCCATAGTGCAGCCAGTTCGACGCGCTTGCATGTCTTGCCGGCACAGCGCCTGTCCGTCCACCGAAGCACCCGGCTCTTTTTATTGCCTCAGATACTCCCGCCAAAGGTTTCCGCCGCTCGCGACCACTCAACCTGCCGCGTCTCACTCATTGTCAGCGCAGACCCGTCCCGGGCTTGACCCGGGACCTCCCCGCTCAAAACAAAAGGCCCCGACTCGGGAACCGGGGCGCACAGGAAAGCGGCAGCGGGTGCGCCCCCTCACACCCCCACGTACCGCTCCGACACATCCGGCGTCAGGTCCGCCATCGCGCCCGTCCAGACCGTCTCTCCCCGCTCCATCAGCACCGCGCGGTCCGCCACCTGCGCCAGTTCCCGCACTGACTTGTCGATCACCAGCAGCGCCATTTCGGTGGCGTCCCGCAGCTGGCCCAGCGCCGCCCAGATCTCGGCACGCACCAGCGGCGCCAGACCCTCGGTCGCCTCGTCGAGGATCATCAGCCGAGGGTTGGTCATCAACGCCCGCCCGATCGCCAGCATCTGCTGTTCGCCGCCCGACAAAGAGGCTGCCACCTGCGCCGATCGCTCTTCCAGCCGGGGAAACAATTCCGCGACGCGCGCGCTGTTCCACGGTCCGGGCCGGGACGCCGCCAAAAGGTTCTCCGCCACTGTCAGATCCCGAAAGCACCGTCGCCCCTCCGGCACCAGCCCGATGCCCAGCCGCGCCGCCCGGTGGCTCGGCAGAGCGTGCAAGTCGTGACCGTCAAAATACAACTTTCCCTGGCTCGGGATCATCCGGCAAATCGCCCGAACCGTCGTGGTCTTGCCCATCCCGTTGCGCCCCATCAGCGCCACGGCCTCGCCTGCTTCCACCTCCAGGTCGACCCCGAACAGCGCCTGGCTCACACCGTAATGCGCCTCCAGCCTCTCGACCCGCAGCAGGCTCATGCCTCCTCTCCCAGATAGGCGTCGCGCACCGCCCGGTCGGTCCGGATCTCCGAGACCGTTCCCGTCGCGATGATCCGGCCATAGACCATAACGCTGATCCGGTCCGCCAGGGCAAAGACCGCGTCCATGTCGTGCTCCACCAGCAGGATCGGCGCCGTGCCACGCAGCTCGCTCAAAAACCCTGTCATCCGTTTCGAGCCTTCCGCCCCCAGCCCCGCCATCGGCTCGTCCATAACGAAGGCTCGAGGATCGACTGTCAGCGCCATCGCCACTTCCAGTTGCCGCCGCTGCCCGTGCGAAAGGTCAGCGCACAGCGTCGCCGCCGCATCGGCCAGCCCTACCTGCGCCAGCGCCGCCTCTGCCCGGCCCCGTAATTCAGCATCGTCCAGCGCCCGCCCGAAAAACCGCCAGGGCCGCGCGGTGGCGCCAAGCGCGCCCAGCAGCGCATTCTGCAGAACCGTGTCCTCCATAGCCAGCTGCGACACCTGGAACGTCCGAGCCAGCCCGGCTCTCGCCCTGGCCGCCGCGCCAAGCCGCGTGACATCCCGACCGCCCAGCAGGACCTGCCCCGCATCCGGCCGCAGAAGACCACAGATCTGCTGGATCAGCGTAGACTTGCCCGCGCCATTGGGGCCGATCACCGCATGGATTTCCCCCGGCTTCAGATCGAGCGCGATGTCCTCGCTCGCCGTAAGCGCGCCGAACCGCTTCGTGATCCCCCGCGTCTCCAGCACCGGCTCAGTCATGCGCCACGCTCCGCCCCGCCAGGAGCCCCACGAGGCCGCCGCGTGCAAAGAGTACGATCAACAGCAGGATCACCCCCAGCCAGATCAGCCAGAACTCCGTCAGTCCGCCCAGCCAGTGCTCCAGCAGAACGAACACAGCCGCGCCCATCACCGGGCCAAACAGCCGTCCGACCCCGCCCAGGATGACGAGGATGATGATCTCGCCCGAGAACTGCCAGCTGAACATCGTCGGGCTGACGAAGCGGTTGAGGTCGGCAAAAAGCGCCCCCGCCAGCCCGGTGATCGCGCCCGAAATAACGAACGCCACCAGCTTCAGCCGCACCGGGTTCAGGCCCACAGTCTGCACCCGCACCGGCACCTGTCTTGCGGCGTTCAGCGCTAAACCGAAAGGCGACCGCATCAGCCGCGCGTTCAGCCACAAGACCGCACAGAGGATCGCGAAACAAAGCCCGAAGAACTGGATCGGCACCAACGTGTTCAGTCCCGGAAACCCATTGCGCACATAGATCGACAGGCCGTCCTCGCCGCCATAGGCGCTCCACGAGATCGCGAAGTAGAAAAACATCTGCCCGAAAGCCAGCGTGATCATGATGAAATAGACCCCGCTCGTGCGCAGGCTCAGCACCCCGATCACCAGCGCCGCCAGCGCAGAGGCCACGACGGCCACCAGCCAGATCACCGGCATGGACTTCGTACCTTCGATCAGCATCGGCCACTCGGCGACAGCGGTGTAGGTCTGCGCATGATGCGCCAGGATGCCCATCGCATAGCCGCCGATGCCAAAGAACACCGCATGGCCCAGGCTCACCAGCCCGCCCAGTCCCAGCGCGATGTTCAGCCCCACCGCGGCCAGCGCCAGGATCGCCACGCGCGTGGCCAGCGTGATCGTGAACGGCTCGTCGACCGCCAGCGCCCACAGCGGCACCGCGACCAGCCCCGCCAGAACCGCGAGGTTGATCAGGGCCTCCCGCCTCATGCCCCCGATCATGCCCTGGCTCCGAACAGGCCCGTGGGCCGCCAGACCAGCACCACGCTCATCAGGATGTAGATCGCCATCGACGCCAACGACGCCCCCACCTGCGTACCCGCCGCCGGCTCCATGAACAGCTTGAAGAACTCGGGCAGGAAGATCCCGCCCAGCGTGTCCGTCAGCCCCACCAGGATCGCACCCACGAAAGCGCCCTTGATCGAGCCTATCCCGCCGATCACGATCACCACGAAGGCAAGGATCAGCACCGGCTCGCCCATGCCCACCTGCACCGACTGGATCGCGCCCACCAGCGCGCCCGCCAGCCCCGCCAGTGCCGCGCCCAGCGCAAAGACCAGCGTGTAAAGCTTCGAGATATCCACGCCCAACGCCGCGATCATCTCGCGATCGTTTTCGCCGGCGCGGATGCGAATACCTACCCGCGTCCGCTCGATCAGCAGCCACAAGCCAATGGCGACCGCCAACCCGATCCCGATCAGCGCCAGCCGGTAAAGCGGGTACTGGATGCCGCCGGGCAGCGTCACAGGCCCCGACAGCGCTTCGGGAATATCGAGATAGAGCGGGAAGGACCCGAAAAGATACCGCGTCCCTTCCGAGAAGATCAGGATCAGCGCGAAGGTCGCCAGCACCTGGTCCAGGTGGTCGGTGGCATATAAGCGGCGGATCACCGTGACCTCCACCAACGCGCCAACCGCCGCCGCGACGGCCAGTGCGGCGCCCAGCGCCAGCAGGAAGCTCCCCGTTGCCGCGGCGACCGCAGCGGCGGCGAAGGCGCCGACCATGTAAAGCGAGCCATGCGCGAGGTTGATCAACCCCATCACCCCGAAGATCAGCGTCAGGCCCGCAGCCATCAAGAACAGCATGACTCCGAACTGAACCCCGTTCAGCACCTGCTCGATGATCAGAATGCTCGACATGCGCGCCGCTTGCTCCTCCGCCGTTTCCGTGCCCGCTGCGGCTGGCTTAAACCATGCCGTCGCACCAAGGCCAAGCCCTTCGCCGGTCCTTGGAGCAGCAGCACATGACACGGCAAGCGGTTGGATCCCGTCCTGCGAGACGCGGCTTTCTGCGCCTCTGGCTCCGGGCGGCTCGACATCGGGCCGATTCCGACGGTACCGACTCGCGCCGCCCTCTCGAAGAACGGTAATTGCCGAACCTGATTTACGAGTAAATTCAATATCTTGCAGCTTAACTACATCTTAAACCCAACCCCATAGCATCGCGCCAACACCTCTTTTGCAGTGTGAAGGGTCCCGCATGACAGATACAGACACTTCGGTCGGAGAAGCACCGCTTGACCTTCCGGAAAGACTTGATTTCGCCGCTTGCGAAACGCTGGCGACAAGCCTCGAAACCCGGCGCGGATCAGACCTGCGCCTGCAGGCAGGCCAGGTCGGCTTCCTCGGCGCGCTGGCGGCGGAAATCCTGCTGCGCGCGCGACTGCAATGGCAGCACGATGGCGCTGCGTTCGATCTTGCCGATCCCTCTCCCGATTTCCTCCAGGGACTGGACCGCCTCGGCATTCCCCGACACGCCCTGATGCAAGAGGATTCCGCATGACCCGCATCCTTGCCGTCGATGATTCCCGAACCATGCGCAGCATGCTGCAACAGACGCTGACCGGCGCCGGATTCGAGGTGGAACTGGCCGAGGATGGTGTCGATGGTCTCGAACGCCTCCCGACCGCCACGCCTGACCTTATCATCACGGACATCAACATGCCGCGGATGGATGGGTTCGGTTTCATCGACGGGGTTCGCAAAGGCGCGCATGTGTCCAGCGTGCCGATCCTCGTACTGACAACCGAAAGCGGCGATGCGCTCAAACAACGCGCCCGCGAGGCCGGCGCTACAGGCTGGATCGTAAAGCCCTTCGACGAAGAGAAACTCGTCCAGATCATACGTCGACTCGTGGTCTGAAGGAGGGCGCGAACCATGAACGATCTCAACCAGATGTTCTTTCAGGAATGTGACGACCTGCTGGAACAGCTTTCTGCCGGGCTGAACGACCTCGAGGCCGGGGCGGGCGACGACGAGACCATCAACAGCATGTTCCGCGCGGTGCACTCCATGAAGGGAGGCGCCGGCGCTTTCGGTCTTGATCAGCTGGTTTCCTTCGCGCACGCGTTCGAAAACGTGCTCGACGACATGCGCAGCAACCGGCTGGCTGTGGGCGACAGTGTCGTCAATCTCCTTCTCACGGCCAGCGACCATCTCGCCGATCTGGTCGAGGCGGCCAGCCAGGGAACGGTGCTGTCCGCCGAACAAGGCGCATCCATCCTGAACGACCTCAAACAGGTCAGCCTTGCGGCGAATGGCGCTTCCGGCTCGGATGAGGATAGCGCCGAGGAGTCCGTTGAACCGGACTTTCAGCCGACCTTCCTCGCGATAGATGGCGAGTTGCCTTCCCTGGACGACATGGGATCGTCCGATAGCGGCGGGCCGGTGACCATCCGCTTCAAGGCATCGCCGCAGCTCTTCGCGAACGGCCACGATCCCGCAATCCTGTTCCGTAGCCTGGAGGCGTTGGGAACGCTCCGGATCGAAGCCGAGCTCGACGCGGTACGACCACTTTCCGATGGGCCGTGGTCCGTCCCGGCTTTGAGCTGGACACTTGACTTCCGCGCCGACGATGCGGTCGACGAGGCCGCAATTCGCGAAGTTTTCGAGTTCGTCGAAGGTCTGTGCGAGCTCGAAATCTCCGCGCCGCTCGACCTCACATCCGCCTTGCCTTCCCTGCCGGAACTGTCGGACCCGCTTTCCGCCGGCCCGGACGCCACCGACCCCGACGCGCCATGCGAGGTGACGTCAAATGCCGGGGCCACATCCGTTGCCGCTGGTGCACCACCTGCAGACAGCGGGGTGGCACCCCCGCCTGCCGGAGCCCCGAGAACGGCAAATTCCCGCACCAGCACCATTCGCGTTGACCTCGACCGGGTCGACCGGCTGATCAACCTCGTGGGCGAACTCGTCATCGCCGAGGCCATGCTGCGGCAATCGATGGACGAGATGTCCGGTTCCGGCAACGGTGGCGTCGACGAGGCGATGAGCCAGCTCAAGACACTCTCCGGTGCGATCCAGGAAAGTGTCATGGCGATCCGGGCCCAGCCTGTGCGCAGTCTTTTTCAACGCATGTCCCGTATCGTCCGCGAAACAGCCCGGGAGGCCGGGAAATCGGCGCGCCTCGTGACAGTGGGCGACGCGACCGAGGTCGACAAGACCGTTACCGAACGCCTGGTCGAGCCGTTGACGCACATGATCCGCAACGCCATCGATCATGGCCTCGAGACACCCCAGGCACGTCGCGACGCCGGCAAGGATGACCGCGGGACAGTTACGCTCGAAGCCAGCCACAGATCGGGCCGGGTGGTCATCGTCATCAAGGATGACGGCGCTGGCATCAACCGTCCGAAAGTGCGCCAGATCGCCATCGAGAAGGGTCTGATACGCGCCGAGGACGACCTCAGCGACTCCGACATAGACAACTTGCTGTTCCGTCCCGGCTTCTCGACCGCGGGCGAGATCTCCAATCTCTCCGGCCGTGGGGTCGGTATGGATGTGGTCCGCAACGAGATCCAGTCCCTTGGCGGCCGGGTCAGCTTGCAATCGGTGCCCGGGCGCGGCACCTCCGTCACGGTATCGCTGCCACTTACGCTCGCGGTTCTCGAGGGCATGGTCGTAAAGGTTGCCGATCAGTCCCTGATCGTGCCGACTTTGCCGCTTCGCGAGATGCTGCAGCCTGGCCAGGCCAAGGTGCACACGCTGTGCGATGGCGACAACGTCCTGTCGCTGAACGGCGAAATGGTTCCGATCAAGGATCTCGGCGCCGCTCTTGGCTTTCGCGCCGCGCCTGTCGGCCTAGACAGTCAGTCCCTTCTTCTGATCGAGGGAGAGACGGGGCACCGCTACGCGCTCGCCGTGGATGGCATCGCCGAGCAGCGCGAGGTGGTGATCAAGGGCCTCGAACAGAACTACCAGAAAATACCCGGAATCGCGGCGGCAACGATCCTCGGCGACGGCAAGATCGCACTTATCGTAGACACCGACCAGATGATTGCACCACCGGGTCAGGGCGGATGGGTCGATCGCGCCTGGCCAGACGCCACAGGAGATATTCATCATGCGTGAAGCCCAAGCCGAAACAAAGACCGCCAACCGGGTGGAGATCGTATGCTTCACGGTCGAGGACCAGGATTTCAGCATCGAGATCTCGCATGTTTTGGAAATCCGGGGGTGGACCAGCACCACGACGTTGCCTCATGCGCCGGATTTCGTGGTCGGAATGATGAACCTTCGCGGCACGGTCCTGCCGGTCGTCGACCTCTCGTTGCGACTTGGCTTCGGCAAGACCGAGCCCGGCAAGCGGCACGTCATTATCATTGCCCAGATCGACGACAAGATCGTCGGTTTCCTGGTCGATGCGGTTTCCGACATCATCACCGTTGACGAAGCCCAGATGCAGGCGACGCCCGACGTGTCCTCCTCGCGCACCCAGGCTTTCATCCGCGGGGTCCACTCGCTGGATGACAAGCTCGTGCGCGCCATCGATGTGCGAGAGGTTCTGCCACAAGAGGCTCCGTTGAGCGCATGAGCGACGAACCGCAGGTCACTGCACCGCCCCTGATCAGTCCCAACGATTTCACGATCGTCGCCAACCTGCTCAAGCGGATGACGGGCATTCACATCGGAAGCAACAAGCGGGCAATGGTGTCCGGCCGCCTGGCCAAACGGCTGAAGGCGCTGGGCATCGGCTCGGTCGAGGCATATTGCGACTGGCTGCAGACCCCCGGCAACGAAGCCGAGCAGGATGCCTTTGTCTCCGCGCTGACCACGAACATGACACGATTCAATCGCGAAGAACACCACTTCAACCATCTCTCCGAACGTGTTCTTCCCCGGCTGACGGAGGCCGCAAGGTCCGGCCGCCGGGTGCGCTTCTGGTCCGCCGCCTGCTCGACCGGCGAAGAGGCCTTTGATCTCGCGTTTCGCCTTCTCGAGATCTGCCCCGAGGCGGCGCGCCTCGACCTGCGCATCCTTGCGACTGATATCGACAAGTCGGCCCTCGGCACTGCGCGTGCCGGGCTCTATCCGACGTCCAGCCTGTCGGACCTGCCCGAGTCGCTTGCCGATCGCTACGTTGACCGCGCGGACGCCCCCTCCGGCATGGTGCGTGTTGCGTCCACAGCCCGAGACCTGATCACGTTCCGGTGCCTGAATCTGAACGCCGAATGGCCGTTTCAGCGCGGGTTCGATGTCATCATGTGCCGCAATGTGACGATTTACTTCGACGAGGCGACCCAGATCCGCCTGTGGGAGCGCTTGGCAGACCGCGTCGTGGCCGGTGGCGCCCTCTATGTTGGCCATTCCGAAAACCTGCCCGAACACATCGCCACCTCGTTCATTCAACAAGAGCGTGGCGCCTTCTGCCGCCCTGCCGCCGCCGTGTACCGACAAGCGTCAATGCTCAGGGTCGCAAAGGACGCCGACGGGCATCGCACAGACATAAATGGAGGCCTCGGATGAGCCTGAAAGACAAACTGCATATCCTTGTCGTCGACGACATGTCGACCAGTCGCGGACTTCTCACTCAAGCTCTCGACGAACTCGGGATCAAGAATTACCGCACCGAGGCGGATGGCCACACCGCCTGGAGCAGCCTCGCCTCCAAGCCGGTGCACCTCGTGATCTCCGATTTCAACATGCCGCGGATGGACGGGCTCCAACTGCTCGAAGCGATCCGCTCGCACCGCGCCATCGCGAGGACCGGCTTCATCCTCGTGACAGGTCGCGCCGACAAGGAGATCCTCGAGCGCGGGACGCGGTTGGGGATGAATAACTACCTCAAGAAGCCGTTCCAGACCGCACAGTTGAAGGCTTGCATCGAAAAAGTCGTCGGGCGCCTTTGAGCCAGATTTCCCGAAAGCAGGAGCGTTCCGTGTCTTTTTCTTCCATCGCCCGCATTCTCGAAATTCTCGCCGACGAGACGGACGATCTTGCGGCCATCGCGGAAAGGCTCGACGCCTTGATCCCCGAACTGGTCGCGCATCTTCCGGAGCATGGCACCTCCGACCTGCGCGACCTGCAGCGCGTCGATGCTCTCTGGCAGCATTTGAGAGACATTTCCCGGGTTCTCCAGACGCTCTCAAGCATGACGGCGGCCGACGCGCCCGTCGATCTCGCGCCCCTGATCGCTCAGGTCCGGCTCGACTATTTCCGGCATCGGCTTCTGGATGATCCCGTGAAACCCGCTCTCGGGCTGGGAGATGGCCAGCCGATCCTGTTCTGAAACCCCCGCGGTGGAAGTGAGCCGCCTGCCTCTGAGAGGACCACGCCATGCAACAGAAAACAAGAACAAGCGACCGCGCGACCATGCCGGGCGGCGAGGTTGATTTTCCGCGCGAACAGCTCCTGGCTTCCGCGACCGACACACGCGGCGTCATACGCTACGCGAACTCGGAATTCTGCAGGGTTGCGGGAATGTCGAAAGAGGAACTGGTCGGCGCGCCACACAAGGTGGTCCGCCACCCCGACATGCCGCGCGGCCTGTTCCACTTGATGTGGCAACGGCTTCAAGCCAGGCTTCCGGTCTGCGCCTATGTCAAGAATGCGTCCGCCGACGGCCGCTACTACTGGGTCTTCGCATCCATCACACCGACCCGGGACGGTTATCTGTCGGTAAGGATCAAACCCGGAGCCGATTTCTTCGAGTTCACGCGCGACATCTATACCGACGCGCTTGCCGAAGAAGCACGCGGCCTTCCGCCGGACAAAAGCGCCGAATATCTGGTGAAGCGCCTGTCGGAAAAGAACTTCCCCGATTTTGAATCATACGCATTCGCAGCTCTGAATGCCGAGTTCTCCCTGCGCGAGGATATCGACGAGACCGCCGATGCGGACCTCCGCAAAATCTCGAAACTGACCGATATGATGGCTGAGGCCGAGGCGCTTGTGCACAAGATAATCTCGATTTTTCAGCAAGTTCGGGGCGAGCCCATCAACTTGCGGATTCTCTCCAGCCGGCTGGAGGGGGCAGGTGTGGCGATCGGCACAATTTCAAAGAACTACGAGACGATGTCGGACGACATGTACCAAATGGTCGACAGGCTGCGCTGTGACGACACCGGGCTGCTGGTGCGAATGCGGGCCGCCCTCGCCCATGCTCACAGCGCGTCGCAGATGTCGGCGCTGATGGACCTGACAGCGAAGCAGTCAGCGTTGAAGCACAATTCCTCCAATCGCGGGCACGGCGGCCGGGAGATACTTCATGCGCAGGCCGAGTCCCTTTCCGAGATCAGCCGCGCCGCGGTCTCCGATGTCGCGACCTTGGGCAAGATCATTCCGGACGTTTGTCGCCAATTGCGACGTCGAATAAACGGGCTCGATCTGGTCAAGCTTCTGTGTCGGGTCGAAAGCGGCAGAATGAGCGACATAGACAGTGGACTGCTCGGCATCATCCACCGCCTGGAGCACGCGCATCACCAGACCGACCGTCATCTGGCCGCCCTGTCCGCGACCGCAATTCAGATTGATTCAACGTCAACGGCACTCTGAGCCGCGCGGGTTCAGAGGATATTAAATCTTATCGACGAACATACGGAGCAATCCGACCACTTTCCAGAATCCGGAGGGAAAATGAAACATACAGTCAGCAACTTCGCAATCGCCTGGATGCTCGCTTCTGGCGCCGCCGCGTCCGGCGATTATGACGCGGCGCTCAAGGATCTCGCGAACACTACCATCTCAGAATGGGTAACAGACCCTCTCGTGCTCGAGGTACTTCGCATTCAGAATGTCGCGCACGAGAACCTTACAGAAGGCGAGATCATTGCGCTCGATGCCACTTGGCGAGAACAGGTCATCTCCGGCGGCACCCTCGTCGACAGCATCCTGTCGAACGGCCTTTCCTCCCACCTTCGGGAGATACAGGCGCAAGGCGCCGGACGTTACACCGAAATCTTCATAACCGATGCCCGCGGACTGAATGTCGGCCAGAGTGACGTGACCTCCGATTACTGGCAAGGCGACGAGGATAAGTGGCAAGTGCCACATGCCACGTCCGGCATTCACATCAGTCCCGCCGAGTTCGACGAGTCATCGCAGGCATACCAAAGCCAGATCAGCCTTCCGATTTTAGATGATGGGACCTTCGTTGGGGTGATAACCGTCGGCGTCGACCTCGAACTGCTCACCGCCACCAATTAAACCAGCCTTCTCACGGGAGCCAAAGATGACAATGACCGCCCCTATTGCCGGCCCCAATCCTGGTCGGATCAAGACCGCTTTCGCGGCGCTCAGCATCCGCGCGAAGCTTGCCGTCGCTGTTGCCTTGGGCTTTCTCGCAACCTTCGCTGTCAGCTTCGTTTTGCTCAATATAAATCTCAAGTCCATGAGCATCGAGCAACAAGTTCAAGATGAGCTTTTCATCGCGAATATGCTGGCCAACCAGATGCGAGCCCCGATTCAGTTCAAGGACGGAACCCGTATTGCCGAGGTCTATGCGTCCGCAACGGAACGTGATGCCTCTCTTATCGCAGTCGAGGTCTTTCATGTATCCGGTGAGCAGTTGGCCGAATACGCGGCCAGAAGTACTAAACTGCCTCAGCTCCGCGCATCAATGGCAAGGGCTCTGTCCGAAAAAGAACTTGTACGCGCTGCCGAGGGCAATACGAACACTGTTGTAGTTCCGGTCAAGGCAAAAGATGGCAATACGCTTCTTGGCGCGGTCGCCTTCGTTTGGGACAAAAGCACGTTTATCGCCGCGCAAAAGATGCAAATCCTCGAGGTCCTGGGTATCAGCACTGCGGTCGCGGCCGGTGGCCTTGCGGCGATCGTTCTAGCCATCTCGCATCTGGTGACCGGGCCAATCAAGTCTCTGAGCAGCGCAATGCGTGCGGTCGCGGGCCACGACTACACCGCGGGCATTCCCGGGATCAACCGCAGGGACGAAATTGGCGTTATGGCGCAAGTACTTCAGCAATTTCGTGATACACTGGCTCGTGACGAAGCCGAAACCCGGATCCGGCAGGAATCGACGACTCTGAGGCAGAATCTTTTGCATCACCTTGGAGAGCGTATGTCCCGCCTTGCATCCGGACGGACCGATTGCTCGATCAATCTCGGCGACTTCGAGGGGCTCGACTCCGACCACATTGAAATCGGCAAGAATTTCAACGAAGTCGTGGCCAGCCTTCGCAAGATGCTCACGACGATCGTGTCCACCGCCGAAAGCGTACGCACCAGTTCGCAGGAAATCTCCGAGGTCGCCGAGGACCAGTCGAAACGGTCCGAGGCGCAGGCTGCGACGCTGGAAGAGTCCGCTGCGGCCATCGAGGAATTGAACAACAGCGTGCAGACAACTGCTACACTCGCTGTCGATGCAAACGAACGTATCGCGGACAACAAGAAACGTGCGGCCACTGGCGGCGACGTCGTGGGTAAGACAGTCAAGGCCATGCGCGACATCGAGGAGTCGTCTCAACAGATCACCGCGATCATCGGTGTCATCGACGACATCGCGTTCCAGACGAACCTTTTGGCGCTCAATGCAGGCGTCGAGGCCGCCCGGGCGGGCGATTCCGGCCGCGGATTCGCCGTCGTGGCCTCCGAAGTCCGCGCTCTTGCACAGCGCGCCTCGGACTCGGCCAATGAAATCAAGGAATTGATAATGCGTTCCAGCGAACACGTTACCGAGGGAAGCGATCTTGCCAACCAGGCCGGCGCTGCGCTGAGCGACATAATCGATGGCGTCAACCACGTGTCCGACCTGGTTTCCCAGATTGCCACCGGATCCAGCGAACAGGCGGCAAACCTGGCGGAAATCAAGGAAAGCGTGACAGAACTCGACAAGGTGACGCAACAAAACGCTGCGGTGATCGAGGAGTCCTCCGCAGCCAGCCGCAGCTTGAGCAATGAAGCGCAGCGCATGACGGACATCCTGCGCCAATTCAGTCTCGACGAATTGAGCGAAGGCACAGCCCCGTCCGCGCTCCAAACCTCCGCATCCGCGCAAAAGACAGGCTGGGAAGACGAAATCGCAAGGACGGAACCGCAGAACACGTCGGCAGTCAAGATTGCCGCACCAGCCGTTTCCTCCGCCGCCGTGAACGGACAGGAAGACTGGCATGAATTCTGATCGCACGTGTGCTTTGGCACCGTGCGAGGAGGTCTCATGACACATCTTGGCAACCGCGCAGGATCGCGGTCGAACATGACCGACGCATCTGATCCCGGTTCGATCGAAGGCGCCGTCTTCGTTCCTCTGTTTCAGGGCGAGACCCGAATTTCAGACCGTCCGGAAGAAGTCATGACCACCATTCTGGGCTCCTGCATCGCAACCTGCATGTGGGATCCCGTCGCCGGTGTCGGAGGCATGAACCATTTTCTGCTTCCGGGCGACACCGGAGATCGCGGAACCAACATGCGTTACGGCGTCAATGCCATGGAACTTCTGGTCAACGGCCTGCTCAAGAAAGGCGCGGACCGCACGCGCCTGAATGTCAAGATCTTCGGCGGCGCAAAGATGTTCGAGGGCGGCGCGGAAATCGGTGCGAAGAATGCCAGTTTTGCCGAATGGTACCTGTCGAACGAAGGCTTTAAGATCACGGGTAGCTGCCTTGGCGGATCCCGCGGGCGCAAGATCAGGTTCTGGTCGGCGTCAGGTCGGGTCCAACGATGCTTCATGTCGAACATCAGCGATCCGATCATCGCATCGCCCGTCCGAAACAAGCCCAAAAACACACCATCGCAGGGCGATATTCAGCTGTTCTAGGCACTTGCCAACCTGATGTGCCCCAATCGGCAATCGCCCTCGCCTTCACGCCGGTTTCAGCAGTGCTGAATTACGGGGCGTTCGAGACACCGTTGTAGAGGCTTGGCGGCAACTCACGGCATTTGGAAAACCGAGGTTCACGTTCAGAATGATGCCGGCCGCAGGGATCCGCAAAGGCGTCTTCGGTCAGATGCCACATCGACCCGTTCGGGCCGCGCCGTCAATTGTGATCACGCGGAACGCGCACGTCCCAGTCAAGGTCGCGCACGCAGGTGTCGTCGAGAAACGCCTGCAACCGCGCCTCGATCCGGTACTCGCTCTTGTCAGCGGTCAGTTTTGTCCACGTCACCGTGCGAACCATCCATTCGTCGCGCCGCATCTCGTGGGTCCAGGTCACCTCTCCCTCCGCGGACGTCGGGTCATCGGGAAGGATGGTGTAGCGTTCCGCGGCTTTCGCTGCGTGGAAAAACTCCTGCCGCCGGATCGTCGCCGCCCCCTCATCGTCGACCACCTCGATCAACAGCCGTCCGGTGTCCGCATCCTCCGAGATCGACCATGACGCGGACGAGGCTCTTTCCACCTCGAGTTCCAGCGGCTCGGCGGCCCTTGCCGGACCGAACGCATCAACCGGCACCGGCGCCGCGCTGCAAAGTGGCAGGTCAAGCCGGCATTCGCCCGTAAGAACCGTCAGCGTCACCGGTTCGGGCGCCGGCCACGCGATCGGGAAATAGCTTGTGGACAGCCCCAGACGGATGCGATGTCCTGCACGGAATGTCTGGGCGACATGCTTCATCGGCACGGTGACGGTATAGGTCTGTCCGGGCTCGAGCGTTTCGGGATGCTCGTGACTGTCGCGATGCGTCAGGTTCAAGAGCCCATAGCTGACGCGTGTTGCCGCCCCGTCCGGGGCCACATCCATCAGCCGCGCGGCAACCTGCGCCACGGACCGGTCCACCTGGAATGTCATCGAAAACGTCGGGTCGCCGACCATGTGCCGGTCGTCTTCCAGCGGCTCGGTCTCAAACGTCAGGCTTCCCGCATCTTCGCGCCTTTGGTCCCCCGGTTGGTCGCCCGGATGACCGTAAGAGCACCACTTGCCGCCGTGCTGCCCGACCCAAAGCGGTGAACACAGCTTCAGCGGCTCGCCCGGCCCGGCCCGGCCCAGCCCGCCATCCGACGAAAGCGCGAAGGATGTCCGCGTGATCTGCGCCGAGGGCCATGATGCAAAGTCGATCCAGTGCCCCGACCGTTCCTCGTAACAGGTTTGCGGTTTGGCGTGATCCTGCAGAAAGACGCGCAGATTCGCCTCGTCGGCAATCCCGGTGTCCTGTCCCTTCAGCCACTGGTCCCACCATCGCGTCTCTTCCGTCAGCCAATCTATGGCCGGCCCCGGTTCGCCCAGATGCGGATAGCGATGCGACCACGGGCCAATCAGCCCCTTGACCGGGGCTTTCAAGTTCTCGACGAGTCGGAAGACCGCCCGGCAGTACCCATCGGCCCAGCCGCTGACGGCGTAGACAGGCACCTCGATATCCGAGAAGTTCTCGCAGACCGACCCGTGTTTCCAGAACGCATCGCGCCTTTGGTGCTGCATCCAATTCTCCAGCCACAGGCCGGATCCGTCCAGTCGCTCTTCCCACATCGTCCGCCAGCGGTCGCCCACATGCGCCGGGTCGGGCGGCAGGGTGTTGATACCGAACATCACCGACGCCCAGGACAGGTGATCCCCAAGCAGCGTGCCGCCCATGTAGTGGATATCGTCGGCATAGCGATCGTCGGTCGAACAGATCGTGACCACCGCCTTCAATGCGGGCGGGCGCAGCGCCGCCAGTTGCAGGCCGTTGAATCCGCCCCAGGAAATACCGACGATCCCGACCCCGCCATCGCACCAGTCCTGCGCGGCGATCCAGGCGATCACGTCACATCCATCCTGCAGCTCGATGTCGGTATATTCATCCGTCATCAACCCTTCGGATTCGCCGGTTCCCCGCAGGTCGACGCGCACATAGGCATAGCCCTGCGCCGCCATCCAGGGCGCCCGCGCATGGTCGCGCTCCAATGTCTTGTCATTCTTTCGATAAGGGATGAATTCCACGATCGCGGGCACAGGCAGGTCCTCTGAACCTTCCGGCATCCAAATGCGGGCGGCCAGCCGCGTGCCGTCAGGCATCGGAATCTCCAGGTGCTCGATCTCTTGGATGGTCTGCGGCAGCGGATGATCGATCTTCATGTCAGCGTCCGGATAGCGTCTTCAGGGAGGTGTCCAGCGTGGGGCTACTGCCTCTACTGCCCGATGTCCAGCCGACACCGGGCAAGGGAAGGTCCCAATCCAGCGCGGAACCCGCTCTGTCGACGATCAACCGGAAACTCAAAGAAACCGGGCAGGCGAAACCGCTTGAAACGGCTTGCGCTCTGCCGCCCTACTCCACGATATCCGTGAACTCGTAGTTCAGCCTCTTCATGACCTGCTCGTAATTCCAAAGCAGCTTCGACTGTTTCTGCGCCCCCATCCAGACCGACGCCACCGCATAGCTGTAGGCATCCTGCTCCGGCAGTTCCGACAGTTTCGAACCCTTGCTGACATAAGAGGTGATCCGCGTGCCCTCGACCTGCTCGGCGGCGACCTCGACCTCGGCGCGCGAGGGGGCGCGGGCCACCGTCGCGTCGTTGAAGAACACCCGGTAGAAGAATTCCGCCGCGACGGTTTCCGGCCCTTCGCCCTTGGGCATGTCCGGCTTGCGGCCCAGGCCAAGATCGACCGTCACCTGCTGGTGGCTGACCCCGTCGACCATCTCGAAAAGGTCGCAATGCGATTGCGCGATGCGCGTGTTGATCTCCAGCAGCCAGATCTGGTTCTGCACCTCGTCCCAGTAATACTCGATGTTGAACCCGGCATTGTCGTACCCGATATGCTTCATCACCGTCTTGGTGATCTCGGCCATCTGCTCCTGAATGCGCGGCGGCAGGGTCGACGGGTAGAGGTAGTAGAAAAAGCTCAGCACCTGCGGATAGCGGATCGAATCGACCACGCCGTACGGGACGACCTCGCCTTCGTACACATAGCCCTCGACCGTGCATTGCCGCCCGCCGATCACCCGCTCGGCCATGCAATAATGCCCCTCCACGGCTTTCACGTCATCGGGCAGATTGGCCTGGTTCAGGACATAGTTGAACGGCTCGGAAATCTCGTTGATCTCGGCGCGGAAAGCCTCGGTCGCATAGGCGAAATCCTCGGGGCTGTCGATGCGGAAGCCCAGGCGCGACCCCGACGACTTGATCGGCTTCACGAAGAACGGAAACCGCAGGCCGGCCTCGCCGATCTTGGACAGGGCCTCGTCGTCGAACGGATCGAAAGCGGTGAAGTTCGGCACGTGATCGGGAATGACCTCGGCCATAACCTTGCGCGACCAATATTTGTGCTCGCATTTCAGCAACGATTCCAGCGATGCGTTGCGCACACCGTATTTCTTGCACAAAAGCGGCAGCATGGTGGACACCGGAAAGTCGATATACCCCACGATGGCGTCGATCGACCCGTCGAAGGCGTCCAGCGTCTCCTCGGCCCGGCGCAGCATGTCAGGGATGTCGAAAATCTGCGTATCGGATACTTCCGCAGAGGTGAGCAGCGGGTGGAAATTCACGTCCTCGACGCCGCGAAGGCGCTTCAACCGTTCCGCATTAAGATCGTTCAGTCCAACAACGAAAACGTTTTTTGTCATATCGTTCCCCCGCATCTCAACGCCGTTGCGACGGCGTTGTTCCCTGTCAATTGCGCGAACGTGGCTTACGTCTGACCCAGGTCCGACTGCGCCCCGTAGCTCCGGCCTTTCAGGCGCTCGGTCGCGCCTTCGATGTCGTCGACCAGCAGCAACAGGAAGTCACCCGGTTTGGCCTCGCCGATGGCACGATCAATCGCGGCCTGCTCGTCCATGATGATCTCGACCGTTCCGGCGGATCCGGCGTCGCTGGCCCCCTTCTCGATCAGCCCGGCAGTCTCGCCTTCGCTGCGTCCGCGCGCGTCCGTCTCATAGACATAGACCGCATCGCACATCTTGGCCAGTTGAGCACCCAGCGCCGCCAGATCCTCGTCCCGGCGGTTGCCGGGGGCCGTGGCCACGGCGATCTTGCGCTGTTGTCCCAGGCCATTGACCAGCGGCTCCAGTGCCTCCAGCGCCGGCACGTTGTGGCCATAGTCGATCAGGCACTTGACGCCATCGGCCTCGAAATAGTTGGTCCGCCCCGGCATCTGCGCCGGTGTCGGGTGGAAGCTCAGAAGCCCCGCGCGGATGTCGTCGATCTCCAGCCCGTGCGCCAGCGCAGCAGCCGTGGCCGCCATGGCGTTCTGCACGTTGAACGGCGCGTGCCCCTCGAACGAGATCGGCACGTCGTTGACCGCCGCCACCTCGACCTCGACCGTACCGCGCAACAGCACGATCCGGCCTTGCCGCACGGTGATGACCATTTTGTGGTCGGCAAGGTGCTGCTTGAGGTCCGGGTTGTCGGGATCCATCGTGAAATAGATGATCTCGCCCCGCGCCCAGTAGGTGCCCTGGTCCATCACCAACGGATCGTCGGCATTCAGCACGCAGAACCCGCCGATCTTCTTGACTGCATCGACGACCACGGTCTTGCACCGCGCCAGTTCCTCCAGCGTGTGGATATCGCGCTCGCCCAGATGGTCGGACGCGATGTTCAACAGGACACCGACGTCGCATTCGTCAAAGCCGAGGCCCCGGCGCATGATCCCGCCGCGCGCCACTTCCAGCACGGCGTGTTCCACCGTGGGCTCGCGCAGCACTGCATGGGCGGCGGCGGGCCCGGAATAGTCGCCCCGCAATATCACGTGGTTGTCGATCTCGATCGTGCCTGTACAGCCCATGCCCACCGAATTGCCCGCCTGCCGCAGGATATGCGTGATCAGGCGCGTCGTGGTGGTCTTGCCATTGGTGCCGGTGATGGCGGTGATCGGGATGCGCCCGTCGTCGGTGGGGTCGGGGAACAGCATGTTGACGACCGCCTCGCCCACCGCGCGCGGCTTGCCATGGGTCGGCGCCATATGCATCCGAAAGCCCGGCCCGGCATTGACCTCGACCACGCCCGCCGATTGCTGATCCAGCGGCTTGGACAGCGTTTCGGCCAGAAGGTCGATCCCGATGATATCGAGACCCACGAGCCGGCCGATCCGCTCCATCGCGAACTTGATCTCGGGATGCACCTCGTCGGTCAGGTCCGTCGCCGTCCCGCCGGTCGAGATGTTGGCGGTGGATTTCAGATAGACGATCTCGCCCTTCTCCGGCACCGATTCCAGCGTCAGCTCGGCCTGCTCCAGCAGGCGCAGGGTCTGTTCGTCCACATGGATCTGCGTCAGCAGGTTCTCGTGGCCCACACCGCGGCGCGGGTCCTTGTTTTCCTCGTCGATCAGCTGCTGGATCGTCGATTTGCCGTCGCCCTCGACATGCGCGGGGCGGCGGCGGGCGGCGGCGACAAGCTTGCCGTCGACCACAAGGATGCGGTGATCCTCGCCCTTGATATAGCTTTCCACGATGACAGCGCCGTAATCGTCGCGGCAGCGCGCCAACGCGGCCTCGTAACCCGATTTCAGCTCTTCCTCGTTGGTGATGTCGGTGGTCACGCCGCGCCCGTGATTGCCCGACAGCGGCTTGGTGACGACCGGCCAGCCGATCCACTCGGCGGCGTCTTTCACCTCGTCCCAGCTGTAGCCGATATAGCCCTTGGGCACGGCCACGCCGGCGTCGTCGAGCACCTGCTTGGTCCATTCCTTGTCGTCGGCAATCGAGTGGCCGATGATGCCCGACGCATCCGTCACCGTGGCCTGGAACTTGCGCTGCTTCACGCCATGGCCCAGCTGGGTATAGCTGGTGCCTTCCGTAAGGTTGTACCACGGGATGTTCCGCGCCTTTGCCGCGTTCACGATTGAGCCGGTCGACGGGCCCAGCGCGTTGGCGTCCCGCACCTCTTTCAGGCGGTCGATGACCGGCTCCAGCTCCACATCTTTGCCGTCATACAGCGCCTGGACGATCTCCACCGCCTCCTCGCCGCAGGCAATGCCTGTCGCCTCGTCGCGATAGCGGTAGACGACGTGGTAAACACCCTTGTCGTAGCTGTCGACGGTCTTGCCATAGCCCACCGAAAAGCCGATCAGGTTCTGCAATTCGATCGCCACATGCTCGACCATGTGACCGGCCCAGGTGCCTTCCTTGACCCGGGACAGGAAACCACCGGCCTCTCCGACAGAACAGCGATGCTCGTAAATCGTGGGGATCAGGGATTGAAGCTTGTCGGCAATGCCGTCGACCTTGTCACTCGGCCGGTCTTCAAGTTCCTCGATGTCCAGCCGCATGTAGATCGACTGGTAGCGGCTGTAATAGTTCGGTCCGCGCAGCGCACGGTGTTCAAGTATACGCATCCTTCAGCTCCAGGCTCTCGGCCCCAAGCTGTTTGGCACTCAGGACCTGCCGGTCCGCCAGGTTGTATCCATCACCCTCGACCAGCGCATGCATCACGACGTTGTGGACGCTCACCGCCTCACCGTCTGACAAGTCGAATACATTGCAACTGGTTATCCTTGAACTGTCAACGAGGATTACGTGACCGGGTCCAAAGGCCTTAATTATACCGCCCTCGAACAATACCGCGGCGTCTTCGCCAAGTCCAATCCCGAGGTATTCGGGGTTCGTCGCGCCCACTTCCATCAGGCGCGAGAAGCGTCCCCGCTCCAGGAAATGGGTGTCGATGATGACCCCTTCGATCAGGCCAAATCCGGCGCTCATCTTGACGGCGCCCTTGCGCAGACTGTCGATCGCGCTGCCGCCATAGACCATCGTGGTGGACTGGCAGGCCGCGCCCGCGCTGGTGCCCGCGATGACCGCGCCTTCGTGATAGATGGACCGAATCGCCTCCAGCGACTTGGAGGCGCCGAAGATGCTGGTCAGGCGCATCTGGTCGCCGCCCGAGATGAACAGAACGTCGCTCTTGCGGATCAACTCGACCATCTTGGGGTCGTCGGCATCGCGCCGTTCGCGGATGCGGACGTCCAGCACCTCGGACGCGCCCAGCGCGTCGAACGCCTCTTCGTAGGCCGGAAAGACCTCATCGGGGATGCTGCTGGCGGTGGTGATCACGCCAACCACCGGCGTCTCGCTGTTCGAGAGTTTCAGCACGCGCCCCAAAATCGCCGCCTTGGCGGATTTGTCTTCGGCGCCGCCAATCGCGACCAGTTTGCCTCGGGGCCTCGGTTTCACGGACATATCCATCGAACGACTCCATCCATCGCTGGACTATTATCTATATGTTGTGGATGTTACCATCCCGTTCACAAGAATGTCACGTAACCCACAGTCCGCAACTGCAAAAGCGATCGCAACGTCACGATTCCCGCGCTATGTGGGATTCTTGGCAACCAAACCGCGCCAAAACGGTGCAAAACATGGCAGGAACCAGACATGAGCGACGGATTCGCACTGGCAATTCACGGTGGTGCCGGGGTCGTGCCCCGGGCCGAGATGAGCGAAGAGCGTGAAGCGGCCTGTCACGCCGCCCTGGCGCGGGTGCTGACGGCCGGCCAGTCCGTGCTCGCAGCCGACGGCACCGCGCTCGACGCCGTCACCGCCGCCGTGCGCGCGCTTGAGGACGAGCCGCTGTTCAACGCCGGGCGCGGTGCGGTCTTCACCCGCGCCGGCACGCACGAGATGGACGCCGCCATCATGGACGGACGCGACCGTCGCGCCGGGGCCGTGGCGGGTATCTGCGGCCCGCGAAACCCGGTCGACGCCGCCCGCGCCGTCATGGAGCGTACGTCGCATGTCCTCATGGCCGGCGACGGGGCGCTGACCGTCGCCCGCGAGGCCGGCCTGCCCTTCGAGGAGTCACGTTATTTCTTCACCCCGGAACGCTGGGACACGCTTCAGGAAACCCTGCGGATGGAAGCGGACGGCACGCTCGACGACGACCCGTCGCGTCGCCACGGCACGGTGGGCGCCGTGGCCCGCGACCGTGCGGGCAACCTTGCCGCCGCCACCTCGACCGGCGGGATGACGGCGAAGAGCGCCGGTCGCATCGGTGACAGCCCCCTGATCGGTGCCGGCACCTTCGCCGCCAACGACAGCTGCGCCGTTTCGGCGACCGGGGACGGCGAAGCTTTCATCCGCCTTTCCGTCGCGCACGAGATCGACGCGCGTATCCGGCTGGCAGGCCAAAACGTGACCGACGCCGCAGAGCAAGTGGTGATGAAGGACCTCGTCGCCATCGGCGGCTCGGGCGGCCTGATCGCCATAGGCGCGGATGGCAGCATCACCCTGCCGTTCAACTGCGAAGGCATGTATCGCGGTCAAAGCATCGAGGGCCAGGCCTCACAGACCTTCATCTACTAGGGCTGTCGCGGTTCGCGCCCTGCGGCCGCCGCGCCCGGGTCAGGTGCCCTTGCGGCTCTCGATTTCCTCGCTCAGCCGGTCCAGTTCCCGCTCGTCTTCCGGCAGCCCCTCGCGCGACAGCAGCACGGCCACCTTCCTCAGGCCCGGCACATGGCTGCAAATGACCAGCATCATCACCATGATCGGCACCGACAGGAACATGCCGGGAATGCCCCAGACCGCACCCCAGAAGGCCAGACTGATGATGATCCCGAAGGACGACAACCGCAGCGCCCGCCCCATCAGCCACGGGTCGATGACATTGCCGTTCACGAACTGGATGATGCCGGTGATCACGAACAATCCCGCGGTCACGGACGCCTCTCCGGTTTCCACGTACCCCACCAGCGCCACCATTCCGGTTGCGATGATCGACCCGATATTGGGAATGTAGTTCAGGATGAAGGTCAGGATTCCCAGCGACAGGGCCAGCTCGATATCGAAGGCCAGCGCCACCAGGTACACCATCGCGCCCGTGATCACGCTGACCAGCGTCTTGATCAGAAGATAGTAATTCACCCGGTGGATGATCGACGTGAAGATCTTGTTGGCCCGTTCCGCCTGCGCCGGATCGCCGAAGAAGTTGGACATCTTGGTGCCGAACCAGATTCGCTCGGCAAACAGGAAGCCGAAGAACAGGATCACCAGCACCGTGCCCTGCATCAGGCTGCCCGCCTGCCCTGCCGCGGTCCGGACATAGCCCGACACCTCGACCGTGTTGAGCGAATTGAGAACCGCGCGCTCCACATCCTCGCCCATCCAGGCAAAGAGCGACGCAACAGCCGACGGCGCGCGTTCGGCATAGGACAACGTCGTGCCCAGAACGGTATTCAGCTGCGCCAGCAGGATCGACGACAAGATCAGCAACGCGGTCGAGATCATCATCAGCGCAGCCAGCGACGCCAGCCAGTTGGGAATGCGGAACCGACCGATGCTCTGCCGCGCGATCAGGCGGATCACGTCCGACGTCAGCGTGAACAGAATCACGGCCACGGCAAGCGAGATCAGGATGAACCTGGCTTGCACCAGCAGGAAAAGAACGACGGCGAAGGCGATGATCACCAGCGCAACCGTCCGGACCTGCGAATATTTCGGCGTGTCCACCAACTGGCGCGTCAACGGCTCGAATTCCTTAAGGTTATCCGCTTTCATATTCCCTCTTCCCCCGATGGGCAACGTCCCTGCGACACGCGACCGTGCCTGCAACCGCCGTGCTGCAAGCCGCCCGAACACCGTTTCACGCGCCCCTGCGCCGACCTCCTCGCCCGCGGCGGCCCCCTCCGGCAAGAAAGCCCCCTGGCCTGCCGCAACGTCAACGGCAGTTCGGAAAATTTCCGCCGATACCCAATGCCATGGCGCAAATGTGCTCTATAAATGAACTTCGCGGGTGGGAATATGCCCAAACCCGTTCTAGTCTCTTGCCTGATGGGGGAAGCGGCCTGGTGATCGACAGGTCCTGCGCGTACCTTTTCCCGTCTTCACTGACGTGGGGCCGAAACGGGCCCCGGAAATGGAGCTGCCCTGTTGTTGCCGTCTCGTAGCGTTACGCCCTGGTTCGTGCTGGTTTGTCTGACTCTCGGCGTGCGTGCCGCCTTTTCCACCGAGGCCGCCGTCCAGGTCCGCGGTGGGCCACAGGACATCGCGGAGTATCTCAGCAGGTCGTCCCTCACGGTCGAAACCGCGGATTCCGAGGACGCCACGGCGCAAGACATTCTCGCGGCCGCCCGTGCCGACTATGCCCGCATGGTCGGCGCGCTCTATGACGCGGGGTTTTACGGCGGTGTCGTCAGCATTCGCGTCGACGGCCGCGAGGCTTCCGACATCTCGCCCATCGCCGGCCCCAACCGCATCAACCGCGTCGACGTGATCGTTCAGCCCGGCCCGCCCTTCACGTTCTCGCGCGCCGCTATCGGCCCTGTGGCTCCCGAAACCGAACTTCCCGAAGGCTACGCGCGTGGACAGCCCGCCGCCGCCACGGTCATCTCGGACGCGGCCGAGGCCGGCGTCACCGGCTGGCGCGAGGCCGGCCACGCCAAGGTAGAACTCAGCGGCCAGTCGATCACCGCCGATCATCGCAATGCCACGCTCGCCAGTGACATCCGTCTTTCGCCGGGCCCACGCCTGCGCTTCGGCGATCTGGTGATCACCCGCCCCAGCGCCGTGCGGGCCAACCGCATCCGCGCCATCGCCGGCCTGCCCTCGGGCAAGGTTTTCTCGCCGGAAGAACTCGAGGACGCCAGCCAGCGCCTGCGCCGCACCGGCGCCTTCCGCTCGGTCGTGCTGAACGAAGCCGCCGTGCCCAACCCCGACGGCACGCTCGACATCCAGGCCGAAGTGCTGGACGCCAAGCCGCGCCGCATCGGCTTCGGCGCCGAAATCGCCTCGCTCGAAGGCTTGACGCTCAGCGGCTTCTGGCTCCACCGCAACCTTTTGGGAGGCGCCGAACGCTTTCGGATCGAGGGCGAGGTCGGCGGCATCGGCGGCGACTCGGGCGGTATCGACTACCGCCTGTCTGCCCGGTTCGAACGTCCCGCAACCTTCACGCCCGACACCACGGCCTTTCTCGAAGCACGCATCGAGGAACTGGACGAAGAGGAATACCGCCAGACCACCTTCGAAATCGGCGGCGGTGTCTCGCACATCTTCTCCGACGAGTTGGAAGGCGAGCTTGGCATCGCCTACCAGTATGCCGAAATCGACGACGACCTCGGCTCGCGCACCAACCAACTTCTGCTGCTCCCTGGCAAGCTGACCTTCGACAATCGCGACGACGCGCTCAACGCGACCGAAGGGTTCTATGTCGGGCTCGAAGCCACACCGTTCCTGGCGCTGGATGCAGGCGATCCCGCTTTCCGCCTCTACGCCGACGCGCGGACCTATGTGGGCTTCGGCGAAAACGATACGATCGTGCTGGCCGGGCGCACCCAGCTGGGTTCGGTGACCGGCGCATCGCTGCTCGACGTACCACCCGACATGCTGTTCTTCTCCGGCGGGTCCAACACCGTGCGCGGCCAGCCCTATCAATCCCTTGGCGTGGATCTCGGCGGCGGCAACACCAGTGGCGGGCGGTCGTTCCTCGCCGTGTCGGGCGAGTTGCGCGCACGCGTTGCCGACAGCTGGCAGGTGGTGGGCTTTGCCGACACAGGCTACGTGGGCCGCGACAGCTTCGGCTCCGGCACCGGCGACTGGCACTCCGGCGCGGGTTTCGGCGTGCGCTACGATACCGGCATCGGCCCGATCCGCTTTGACGTGGCCACGCCGCTCGACGGAGACGCGGGCCAGGATTACGAGTTCTATATTGGTATTGGTCAGGCATTCTGATGCGCGTTCTGCTTTCTCTTCTTTTCATGGTCCTCACGCTTGGCCTGGCCGCACCCGCTCTGGCACAGGATCAGGCCGAGGAGGACAAGTCCTTCATCGAGGATTGGCTGCAGGATAATCTCTCCGGCGCCGGCCGCGACGTGACCGTCACCGGCTTTCGCGGCGCGCTGTCGTCCAATGCCACGCTCGAGTCGCTGACCATCGCCGACGAGGACGGCGTCTGGCTGACCCTTCGCGATGCCTCGCTTGTGTGGTCCCGGTCCGCCCTGCTGCGCGGCCGGCTCGAGGTCGACGAACTGACCGCCGCCGAAGTCATCCTCGAACGTCTGCCCTCGGGTGGCGAATCCGTCAGCCCCGACGACGCCGAGGCGACCCAGTTCGCCCTGCCCGAATTGCCGGTCTCGGTGAATGTCGAACTGGTTCAGATCGAGACGGTCGAACTTGGCGAGTCCGTTCTCGGCGAACCGGCCCGGCTGTCGCTGGAAGGCAGCGCCAACCTTGCCGACGGCCAAGGCGCCGCAAACCTCGCCATCCAGCGACTGGATCGTGAAGACAGCCTTACCTTCGAAGGCTCGTTCGAGAACGAAAGCCGCGTCCTGGCCCTCGATCTAGATTTCCAGGAAGGACCCGAAGGCATCGTCTCCACCCTGCTCGGCATTCCCGATACGCCTGCCCTGCGCCTGCAGGTGGCCGGCGACGCTCCGCTGTCGGATTTCTCGGCCCGCATCCTGCTCAGCTCTGACGGACAAGAACGCTTCGGCGGCACGGTCAATGTCGGCGCCATCGACGGCGACGACACCCAGGGCTACACCTTCGCCGCCGACCTCGACGGCGACCTGCGCCCGCTCTTCGAAGAGCAGTTCCAGCCGTTCTTCGGCGAGGCCACCGCGCTTGCCGTCTCCGGCCAGTCGCAGTCCAGCGGACGTCTCGTGCTCGACGAGCTTTCCATCCGGTCCGAGGCGCTCGAGCTTCAGGGCAACCTGGCCCTCTCCGCCTCTGGCTGGCCCGAAACCCTGCAATTGCAAGGCCGCATCGGCAGCGACGACGGAGAGGTGGTCCGCCTGCCCGTATCCGGCGCGCCCACCACCCTTCAGAACGCCCGCCTCAACGCCAGCTTCGACGCCGCCGAGGACGATGCCTGGCAGGCCGAGGTCCAGATTGTCGATCTGCTGCAGGACGGGCTGAGCGTGGATCGCGCCACGCTCTCGGGGACCGGCCGGATCACCGACGCCCCGGACAGATCGTTTTCCGGTGACCTGAAATTCAACGCCGAAGGCGTGGATCATTCCGATCCCGCATTGGCCGAGGCCATCGGTACCGCGCCCTCGGGCACGATGACCCTTGCATGGCAACAGGACCAGCCGCTGGTCATCGACGCGCTCGACGTCGAAAGCGGCAACGTCACCCTCACCGCCGACGGTGAACTGGAAAGCCTCGAAGACGGCTTCCCCTTCACCGGCAGCGCCACGCTCAACGCCGCCGACCTCTCGCGCTTCGCCGCCATCTCGAACCAGGACATTTCCGGTGCCGCCAACGCAACGCTCGAAGGCACCGGCACCCTCCTGGGCGGCGCGTTCGACATCGAACTCGAGGCCGAAACCAACGACCTTGCCATCGGACAGCCCCGCCTTGATCCCCTGATGACCGGCCAGGGTACGCTGGCGCTCGGCGCGCGGCGCGACACCACCGGCACCGTGCTGGAACGCCTGACCATCCAGACCCAGGCCCTCGCCGCCAACGCCTCGGGCCGGCTCGACTCGAACGAAGGCCAGCTGGATATCGAGGCCCGGTTGCAAAACGTCGCCCAGGTCGAGCCCACGCTCTCCGGCCCGGCCACCCTGACCACCTCGATCAACTGGAACTCTGGCGACGCGCTCAACATCTCGGCGCTCGAGGCCACCCTGGCGGACGCCACGCTGACGGGCAGCGGCGCGGTCTTCCCCGAAAACCCCAACCTGCCTGCCGAGGGCAAGATCACGCTGGCGGCGACGGACCTGTCGCGCTTTGCCCAACTCGCCGGCCGCGATCTGGACGGCGCCGCGACCGTTGTGCTCGAAGGCTCCGGCCGCATCCGCGGCGGCGCGTTCGACATCGTGCTTGACGCCGAAACCAACGACGTCGAAATCGGCGAGCCGCGTGTCGACGCTCTGATGGCCGGCGCGGGCACGCTCTCCGTCGCCGCGCAGCGCGACACCGACGGCACCGTGCTGGACCGCTTCTCGGTGCGCACTCCTGCACTCGAGGCCGACGCCTCGGGACGGCTTGATTCCGACGATGGCGAACTGACCGTAAAGGCCGCCATCGCCGACCTTGCCCGGATCGAGCCGCGCATGTCCGGCCCCGCCACCCTCGACGCCGCCGCGACCTGGGAAAAAGGCGGCGCCGTCACCATCTCGCGCCTCGACGCCTCGGGCGCCGGCACGACGCTCTCGGCCACCGGCGCGGTCTTCCCCGAGGACACGCTGCTGCCGGTCGAAGGCCAGATGACCCTCAACGCCAGCGACCTGTCGCGCCTCGCGCCGCTCCTGAACCGTCCGCTGACCGGCAGCCTCGACATGACCCTCGAAGGATCGGGACAGGTTCGCGGCCGCACCTTCGACATCACCACCGATATCGACGGCTCGAACCTGCGCACCGGCATCGCCCAGCTCGACCAGCTGATCGCCGGCAGCATCGACGCCCGCGCCTCCGTCGCCCTGGGCGAATCCGCGCCCGGCATCCGCTACATCGACATCCAGACACCCCGCGTGACCGTCGACGCCGAAGGCAGCGGCCCCGGCGCGCCGGTCAACCTGTCGGCACGCCTTGCAGACCTTGGCATTTTTGTCCCCGAATTCCCCGGCGCGGTCTCGGCCAACGGCACTGTCACCATCGTGGACCGGACCGGCGAACAGATCCGCCTGTCGCTCGACGCGTCCGGCCCGGGCGGCACCAATGCCCGCGTCAACGGGTCGATCAACGGGTACGGCAACAGCCTCGACATCGACGTCAACGGCTCCGCGCCCCTGGCGCTGGCCAACCCGTTTCTTGCGCCACGTTCCATCACCGGCCTCGCCAACTTCGACCTCAGCGTCAACGGCCCGCCCGCCCTGAATTCCCTGTCGGGTGTGATCAACGTCTCGAACGGCCGGCTCGCCCTGCCCAGCCTCTCGACGGCCATCACCGGCATCGGCGGCGCCGTGCGCCTCGCCTCGGGCCGGGCCGAGACCGACATCACAGCCTCCATGGGCACCGGCGGCAATTTCCGCGTGCGCGGCCCGATCACCCTGTCCGCCCCCTTCAACGCCAATCTCGAAGCCGCGCTCAACGATCTTGTCGTCACCGACCCCGACCTCTACAGCACTACCCTGTCGGGCCAGGTCGGCATCAATGGCCCGCTCACCGGCGGCGCGACCATCGCCGGCATAGTCAACCTGGGCCGCACCGAACTGCGGGTCCCCTCGGGCAGCGGGACGCGCTCTCCGGGCGACATCCCCGAGATCACGCATATCGGCGAGCCCGCCGCCGTGCGCCAGACCCGGACCCGCGCCGGCATCATCGGCCAGGAACGTGGCGGCACGCCCGTGGCCTTTCCGCTCGACCTCGTGATCAACGCCCCCAACCGGATCTTCGTGCGCGGCCGCGGCCTCGACGCCGAACTGGGCGGACGCGTCCGCCTTCAGGGGACCACGGCCGATGTGGTGCCCAGCGGCCTCTTCGAGCTCATTCGCGGACGGCTCGACATTCTCGGCCGCCGCCTCGAGCTGACGGAAGGGGTCATCGACCTGCGCGGCGCGCTCGATCCCTACCTGCGCTTCGTGGCCGAAACGGAAAACGACGGCATCCTGGTGCGCACCATCATCGAGGGGCTGGCCAGCTCGCCCTCCGTCACCTTCGAATCCGTCCCCGACCTGCCCCAGGACGAGGCCGTCGCGCGGCTGCTCTTTGGGCGCGGACTCGAAGACATCTCGGCCTTCCAGGCAGCCCAGCTTGTCGCCGCTGCCGCCACCCTGTCAGGCCAGCGTTCCGGCGGACTGGACATTCGCGGCGCCCTTGGCCTCAGCGACCTCGACGTGTCGACCTCCGAGGACGGTGCAACCCAGGTCACCGCCGGCGCCTACCTGTCGGAAAACCTCTATTCCGAGGTCACTGCCGACAGCGAAGGCAACCAGGAGATCAACCTGAACCTCGACATCGGCCGGAACGTCACCGTCAAGGGCTCGACCAGCACCACCGGCAATACCGGCGTCGGCATCTTCTTCGAAAAAGACTACTAAAGCGTTTCGCGATAAACCTGAATCACAGCTTTTCGCGAAACGCAGCACAACAGCCGATCGTCGCACTCGTTTCGCCTTTCGCCGATAGCTCAGGTTAGAGGCAAAACGCTTTGAGCCGCCTCGGGCGGTTCGGACGCCCCCGGCGCCAGCAAGTCGGCAATGGCCCGGAACCGGTCGGCCAGCGGGCTGGTCCTGCGCCACACCATGCCGACCTGCCGCTTGGGCTGCGGGTCGCTGAACCGCGCCACCGACACCGGCGCCGACCGGGTTTCCACCGGCACCGCCATCTCGGGGATCAGGGTAATGCCCATGCCCGCGCCCACCATCTGAACCAGCGTCGACAGCGATGTGCCTTCCAGACCGTCGCGCGGCCCGCCGCCCGGAATGTTGCAAAACGCCAGCGCCTGGTCGCGAAAGCAATGTCCTTCCTCCAGCAGCAACAGCCGCCGCTCGTGCAGGGCCGTCACCTCCGGCACCGGCGCCTCCGCCTCGGCCTCGGGCCGCACCAGCATCATCGGCTCCTCGAAGATCGCGCATTCCTCCAGCGACCGCTCCGACACCGGCAGCGCCACGATCGCCAGGTCCAGCCCGCCCTCGCCCAGTTCCGCGATCAGGCGCGGCGTGATGCTCTCGCGCACCTGCACGTCCAGGTCGGGAAATTCCGCGCCCAGCCGCGTCAGGAAGCGTGGCAAAAGGTAAGGCGCAATCGTCGGGATGACTCCCAGCCGCAGCCGCCCGCTCAGCCCTTCCTGCGCCTTGCGCGCAAGGTCCGACAGCTCATCGACCGACCGAAGGATCTCGCGCACGCGCGCGGCGAACTCCGCGCCGAACCCGGTCAGCCGCACCTCGCGCGTGGTACGCTCGAAGAGTGCCGCCCCCGCCGCCGCTTCCAGCGCCTTGATCTGCACCGACAGCGCCGGCTGGGTCACCGCGCAGATCTCGGCGGCCTGCCCGAAATGGCCCGTCCGGGCCAGCACCTCGAAATAGCGCAACTGTTTCAGCGAAAGGTTTTTCATAAGAAATATTTATCAATCCAATCAATAAATGCAACTTATTCTCATTGCATTGCCTTGCTATGGTCCGCCCGGAGAAGCGATTCCCGCGTTGCATCGCGCGCGGCAATGCTTACGTCTTCTCACGAAGCAATCGGCCCGGATCACGCGCATCCGGCAACGTCAGACAGCAAACCCTGGGAGAGACTCTATGGACGGCAACGATCTCGAAAATTCCGGCAAATGCCCGGTCATGCATGGTGCGACGCGGTTCAGCGTCCAGTCCAACCGCGATTGGTGGCCGAACCAGCTGAACCTCAAGATCCTGCATCAGAACACCCCTGAATCCGACCCCATGGGCCCGGACTTCAGCTATGCCGAAGCCTTCAAGGGCCTCGACATGGAGGCGCTGAAAAAAGACCTGAAGGCGCTGATGACCGACAGCCAGGACTGGTGGCCCGCCGACTATGGCCACTATGGCGGCTTCTTCATCCGCATGGCGTGGCACTCGGCCGGCACCTACCGCACCTCTGACGGTCGCGGCGGCTCGCGCTCGGGCACCCAGCGGTTTGCCCCGCTCAACAGCTGGCCAGATAATGGCAACCTCGACAAGGCCCGCCGCCTGCTGTGGCCGATCAAGCAGAAATACGGCAACGCGATTTCCTGGGCCGACCTGATGATCCTCGCCGGCAACATGGCGATCGAAGACATGGGCGGCCCGATCTTTGGCTTCGGCGGCGGGCGCAAGGACGTGTTCGAACCCGAGGAAGACGTCTATTGGGGTTCGGAAAAAGAGTGGCTTGCCACGTCCGACAAACCCAACAGCCGCTATTCCGGCGACCGCAAGCTGGAGGACCCGCTTGCCGCCGTGCAGATGGGCCTGATCTACGTCAACCCCGAAGGCCCCGACGGCCAGCCCGATCCGCTGGCCTCGGCCCGCGACATCCGCGAAACCTTCGCGCGTATGGCGATGAACGACTATGAAACCGTCGCGCTCACCGCCGGCGGCCACACCTTCGGCAAGGCGCACGGCGCTGGCGACCCCTCGCATGTGGGCAACGAACCCGAGGCCGGCGCGATGGAGGCCCAGGGCTTCGGCTGGCTCTCGACCTACGGCTCGGGCAAGGGCCGTGACGCCATCACCTCGGGCATCGAAGGCGCCTGGACGCCCAACCCCACCAAGTGGGACATGGGCTATTTCGACGTGCTGTTCGGCTACGAGTGGGAACTGGTCAAAAGCCCCGCCGGCGCGTGGCAATGGCAGCCCAAGGACCAGAAGCCCGAGGATATGGCCCCCGATCCCGAGGACCCCTCGACCCGCAACCAGCACATCATGATGACCACCGCCGACATGGCGATGCGCATGGACCCCGAGTACGAGAAGATCTCGCGCCATTTCCATGCCAATCCCGACGAGTTCGCGGACGCCTTCGCCCGCGCGTGGTTTAAGCTGACCCACCGCGACATGGGCCCGCGCAACATGTATCTGGGCAACGAGGTACCTGACGAAGTGCTGATCTGGCAGGATCCGGTGCCCGAGGTCGATCACCCGCTGGTCGACGAGGCGGACGTCAAGACGCTCAAGGCCAAGATCCGCGATTCCGGTCTGTCGGTCTCCGAACTGGCCTACACCGCGTGGTCCTCGGCCTCGACCTTCCGCGGCTCGGACATGCGCGGCGGTGCCAATGGCGCGCGCATCCGTCTTGCCCCGCAGAAGGACTGGGAGGTCAACCAGCCCGAGCAGTTGGCGAAGGTTCTGAAAGTACTCGAAGGCATCAAGGCCGACTTCGACGCGTCGGCCTCCGGCGGCAAGAAGATCTCGCTCGCGGACCTGATCGTTCTCGGCGGCAACGCGGCGGTCGAAGCGTCGGCCAAGGCGGGCGGTCATGAGGTCACCGTGCCCTTCACCCCGGGCCGCACCGACGCCACCGACGAGATGACCGACGCCGAGTCCTTCGAGATCATGGAGCCGCAGGCTGACGGGTTCCGCAACTACCTCTCCGGCGACTTCACGGTTTCCGCCGAGGAACTGATGATCGACCGCGCGCATCTGCTGGGCCTTTCGGCACCGCAGATGACCGTTCTGATCGGCGGGTTGCGTATGCTGGGCACCAACTACGGCGGCACGGCGCATGGCGTCTTTACCGACCGTCCGGGCACGCTCAGCAACGACTTCTTCGTCAACCTGATGGACATGGGAACGGTCTGGGAAGCCACGGATGACAAGGGCATGACCTTTGTCGGCAAGGACCGCAAGACCGGCGACAAGAAGTGGGACGCGACCCGCTGCGACCTCGTCTTCGGCTCCAACTCGCAGTTGCGCGCCCAGGCCGAGGTTTATGCCCAGGCCGACAATGGCGGCAAGTTCGTCAAGGACTTCGTCAAGGCATGGGCCAAGGTGATGGATGCCGACCGGGTGCAACCGGGCTAAGCCATTGCCGAAACGTGCAAAAACAGACGGCGCTCCGGGTTCCCCCGGGGCGCCGTCGGCATTTCGGGCCACGCCCTGCGCAAACTGTCGCACCCCGGCCCCGGCGGTCATCCAACCGCGCCGCCCGCACGTATCACGTGCAGAGAGGATGATATGAAACAGCTACCCAAAGACACCACGCTCCTGATCGTCGAGAATGACGACGTCTTCCGCGAGCAATTGTCCAAGGTCATGGCCAGCCGCGGCTTCGATCCGATCCCGGTGGGCACCGTGGCCGAGGCCGCCGCCGCGATCGAGACCCGCCAGCCGGCCTTTGCCATCATCGACCTGCATCTCGGCCAAGGCTCCGGGCTGGAGGTCATCGAGATGCTCAAGAAACAGCGCAAATCCGCCCGCGCCCTTGTCCTGACGGGCTATGGCGACACGCCCACGGCCGTCGCCGCCGTGAAACTGGGTGCTGTCGACTATCTCGCCAAGCCCGCCGACGGCGACGAGATCGTCGATGCGCTGCTTGCCGCCGAAGGGGTCCAGCCGCCCGCGCCGGAAAACCCGATTTCGCCCGAAGAGGCCAAGCGCGTGCACATTGAACGCTTCCTTGAACGCACCGACGGCAACATCACCAAGACCGCCGAGTTGCTGAACATGCACCGCCGCACCCTCCAGCGGATTCTCAAACGCGCGCCCGATCTGGGCAAGGACGCGGGCTGACCGTGAGGGGCGAAAACGATCCCCGACTGACGGTCTATTACGACGGCTCCTGCCCGCTCTGCCGTGCCGAGATCGGTTTTTACTGCAAACGCGACCGGGCAGGCCGCATCGCCTTCACCGATATCTCGCGCAGCGCCGACGATCCGGCACCCGACCTTGACCGCGAGGCCGCAATGGGCCGCTTCCACACCCGCCGCCCCGATGGCACTCTGGTGTCCGGCGCCGCCGGCTTTTTCGAGGTTTGGAAGCGCCTGCCCGGCTGGCGCCACCTTGCCAGGCTGTCACGCATCCCCGGCGTCGTGCCGGTGGCCGAACTGGCCTACCGCGCCTTTTTGCGGCTGCGCCCGGCGCTTGTCCGTCTCCTCGGCCCTCGGCTGGAAGACCGCACCGAGGGCACACGATGAACGACCAGAACCCGCCTGACCGCAAGCGCGCCGCGCGGGTTCCCACCGGGCGGTTTTCGCGCATGGCCCGCACCGGCGGCATGGCGACCGCGCTGGCGGGCAATATCGCCACCCGCGGCGGATGGGACTTGCTGCGCGGCCGCAAACCCCGCCTGCAGGACCTGCTGATGACACCGTCCAACGTCACCCGCGTGGCCGACCATCTGGCCAACATGCGCGGCGCCGCCATGAAGGCGGGTCAGCTTCTGTCGATGGAAACCGCCGACATGCTGCCGCCCGAACTGACCCAGATCCTTGCCCGCCTGCGCGCCGATGCCCAGTTCATGCCGCCTTCGCAGCTGAAGAAAGTTCTGGCCGCCAACTGGGGCCGCGATTTCCTGCGCCATTTCAAACGCTTCGACGTACATCCCATTGCCGCGGCCTCCATCGGGCAGGTCCACCGCGCACAGACCCGCGATGGCTGCGACCTTGCGATCAAGGTGCAATATCCCGGCATCCGCGACAGCATCGACAGCGACATGCGCAACCTCGGCCTGATCCTGCGCCACTCCGGCATGATGCCCGCCAGCTTCGACACGGACCGGATGCTAACCGACGCGGCGGCGCAACTGCACGAGGAAACGGATTACACCCGCGAGGCCGCCGCCCTCACCCGTTTCCGCGCCCACCTTGCCGACGACAGCGATTTCATACTGCCCGAGGTCCAGCACGACCTCAGCACACGCGACATCCTAGCCATGACCTATGTCGAAGGCCAGAGCATCGACGCCGCCGCCGACATGGACCAGCCCACCCGCGACCGCATCGCCACGGCGCTCATCACGCTCACCTTGCGCGAGCTGTTCGAGTTGCACGACATGCAGACCGACCCCAATTTCGCCAACTACCGCTACCAGCCCGACACGGGCCGTATCGTCCTTCTGGATTTCGGCGCGACGCTTCAATTCGAGCCCGAGCGCGTGGGCAGCTATCGCGCCCTCTTCAACGCCGCGCTCAGCGGCGACATGGACGCCGCCTGGGACGCAATGATCGCCATCGGCCTCGTCGGCACCGACACCACCGCCACGGACCGCGCCCATATCCTGCGGCTTTTCGAACTCGCCGCCGAACCCTTGCGCCAGGGCGGCACGCTCGATTTCGCCACCTGCGGCCTCTTGGCCCGCCTGCGCCGCGAGGGGCTGCTTCTGGCCGACGAGCAGGTCGATATCCATGCGCCGCCCACCGACACGCTCTTGCTGCAACGCAAGGTTCTGGGCTGCTATCTGCTGGCCGAACGGCTCCGCGCCAGGGTCGATCTCGACCCGATCCTTGCGCGTTTCGCCTGATTTCAGCCCCGCGCCCGCTTGCAGCGTTCCGAGCAATAGCGCACCTCGTCCCAGACCTTCTCCCACTTCTTGCGCCAAGCGAAAGGCCGCCCGCAGGCCGCGCAAACCTTGGTCGGCAAGTCCGATTTCCGCCGCATCTTCATGGTCTTCGCCGTTCCTCTTCCACAGGGCTCCGCAGGCCAACGATAGCCCGTATCGCCCGCGCGTCACCCCGCCTCCACGCCCGTCCTGCCGGTTTCGCCTTCCGTTTTTCAAGTGACGTGAAGGCATCTTCCCATTCGTTTGCTTGCAGAGCCGGAACACTAAGTTATGTTTTCGGGATCAGCCCGAGGATCAACCCGGGCGATATCCAGGGAGATATTCATGAAAACCAAGACAGTCCTTGCCGCCGCACTTCTCGCTTCCACGGCGATGACCGGCGCCTCGGCCGAAACGCTGCGATGGGCCCGCGCGGGCGACTCGCTGACGCTCGACCCCCACGCCCAGAACGAAGGGCCGACGCACACTCTTTCGCACCAGATCTACGAGCCGCTGATCATCCGCGACCACTCGGGCGAGTTTCAGGCCGCGCTGGCGACCGACTGGGCGCCCAAGGAAGGCGACCCGAACGTCTGGGTCTTCAACCTGCGTCAGGGCGTCACCTATCACGACGGCGCCGATTTCACCGCCGAGGATGTGGTCTTTTCGATCAACCGCGCCAAGTCCGAAACATCGGCGATGAAGGAACTCCTGACCTCGATCACCGAGGTGCGCGCCGTTGACGACCACACCGTCGAGTTCGTCACCGACGGCCCCAACCCGATCCTTCCGGCCAACCTCACCAACCTTTTCATGATGGACAAGGGCTGGGCTGAGGAGAACGACGCCGTCGCCGTGCAGGACGTTGCGGGCGGCGAAACCACCTTCGCCTCGTCCAACACCAACGGCACCGGCGCCTTTACCCTGGTCAGCCGCGAACCCGACGTGAAGACCGTGCTGGAAGCCAACGAGAATTACTGGGGCAAGGACGAGTTCCCCCTGGACGTGACCGAAATCGTCTACACGCCGATCCAGAACGCCGCCACCCGCGTGGCAGCGCTGCTCTCGGGCGAGGTCGACTTTATCCAGGACGTTCCCGTTCAGGACCTGGGCCGCGTCGGCGACACTGACGGCCTCGTGGTCAAGACCGCGCCGCAGAACCGGGTGATCTTCTTCGGCATGAACATGGGCTCCGACGATATCGAGAATGACGACGTCGATGGTGCCAACCCGCTGGCCGACGCCAAGGTGCGCAAGGCCATGTCCATGGCCATCAACCGCGACGCCATCAAGCAGGTCGTCATGCGCGAGCAATCCCAGCCCGCGGGTATGATCGCCCCGCCCTTCGTAAACGGCTGGAACGAGGAAATGGACAGCAGCGCCACCACCGACATCGAGGCCGCCAAGGCCCTGATGGAGGAGGCCGGCTATGGCGACGGCTTCAGCATCCAGCTTGACTGCCCGAACGACCGCTACGTCAATGACGAGGCGATCTGCCAGGCCGCTGTCGGGATGCTGGCGCAGATCGGCGTCACCGTGAACCTCGATGCCAAGCCCAAGGCGCAGCACTTCCCGCTGATCGAGAACGGCGAGACGGATTTCTACATGCTGGGCTGGGGCGTTCCGACCTACGATTCGGAATACATCTTCAACTTCCTCGTCCACACCCGCGGCGAGGAACGCGGCAGCTGGAACGGCACGGGCTATTCCAATTCCGATCTTGACGCCAAGATCGTCAGCCTCGCCTCGGAAACCGATCTCGAGGCGCGCAACGCCACGATCAACGAGATCTGGCAGGTGGTTCAGGACGAACAGCTCTACATCCCGATCCACCACCAGGTGCTGAACTGGGGCATGACCGACGCGGTCGGCACCGAGGTCAGCCCCGAGGACGATCCCAAGTTCAAATTCTTCGAGATGAACTAAGCCAATCGCGGGCGGCCTTCCGGGGCCGCCCGCCTGCCGTCACAGCCAGCAAAATAACCGCGCGTGACGACCGCTTCGGGGACGAAACATGCTAGCTTACATCATCCGGCGCGTGGCCCAGTCCGCGCTCGTGCTTCTCGTGGTGGGCCTCGTGGCCTTCGCCATGTTCCGCTTCGTCGGCGATCCGGTCGACAACATGCTGGGACAGGAACGCACCGTCGCCGATATCGAGCGCCTGCGTTCGGAACTCGGCCTCGATCAGAATTTCGTTGTCCAGTACTACAAGTTCCTGACCAACGCCGTTCAGGGCAATTTCGGACTCAGCTATCGCCAGGGGCGGCCCGTGGCCGACATCCTGATCGAACGCCTGCCCGCCACGCTGGAACTGGCCTTCGTGTCGGGGCTGCTGGCACTGATCGGCGGCATCGGGCTTGGCATCTATACCGCGATCCGAAGGCGCGGGATTTCGGCCAATGTCATCATGACGCTGTCGCTGATCGGGGTCTCGCTGCCCACCTTCCTGATCGGCATCCTGCTGATCTATGTTTTTTCGGTCGAGCTTGGCTGGCTGCCCAGCTTCGGACGCGGCGAGGTCACCTGGGTCAACGGCTGGTCCACCGGGTTTCTGACGAAATCCGGCCTGCAGGCGCTGATCCTGCCCGCGATCACGCTGGGCCTTTACCAGATGACGCTGATCATGCGGCTGGTGCGGACCGAGATGCTCGAGGTGCTGCGCATGGACTATATCCGCTTCGCCCGCGCCCGCGGCATTCGTGAACGCGCCATCAACTTTCGCCACGCGCTGAAGAACACGCTGGTGCCCGTCATCACAATCACCGGGCTTCAGCTGGGCTCCATCATCGCCTTCGCCATCATCACCGAAACGGTGTTCCAGTGGCCCGGCGTCGGGCTCTTGTTCATCAACGCGATCCAGTTCGTCGATATCCCCGTGATGGCCGCCTACCTGATGATGATCTCCGTCATGTTCGTGGGCATCAACCTCATCGTCGACATGCTCTATTTCGCCATCGACCCGCGCCTGCGCGTCGACCGGTCCGCGGCAGGAGGCCACTGATGACCGATACCCCCGTCACACCCCCGGCGCCGAAAGTGCGCGACAGCCGCTTCCGCCGCATCTGGGACAGCGATTTCATGTGGTCCTTCCGGCACGCGCCGGTGGCCATCGCCTCTTTCGCGGTGGTGCTGATCCTGATCCTGTCGGCTGTCTTCGCGCCGCTCATCGCGCCTTTCGATCCGTTCAACCCGGCCTCGCTCAACCTGATGAACGGCTTCACGCCGCCGGGCGAGGCCAACGCCTTTACCGGCGACACCTTCATCCTCGGGACCGACGACCAGGGCCGCGACGTGTTTTCAACCATCCTTTACGGAATGCGCATCTCACTCTTCGTGGGCTTCGCGGCCGTGTTCCTCGCCATGCTGATCGGCGTCACGCTGGGCCTTCTGGCGGGCTATGTCGGCGGCTGGACCGAGACGATCATCATGCGCATCGCCGACGTGCAGCTGACCTTTCCGGCGATCCTTGTCGCGATGCTGATCTTCGGCATCGCCAAGGGCATCACGCCCCCCGCCTATCGCGACCAGATGGCGCTCTGGGTGCTGATCTTGGCCATCGGCCTGTCCGACTGGGTGCAGTTCGCCCGCGTCGTGCGCGGCACGACGCTGGTGGAGAAAAACAAGGAATATGTCCAGGCCGCCCGCCTGATCGGCCGCTCGCCCTTCATCATCATGCTCAGGCATATCCTGCCCAACGTGCTGAACCCGGTGCTGGTCATCGCCACGATTTCGCTGGCGCTCGCCATCATCGCCGAGGCCACGCTCAGCTTTCTGGGCGTCGGCGCGCCCCCCACCAAACCCTCGCTCGGCACGCTCATCCGCATCGGGCAGGAGTTCATGTTCTCAGGCGAATGGTGGATCCTGCTCTTCCCCGCGGGCACCCTGCTGGCGCTGGCGCTGTCGATCAACCTTCTGGGCGACTGGCTGCGCGACGCATTGAACCCGAGGCTGAGATGACCGGGCTTACACTCATCCCCGGCACCAATGCGGCGTCAGCCTTCCGTGCGGCCCGTCTCGCGCGCGTCGGTGCACCAGCGGTCCTCGACGATGTGCCATTCGACATCGCCATCGGTCGCGTGGATGGTCACTTTCGCCTCTTCCGAGGTCACCGCCTCGGGCCCGATCATCGTCAGGAACAGGGCGAAGGCTTCGCTGGTCAGGCACATGGGCACTCTCCTTTTTCTGCGTGGTCGCCCTCTCCGGCACGGGCCTCGCACGGCCTCTGCCGCCTTCTCGCCATGGCGTCTTACCATCGTGCGGCGGCGCTGCATGACCAATCGTTAAGATACAGCACGCTCCCCTCCTGTCCCGAAAAACGTGGACACAAGCCCGTGAGACAGACGAAAGACGCAACCGCATGACCGACACACCCGTCCTTTCCGTTCGCGACCTGACCGTGGAAATCCCCACCCGGCACGGCATTCTGCGCCCCGTGGATCAGGTCAGCTATGACATCCGCGCGGGCGAGATCCTTGGCGTCGTGGGCGAATCCGGCGCCGGCAAATCCATGACCGGCAACGCCGTGATCGGCCTGCTGGACCCGCCCGCCCGCATCACCGGAGGCGAGGTACTGCTCAAGGGCGAGCCAATCCACGACATCCCGCGCGCCAAACTGCGCCGCCTGCGAGGCAAGCATATGGGCATGATCTTTCAGGACCCGCTCACCTCGCTCAACCCGCTTCTGACCATCGGCGACCAGCTGACCGAGACCATCACCGAGCACCTGAACGTGGGCCAGGACGAGGCCCGCAAACGCGCCATCGCGGCGCTCGATGAGGTCGGCATCCCCGCCGCCTCGGCCCGCATCGGCAGCTACCCGCACGAGTTCTCCGGCGGGATGCGCCAGCGCGTGGTCATCGCCCTCGCGCTTTGCGCCGAGCCGGAACTGGTCATCGCGGACGAGCCCACCACCGCGCTCGACGTTTCGGTCCAAGCCCAGATCGTGGCGCTTCTGAAGCGGCTCTGCCGCGAGCGCGGCGTCGCCGTCATGCTGGTCACCCACGACATGGGCGTGATCGCCGAAGCCGCCGACCGCGTCGCCGTCATGTATGCCGGTCGCCTGGCCGAACTTGGCCCGGTGCGCGAGGTCATCACCAACGCCCGCCATCCCTATACCGCGGGCCTGATGGCCTCGACCCCGCTGGCAAGCGTGGGGCAAAAGCGCCTGAAGCAGATCCCCGGCGCCATGCCCCGCCTCGGCGCCCTGCCAGACGGCTGCGCCTTCCATCCGCGCTGCGAGTATGCGCAGGACAAATGCCGCCGCGAGCCCGGCCCCAGCCTTCGGGCCTGCGATGGCCGCGCCGCCTGCTGGTTCCCGCTCGGCACCACGCAAAAGGAGGACACCGTCGCATGAGCGCCCTGATCTCCATCCGCAACCTCACCCGCCGCTTCGACGTCTCGAAACCCTGGCTGAACCGGGTGATCGAACGGTTGAACAAGGCCTATCTGACCGCCGTCTCGGACGTGTCCTTCGATATCGAGGAAAACAGCGTCTACGCGCTGGTCGGCGAAAGCGGCTCTGGCAAGTCCACCATCGGCAAGATCGTCGTCGGCCTCACGCCCCCGTCCGAGGGCAGCGTCGAGATCAACGGCACGGACCTCGCCACCGAGACCGACGCCGCCAAGATCGAAGCCGTCCGCGACGAGATCCAGATGATCTTTCAGGATCCCTACGCCTCGCTCAACCCGCGCTGGCGGGTGCGCGACATCATCGCCGAACCCGTCGCGGCCAAGGGCGGCGACACCTCGGGGCTGGCCGAACGCCTGCTGGAACAGGTCGGCCTGTCAGCGGCGGACGCCTCCAAGTACCCGCACGAATTCTCGGGCGGTCAGCGCCAGCGGATCTGCATCGCCCGCGCGCTCGCCTCTGAGCCCAAGATCATCGTCTGCGACGAGCCCACCTCGGCGCTCGACGTCTCGGTCCAAAGCCAAGTCCTGAACCTCATGTCCGACCTGCGCGAGGAATTCGGACTGACCTATCTTTTCATCAGCCACGACCTCACCGTCGTGCGCCACATGGCCGACCGCATCGGCGTGCTTTATCTGGGCCGGCTGGTCGAGGAGGCGCCCCGCGATGCGCTCTTCACCGACCCCAAGCATCCCTACACCCAGATGCTCTTTGACGCGGCCCCCCGCATGGATGCCTTCGGGCGCGAGGTCGATCCCCCCAAGGGCGAGATCCCCGACGCGATCAATCCGCCGCCCGGCTGCGCCTTTCATCCACGCTGCCCCATCGCCATCGACAGATGCAGCAAGGAACGCCCCCAGATGCGTCAGCTGGGCCAGACGCGCGTGGCCTGCCACCGGGCGGAATAACACAGCACGACTTTCCCGTTTATCACGCGACAGCCCGGGCGAATTCTGCGTCAGGCGCGGCTCCAGAAGGCCGTGCCAAAACGCGCGGTCCGCAGGTCCGCGCCAGGCGACCAGCTCGACTTTACCACATATTGGAAAAATCACTTTACCAATTTGACGGTTTTCCAGTACGCTCGGCCAGGCTGGACCCTTGGCAAAAATGGGGCCGGCCCACGAACTGGGAGGAATCACATGACCAACAAACTGACCACGCGGCGCAATGCGCTGCGCACCATTGCCGGTGCAGGCGCCGCCACGCTGGCCGCACCGCATATCGCCGGGGCCCAGGCCAACGGCACCACCTGGAAAATCCAGACAAGCTGGCCCGGCGGCGCCGGTCTGCAAATCTTCAAGGACTGGTGCGGCACCATCGCCGAAAAGACCGGCGGCGAGCTGACGTTTCAGCCCTTTGGCGCGAACGACGTCGTCGGCGACTTCCAGCTTTACGATGCGGTGAAAAACGGCGTTCTGGAGGCGGTGAACCCCTTCACCATCTACGCCCAGGGCATCATCCCGGCGGCCACCTTCCTGACGTCCATTCCGCTGGGGATGCGCAACCCGCATGAATTCGACGTCTTCTACTACGGCCTGGGCGGCATCGACATCGCGCGCGAACTTTACGCGGCGCAAGGCCTGCACTTCGTCGGCCCCGTGCACCACGGCCCGAACATCATCCACTCCAAGGTGCCGATCCGCTCGATCGACGACTTCGCGGGCCGCAAGATGCGCCTGCCGGGTGGCATGGTGGCCGAGATATTCAACGAGATCGGCGCCGAAACCACCGTTCTGCCCGGCTCGGAAATCTTCCCGGCGCTGGAAAAAGGCACCATCGACGTGGCCGACTACGTGGGCCCCGCCGTGAACTACGCCCTCGGCTTCAGCCAGGTCACCGACTATATCGTCATGGGCCCTCCGGGCTTCATGTCGCTGTACCAGCCGGTCGACACCATGGACATCACCGTGGGCATGGACGCGTGGGAGGCCCTGTCGCCCGAGATGAAGCAATTCGTCGAGATGGAAACCCACGTCTATTCCGACATGCACCACGCCGCGATCCAGGCCGCCGACCAGGAAGCCTGGGAGAAGTTCGAGGCCGACGGCACCGAGGTCACCCGCCTGTCACAAGACGACGTGGCCCTGATGACAGAGGTCGCCGTGCCGATCTGGTTCGACTACGCCAACCGCGACCCGCAGGCCGCGCGTGTCTTCAAGATTCAGCTTGATTACATGCAGTCCGGCTCGCTGGGCTATGTCGACCCGGCCCTGACCGAGGGGCTCGAGCTCAAACTCTGATCCCTCGACCGATCCGCCGCCCGAGGGCCCCGCGCCCCCGGGCGGCATTTTCTGACGCTTTCAACGAGTGAGGACCGCAATGCCGGGGCTCAGCTTCACGCTGCCGCATTGGCTGTACTGGGTGGGACTGATCGTCTTTCCCATCATCGCGATGATCCTGTCGCGCCGACCACAGCCCGAAAAGAAACGCTATACCCTGCCGCTGGCCTACATGATCGCCGTCACCGGCGGCATCCTCGGCCTGCACCGCTTTTACCTCAAAAGCCTGTGGGGCCTGGTGTTCATTCCGATCTTCCTGTTCATCCTCTACGCCAACGCGCAGACGCAGGAGGCCCGCACGATCCTGTCGGGCTTTGACAACGATCTGCGCGTGGCCCAGCGGGTGATCGACCGCGAACAGGGCCGCGTCGAAGAGGCCCGCGCCGACCTTCCCGACCTTCAGGCCGCCTATGACGAGGCAGAGGAAGGCAGCTTTACCCAGCGCGCCGCCGAGCGCCGCCTGAACCGCGCCCGCGACACGCTCGACAGCGGGGCCGCGCGCCTCGAAGAGGCCCAGGCCACGCTCGAAGAGATCCGCCCGCAACAGGTCGAGGCGTTCCGCATCCGCGCCTGGTGGGACAATGCCGCGGGCTATGCGTTCTACGCCATCCTCGCCCTTCTGGCGATCGACCTCGTGCTGATGCCAAGGCTGGTGCGCCGCGCCAACGAAAAGATCCCGCCCGACGAGGTGTCCGAGACCGAAAAGGCCCTGGCCGCCCACGAGGCAGAGGAAAGCCCCAAGCGCGACAGCGACTATGCCGAGAACTGGATCGACCGCCTGTCGCTTTTCTGCGGGGAATTCGTGGCCTACTGGGCCGTGATCGCCGTTTTCGTCTATTACTACGAGGTGCTGGCCCGCTACGTCTTCGGCTCGCCCACCAACTGGGCGCACGAGGCGATGTACCTGATGTTCGGGATGCAATACCTGATCTCGGGCGCCTACGCGATGCTGACGGAAACCCACGTGCGCGTGGACATCTTCTATGCGCCGATGCGGAAAAAGAACAAGGCGTGGGTCGACCTGCTGACCTCGGTCTTCTTCTTCATCTTCGCGGGCACCCTGCTGGTCACCTCGTGGATCTTCGCCATGGACGCCATCGCCGTGCCCTCGGGCAACGCGGTCGTCTCGGATTGGGCGCGCGGCCAGATCACCTTTGGCGAGATGGTCTCGGGCTTCGGCCTCGACCAGTGGACCAACCCCAACATCCGCTGGGGCGAGATCAGCTTCAACGAATGGGAAGTGCCGCTCTGGCCGATGAAGTGGGTCATGGTGATGGGCGGGCTGCTGCTTGTCCTGCAAGGCATCTCGAAACTGTCGAAAGACATCCGTGAAATCGCACGGGGGAACTGAGTCTCATGGGTATTGAAATCGACATCGCGTGGCTCACGCTCATCATGTTCGGCAGCCTTCTGGCGCTCTTGATGGCGGGCCTGCCACTGGCCTTCGTCACCGGCGGTCTCGCCTGCGTGTTCCTCTTCATCCTCGGCGATGAACGCGCGCTCAACATCGTGCCCAGCCGCATCTTCCCGCTGATGACCAACTATCAGCTTTCGGCGATCCCGCTCTTCATCTTCATGGCGGCGATGCTGGAAAGGGCAGGCATCATCAACGACATGTTCGACGTGATCTACAAGGTCATGGGCGGGCTCAAGGGCGGGCTGGCCGCGGCGACCATCATCGCCTCGACGATCCTCGCCGCCATGGTCGGCGTGATCGGCGCGGCGGTGGTCACCATGGGCATCATCGCCCTGCCGGCGATGCTGAAACGCCACTACGACCCCAAGATCGCCATGGGCTCGATCATGGCCGGCGGCACGCTCGGCATCCTGATCCCGCCGTCGATCCTTGCCATCATCTACGCCGTGGTGGCGGAACAATCGGTTGGCGAGCTCTTCATCGGCGCGGTCATTCCCGGCCTGATGCTGTCGGGCATGTACATCGCCTACGTGGTCATGCGCAGCTACATCAATCCGGCCCTCGGCCCCGCTATCCCGGTCGAGGAACGCGTGTCGAACCGCGAAAAGATGCAGCTCATCGGAAAAATGGCCGCGCCCATCACGCTGGTCGCGGTGGTCCTCGGCATCATCTTCTCGGGCGTCGCCACCCCGGTCGAGGCCGCGGGCATCGGCACCTTCGGCGCCTTCATCGTGGCCGCCATCCACCGCAAGCTCGACTGGCCCACCATCCGCGAGGCCTGCACCACCACGCTCAAGGCCTCGGCCATGGTCATCTGGATCATGTTCGGCGCGACGATCTTCGTCGGCCTTTACGTGCTGGAAGGCGGGCAGCAATTCGTGCAGGACGCGCTGGCCGCGACCGGCCTCGGCCCCTGGGGCATCCTGATCCTGATGCAGATCCTGCTGGTGATCCTGGGCATGTTCCTCGACTGGGTGGGCATCCTGCTCTTGTGCGTGCCAATCTTCGTGCCGATCATCAAGGCGCTGGGCGCGGCCGCCTTCGGCCTTTCCAGCCCCGAGGACCTGGTGCTGTGGTTCGGCGTGCTCTACCTGGTGAACATGCAGATGAGCTTCCTGTCGCCGCCCTTCGGCTACGCGCTCTTTTACCTGCGCGGGGTGGCGCCGCCGGAGATCCCGATGTCGGACATCTTCAAATCGGCCCTGCCCTTCCTGTTCTTGCAGATCGTCGGACTGGTGCTTTGCATGGTCTTCCCACAGATCATCACCTGGCTGCCCAGGCTGATCTACGGCTGATCGCCAAACGGTCCCCGCCCCGCGCGGGGGCCGACCTCCAACCTGCCCCCCACGGCTAGCCCAGCACCTCCGCCACCAGCGGGTTCGGGAACCGTTGCTCCAGCGTCACCGAGCGGCAATTTGCACACAGTCACACGTCGCTGGCCCTCGACGTTTCCACCAGCCCGGCCCCAAGCGCGAACCAGACCATCTGCGCGTCTGTCTCAAGGCCCAGCACGCCCTTGATCTGGTAGTGATTGTTTCGCACCGTCTCGACGCTGATCGACAACGCGTCGGCAATCTCTTCAGCCGGCCAGCCGCTTGCCAGCAGGCGCAGGATTTCCGTCTGGCGCGTGCTCAGCTCGTCCAGGCCCGTGCCGGTGCCGGCAATCCGGTCCTGCGCGATTGCCTCGATCACATCCGGTGATCATCCGCTGGTCGAACCGGATGCAGGTGCCCGGCGCCATCACGCCCAGAAGCTTGATCGACGTCATCTCGGCATAAAGCGGGTCGCCCACGCGCGGCTCCATGTGATAGTTCCGCTCCAGCACATAACTGGCCCGCGTCAGCGTCGTCTGGGTGTCGCTCCGCGCGGTCCGGTACGCATCCGCCGCCGCCAGGCCAAGCGTGATCGCGGCCGCCAGCGCCGTCACCAGCCAAAGCGTGAAGACCAGTCGAAATCGCAGGCTCATGTCGCTTCCTCCCTGAACGGGCTGCCTCCAAGGATCGGGCAAACCGGCCGTCATGTCTCGGGCAATTTGCCCGACATGCGCCGAAAATGGACGATAACCTCCTGGCCCAGGCGCCGCGAAAGCCCCTCGCCGATCGTGCGCGACGCCAGGTCGACCACGCCGCCCGGGGCAAAGGCCACGAGAATGGTGATGGCGCGGTTCGGATAATCCTCCTGCGCCGCCGCGCCGGTCGCAATCATCGCCGCAAGCGCGGCTCCCAGCAGTTTCTTCATGGTGTTTCACTCCTCCCATTGTGCGGCCCCTTCGAGCCGCCTGACCGATCGGCCCGAACGACCGATCGTATTCAGCGTCCCGCCCGGCATCGCTACAGGCCCGGCAGGAAACTCAGAAATCTCCGAACAACCGGACGGATACCGCCTTGAGATGCGCGCGCATGAGCGCCTGGGCGGCGTCGGGGTCGTGATTGGCGATGGCCTCCGCGATGCGTCTGTGCTCGTCGAAGCTGCCATGATCGCGCGACGGCTTCGGCGTCTGCCGCTGCACCGCGCCCCACGTGACCGAGCGGCGTATCGAATTGAGCCTGTCGAAGATGGCGACCAGCGGGATGTTGTCGGTGGCCTCCGAAATCGCACGGTGAAAATCATCGTCGGCGGCCTCGTAGGCGTCCCAGTCGCCCGCCGCGTGGGTCGCGCGCTCCGCTGCGGCGATCCGGTCCAGGGCCTCGGCCGAGGCATTCATCGCCGCCTCCCGCGCGATGGACGGCTCGATTGCCAGCCGTGCGGCCATCATCTTGACCGGCGTGGTGCGCCGCGACAGGGCCAGCGTGGTGTCCGCCTGCTCTTCCGCGCCGTCGGGGTCGGACATGAACGTGCCCTTGCCGACGTGCCGCCAGATCTTTCCCTCGTCTTCCAGGTCCTGAAGCGCATTGCGCAGCGCCGCGCGGTTCAGGCCCAGCTCGTGCAGCAGCGCCCGCTCGGACGGAAGACGGTCGCCCGGACCGAAATTGCGCTCCTCGATGAAGGCGCGCAGCCGGGTTGCCGCCGCCTCGTTGTCAGCCGTCCGGATTTGAGTAGTCTCGTCCACGCCTATCCCGATCAATTTCTGATCTATCAGATCAATCCCTCAATTGGTCGCAATGGTTGCCACCGTGGATTCCTAAAATCAACTGGTTTATAAAATTATTGCCCAGATCATTTTAAAATTGATCTTTTCAGAAGTTATTTCTATGGCTCTATGTCAAATTAATCTGAAAGGTTGTCATGGCTGACTTTGCTATCTCCCCGCCCGAAGTTATCAGTGTTCCCACCGCCTCCGGCGCGCGATTCCCCGTGCGCCGCGTCTATTGCATCGGTCGCAATTATGCCGCCCACGCCATCGAGATGGGCCATGACCCGGACCGCGAACCGCCGTTCTTCTTCCAGAAGAACCCCGACAATCTCGATGCGTCGGGCGAGTTTCCCTACCCGGCCCACAGCTCCGACGTTCACTACGAGGTCGAGCTTGCCGTTGCGCTGAAATCCGGCGGCGCGAACATTCCGCTTGGCGATGCGATGTCGCATGTGTGGGGCTACGCGATCAGCCTCGACATGACGCGCCGCGACCTGCAGGGCGAAATGAAGAAAATGGGCCGCCCCTGGGAGATCGGCAAGGCGTTCGAGCGTTCCGCGCCGATTTCTCCGCTGGTGCCGATCGAGGAAAGCGGCCCGCTCGACGAAGGCCGGATCGAATTGCACGTCAACGGCGAGCCCAGGCAGGACGGCGACCTGAACCAGATGATCTGGAAGGTCCCGGAAATGATCAGCTACCTGTCGGAATATTTCGAACTCGCCGCCGGCGACGTCATCCTTTCGGGAACGCCAGCAGGCGTCGGGGCAATCCAGAAAGGCGACACCATGCTTGCCAAGGTCGAGGGCCTGCAGGACTTCGAGGTCAAAGTGGTCTGACCTGACCCGAGCGGGCTCAATCGAGCCCGCGCTGCGGCCTTTCTGCACGCGTGCAGCGATGCACGCGCCGGGTCCCGTTCCCGAAACGCCACCCCGGTCGAAAACCCGGCGCCGAAGGATCGGCGCCGGCCCGGTGCACCAAAGACGCGCCTGGGACCGCGGCGTAAAGCCCGCACCACCTCACACGGCGCGGGCTCGCGCGCCTATCGTCCCATCGTGTAGAATTCCGTATTCGGTCGCATCGACGTAAAATTCGCCATCCGGTTCGACAGGCCGAAGAACGCCGTCACGCCCGCGATGTCCCAGATATCCTCGTCGGTCTCGGTCTCGCACGCCATGAGTGCAAGCTGAACTCGGATGGCGCGCGCGGACCACGCCGGACAAGAAATGGCAGAAACGATTGATTCAAGCGGCCACCAGGGCTTCTCTGGGCTATCTCTGATGTTGAAGTGGTGCCGGGGGCGGCACCACAAGCACAGAAAGAACCACCCAAACAAACCAACATTTACGCATACTATCAATTATTTAAGTTAATTTTGGCGAAATTCAATTGACCTCGGGATTCCATAAATGTGATACAGTTTAGGTGACATACATGAAGCATCTCTGGAAGCGCGGCGGAACCTACTGGTTCAGGATGCGTCGTCCCAAACGGTTCGAAAAGGTACACCCGCCAGCATACCTCACACAACCACTCGGCACTGACAGCAAATCACAGGCGCTGACACTCATCCCAGCAATCAAACAGCAATGGCTCGCCGAGCTCGAAGCTCGGCTCGCCGGCTCTGCATCTACTTCATCCAAAGAAGCATATGATGCGACTTTGGCCCTTCTCAAAACTCATAACTTGCGTCCGCTTCCCGCAGAGCATCTGGCGCAAGCCTCGATCCATGACATTTTGGATCGCCTGAACCAAGCCGAACGCCTCGACCCATCCGGTACGTCAAATGAGTTCGCATCGTTCATGGGTGGGATTGAATTGCCCGACACAAGCGTTTCAACGCTGGCAGGCAAGATGGACCGGATACTTGAACCTGAGGTTCGCGCCAAGAACAATCGCCAACGTCGAGTCTGGAGCGCCAAATGGTTACGCTCATCTAAAGTTTTTAATGAAAGCGTCGGAGACAAACCGATCGTGGAAGTCACAAAGAATGATGCATATTCCGTGCGCCGCTACTGGCAGAAGATCGTCGAAACCGGGCGCGTGGAAACCGGGTACGCCAATAAGCACCTTGGGTATCTAAAGAGAATGATTGACGCATTCTACGCGGACCTCGAAATCGACGAGTTCGAAAATCCGTTCGACGGCGTTCGGATTGCTCGGAAGCAGCCTTGGGAGTCAAAGCAAAGCGAAAGTCGAAAGCCGGAGTTTAGCCCCCTCTGGATCAAGGAGACCATCATTGGTAGCGATGCGATGTCCGGGTTGAACGAAGAGGCGCGAGATATTGTTATCATATGCGCGGAGACTGGCTGCCGAGAAGCGGAGATCTTCGACTTACCGGAAAACTCAATTCTCCTTGATGCTGACGTGCCGCATATCTGGATCCGTGTTGAAATGCCTGATCACGAGTCCGACCCTCAGGCGAATCACGTGTCACGCGACATTAAGACCGGTGCTTCGATCCGTCGTGTTCCGCTTCTGGGAGCGGCCTTGGATGCTATGCGACGACATCCAGAAGGCTTCCCAAGGTTCCGTGGGAACGCGAACTACTACAACACCGTCAACAAATATTTCCGAGACAACGGTCTTTTTCCGTCTGCGCAGCACACGATCGGTGGATTGCGACATTCATATGAGAGCCGCATGCGGCGCCTTGGGATTGATAACGAGGAACGCGCGCAACTCATGGGGCACTCTCTAAGAAAGGTTCGGGGCAGAGAAATCTACGGTGATCAGACCGATCTCAGACTGCGCGCTCTGTACGCAGAGATGATTGCTTTCCCAACTTCGAGCTGGCAGCCACGAAGCTACGACAAACTTAGTAGTCGAATTGATGAAATCTTGGAGGCCGAAGGTTTCAAACTCAAATCATGACCGCAGTCATGAAGAAACAAAATCCAGTACTGCAGTTCATTTCAAGTCACAAGATCACCTCGTGTATCACCTTCCGGCATGAACTTCGGCAAATGATCTGGCGAAGCTCATTCGAGCATGCTTTCCGCGCAAAACCTCTGAAGTATTGACCGGCACAGTAGCTCGAGATTTCTTTGATGCATGAGTGCGATGCCTGATAGCACTGGCCTGAGAATGTCTATATTCCGGACATCTTCCCAGGGAAAATGTCCACTCGCGCACTTTTAGGCAACGTGCTGCGCCAAATACACTTGATCGCTAAAGCTACTGCTCAGACTGCAAGCTCATCGGATTATGGATTGCATAGGCAACACGTATCACACGCGCGCAACGAGCGCTCTTTCACAGATAGCGGAGAGCCCAGGGTCCGGACATTTTCGCAGGGAAAATGTCCACTCGCGCACTTTTAGGCAACATGCTGCGCCAAACACACTTGATCGCTAAAGCTACTGCTCAGACCGCAAGCTCATCGGATTATGGATTGCACAGGCAACACGTATCACACGCGCGCAACGAGCGCTCTTTCACAGATAGCGGAGAGCCCAGGGTCCGGACATTTTCGCAGGGAAAATGTTCGATTGTCTGAACGCATTCATCGGAGGAATAATAAATTGCAGAAGATTTGCAGCGACCCACGTTGAAAAGCCGGGCCAAATCCAGGTTGGTTGTTTGAGCTCAAAGGGAAATGGCCTTTCTCGCAGCAACGAAGTTCCCGGACGCGTCAAGACAAACACCGCGTCGTAGGCGCTTCAGGTACAAGTAGAACTCATCTTCGGCTTCTGATGATCGCTGCAACTTCTTAACGAACATTTCGGTAGATTGGCGATAACGGACAGCAAGATCTATTGATCTGGACCTGAACAGAACAACTGAGAACTTCTTGGAAGCCTTGTGGTTGGCCTACGCCAACATAACTCTTGTTCAACATTATTCCTCGAAGCACAAAGACTTGGTCGGGAAACCCCTATTTCTTCTTGCCGCCGTCTTTATCACTCGAGGGCTTCCAGTTGGAAGGTATTGGGAATGTCTGAATGATCTTGGTCAACTCTTTCGTCCTTCGTGTACTGGCGATAATACCGTAATCAGCTTTGATCCGCCAGATCGGTAATTTTTTCGCCCCGCTCACCGGGGAAATCTGCCTGAATTAGCCATATCTGTTCGGAGCCAACATTCACTTTAGCGTGGGATTCCCTGCTCTGCCCCGCTTCTGATCACAATTGAAGATGGCGATGCTCCCAGATCGTGTCGGTTTTTCCAACTATATGCCTGTGGTCAGAACCTCCATCGTTCGGGTGACCAAGTCGCTCTGGAAAACAACGCTCCCAGACCGATACGAACTCGATCGCCAAGCAAGTTAAGTTAGTCGTAGCGCAAGCTCAGACGTCTTCCGTCGTGCCTGAGTTCAAGGCTCATCCTGCACCGCTGGGTTACCAGAGAGAAGTGGAATGACGACTATGGCAACATCTGACGGCGGAAGGTTGCTTTCGGCGAAGACCATGGAGATACCATTGTATCTCCGCGAAATCGAAATGGTTCAGAAATCCTCCGTTCCTCAAACACCTAAATCTGTCCGGTAGGTGCTGACGTTAGACACTGCCGCTCTTGGCGACAAGGAGCGTCATCACTTTATCGTCCTGGGTCTTAAAGGATTGCTCTCCCACGTCGATTTGATCCGCCCATTCGACGTCGAAGTATGTGTCTGCTTCGATCTTGGACATAAAGCGATAATCCTGACCTTGGCACGCTGGTCTTGACCGCCGCCGGGTTCGAGCAGTTGCTGAACGACGCGCCCGCCTCGATCACCGTGATCGACGCCGAAGATTTCGAGGGTCGCTCGGTCGAAACCATCGCCGATCTTCTGCGCGACACCGCCGGTGTCTCGGTCGAAAAGGGCGGCAAACTCGGTGGGGACAACATCACCATTCGCGGCCTTGGCGAGGATTACGTCCTCATGCTGATCGACGGCAAGCCCATCGGGGCCTCGCAGGATGCTTTCTACAACGGGTGGGGCACGGGCCAGCGCAGCGGTTACCTGCCGCCCGCCTCGGCCATCGAACGGATCGAGGTCATCCGTGGCCCGATGTCGTCGCTCTATGGCTCGGCAGCCTCGGGCGGGGTGATCAAGGTCATCACCAAGAACGTGCCCGACAAATGGGGGGCAGTGTCATGCTGGGCTACCCTATCACCGTACACAAGTCTATCGCCGAAGACCTTCGGCGAAAGCGCGGGACCATTTTGAAAGCGGTCTTTGCGCCGGCAAAAGCATGAACAAGGTCCGGGACAATTTAAGATCGGCAATCGGAACGAATGCAAGGCAAGGGTCCCCGAACAGCATCAGCGCGTTCCGAGGCAGGAGACCGACGCCAAGCCCAACTCGGATCATCGCCAGTTGCGCGATCGTGGAATGCGCCTCGATCGCGCCCACCCGCAAGGCTTGGGGAACAAGGGTGCTTGAAGCAAGCAACTGATGCGTTCCGGTCCCCGGACTGAGTGAGATCACCTCGCCCGGATCGATGTCCTTCAGGGTCAGATCTGTGCGCCCGGCCAGGGCATGTCCGCTCGCGCAGGCCAGGCCGACGGGATCGCGCAAGATTTCTTCCTGCTTGAGGTCCGGCGAATGCAGCGCCCGGCCGGCCACCGCGAGGTCAAGCTCTCCCTCCACGACCATCCGCGCCAGTGTCTCCGCGATATCGTCGTGAATCCGCAGCCGGATATCTGGATAACTGCTACGGAACCGCGATATCGCCGGGGCAACCAGTTCATTGATCGCCGAAGGACTGCACCCGATAGAAAGCGTCCCGATCCCTTGAACGCCACGCGTCTGCAGCCGGGCTATCGCACGGTCGAGACCATCCAACAAAGGGGCGGCTTCCTGCATAAAGGTCATTGCGGCAGCTGTCGGCGCCGGGGGGCGTTGGCTTCGATCAAACAATGGGGCGCCCACGGCTGTCTCAAGCTGCTGGATCGTCTCGGACAAGGCCGAAGGCACGACGCCAAGGGCAGAGGCCGCCCGCGAAAAAGATCCATGCGCCTGCACGGCCATCACGGCCCGTAGGTGCCGAATGTTGAAGTTCGTATTTGCCGAATTTAACTTCATTAATTACTGATTTTACGAAGCGTTGAGATGTGGTTCAAGGGGCTTCTGAATAGGAAGCTTACATGACCGAGCACGACAAGAGCCTCAGCCAGGACACCCTGCCCCAAGCGCTTCGCCGCGCAGGGTTCGAGGGAGAGATAGAAAACGACACCGCTTTGCTCTCGGCAATGTCGACCGATAACTCGATTTACCAAATCCGACCCGACATAGTTGTCGCACCGCACGACAGCGCCGATTGCGCTGTCATCGCCTCCGTGCTGTCTCAGCCTCAATTTGCCTCGGTCGCGGTCACGCCGCGTGGCGGTGGGACAGGCACCAATGGGCAAAGCCTGAACCGTGGCCTTATCATCGACACCCGGCGTCACATGCACCGTTTGCTTGACGTGAACGTTGAAGAAGGTTGGGCCGAGGTTGAGCCGGGCCTCGTGCTTGACGACCTGAACGAGCAACTACGGCCCAGCGGGCTTTTCTTCGCGCCGGAAACCTCCACCTCGACCCGTTGCACGATCGGCGGGATGGTCAGCACCGACGCCTCCGGCAAGGGGTCTCGGGTTTACGGTAAGACCAGCGACAATATCCTTGCGCTGCAGATCGCGCGCCCCGAGGGCCTTCTGTCAAGCAACGAGAGGCTGCCCGAATGGGCCATCCCAATGCTGCACCGCGCCGAGCAGGCCGCACGCGGAGGGCGCGATGCCTTCATGGCGAATACCCCACGCCTGAACCGGCGGTTCACCGGCTACGATCTCGAACGGGCCTGCCCGCCTGACGGTGGGTTCGAATGGTGGCGTCTTTTCCTCGGGGCCGAAGGCACGCTTGGCCTGATCACGCGTATCCGGGTGAAACTGCGCCGCATCGAAAGCGAAAAGCAACTGCTGGTCGTCGGCTTCGACGGGTTCCGCAATGCCCTGTCCTCCACCAACCCGCTTCTTGCCGCGGAGCCGACGGCTATCGAGGTGATGAACGAAACGGTCCAGAAAATCGCATCGGATTCGGGGTTGCTCGACGGTTTGCCAGCCGCGCTGCGCGCGGTGCCGGGGCGTGAGATCGCCTATACCTTCATTGAATTCAACAGCAACGACCCGGCGGCCGTCGCCGCGCGGATCGCACACTGCCGCGAGATTCTGGCCGAGCTGCCCGGCGTAGACGAAATCTACCAAGCGCGCGACCGATCCGAAATCCAGCGATTGTGGGCCATCCGCTCGGGCAGCGTCGGCCTTCTGGGCAAGGTAGACGGCCCTGCCCGGCCCGTCGCCTTTGTCGAAGACTGCGTCGTGCCCCCGGAAAACCTGCCGGCCTTCGTGGACGATTTCCGCGCCTTGCTCACCAGCCACGGCTTGTCTTTCGGCATCTACGGGCATGCCGATGTCGGTTGTCTGCACTTTCGTCCGACCTTGAACATTGACAGTGAAGACGACAGGGACAGGCTTGTTGCCATATCAGATGCCGTATTCGACCTGACCCGGAAGTACGGCGGCATCTTTTGGGGAGAGCATGGCAAAGGGGTGCGCGGGGTCTATCTTCGGCCGTGGATCGGCGAAGAGGCCTATGCTGCGCTTCAGGGAGTAAAACAGGCGTTTGATCCGGAAGGGCGCTTTAATCCCGGTAAACTTACCGGGAATGGCGAGGCGATCATGGGCATCGCGACCACCCCGTTCCGCCAGTTCAATGCGCCGGAGGGTGATCCGCTGGAACGAGTCTTTCGCTGCAATGGCAATGCTCAATGTCTCAGCTACGCGCACAGCACGCCGATGTGTCCCTCGTTCAAAGCGACCAGCGATCTGCGCCAAAGTCCGAAGGGGCGCGCAGACGCGTTGCGTGAATGGCATAGCCTCCATGCCGCGGGACACACTGACGATCAACTTGAGACGGACCTGCTGGATACCCTCGACGGCTGCCTCGGCTGCAAGGCATGTGAATCCTCCTGCCCGGTTCAGGTTGACATCCCCACGATGCGCACGATCTTCTACGAGGACTATTACAGCCGTCACATCCGCCCCTTCGCGGACCGCCTGACACTTCTCGCGGAGCGAATGAGCCGGCAATTCAAAGCGGTATCCCCGTTCCTGTCGCCCGTGTGGCCCCTTCTTGCAGGCATCGGTCAGCGCCTCACCGGCACGCAGGACCTGCCTCGCCGTCTTGCCGGCCAAGCGGCCCCGTCTCTTCGCCTGTCCGACAAGGATCTGGCGACCACCTCCCTTCCCGACGGCACTGTGCTGCTTGTGCAGGATTGGTTCACGGCGCTTTTTGACGCGCAGGTGATCGAGGATATCGCGGAGGGGCTGCGTGCCCTCGGCTTTCGTCCGCGGCTGCTTGAGATGAGACCGGCGGGCAAGGCGGCGCTGACGATGGGGGATCGTAGGGGGTTCGAGAAGATGGCCCAGGCCCTTTCCCAACAGCTCAGCGGTGCCGCCGAAACCGGCGCGCCACTGGTGGGCCTCGATCCGGCATTCGTCATGATGCTACGGCAGGATTACCCCAAGGCCCGCTTTGCTGTTCCCGAGGTCCTACTGGTGCAGGAATTCCTCGTGAAAGAACTTGAGACTGGTAAAACGTTTCCGAGCGTCCGTGGCGGTACATCTATGCGCCTTTTGTCTCACTGCACGGAAGCCACAAGCGTACAGAAGAGCGGCGCAATGTGGACCCGCATTTGCCAGACCATCGGGATCGAGGCAGAAACACCGGCCACGGGTTGTTGCGGCATGGCGGGTCTTTTCGGCCACCAGTCGCGGCACCAGGGCGTTTCCAGAGCGCTTTTCGATCTGTCATGGCGCACGCAGGTCGAGACGGACCAGCCCGTAGCGGCAACTGGGTTCTCTTGCCGCTGTCAGGCCAGCCGCCTCTCCGATCACGATTTGCGTCACCCGATGGGCCTGATTGCCGAAGCCCTGCGCCAGTAAACTGACTGGTGCGCCCTGCCTCAACCGCCCAGCAACCGCGCGCCGATATGCTGACCGATCGGAATCGCTGAGGTAGCCGCCGGGGACGGGGCGTTGCAAACATGCAGCGTGTGCTCTGTCTCGCGGAACAAGAAATCCTCGACCATGCGGCCATCCTTCCACACCGCCTGCGCCCGGATGCCGGAGCGGTACGGCTCGAGGTCCGTGCCTTTGATCCGCGCGCAATATTGCTGCACCCGCTTGAGATACAACCGCTTGAAGAGAGATGCTGACAGTTCCTGCGAGGCCGATCCGAAGTTCGCCGCAATCAGCTTCCAGAACCCCGGATACCCCAGCACTGAAAGTGTGTCCCGAACATCGAGATCGCTTCGCTTGTAGCCTTCGCGCGACAGGGCTAAAACGGCGTTCGGACCCACCGTGAACCCCCCGTCCATCTTGCGCGTCAGGTGGACACCAAGGAACGGGCGCGCCGGGTCGGGTACCGGGTAGATAAGGTGGTGGACCAAGTCCGAGCGCTGATTCCGGATGCGGTAATATTCTCCCCGGAAGGGTATGATCCGAAAATCCACCTCGGCGCCGAAGTCTCGCGCCAAGCGGTCCGCCCACAGTCCCGCACAGAAAACCGCCTTTCCGGCAGACACCGGCCCCTGGTTGGTTTCGACCCGAACCCCCGCGACCGTTTCCGCGCCACCCGTGACCCGGGTGCCAAACCGGATCTCGCCGCCTGCCTCGGTCACGTCGCGTGCCATGCTTCGGGCGACCTCGCCGAAATCGACGATTCCGGTCGAGGGCGACAGCAACGCCGCCTCCGCGCGGATATCGGGTTCCAGCGCACGCGACTGTTCCCCGTCCAGCGCCTCGATCTCGATCCCATTGGCCCGCGACCGTTCGCCGAGCGCCTTCAGCCGCGCCACCTCGTCTTCGTCAACGGCAACAATCAATTTGCCGCACATCTCGTAGGGAATCCTCCGCGCATCGCAATACGCGCGCATCTGCGCCTTCCCCTCGGCGCAGAACCGCGCCTTCAGGCTTCCCGGCGCATAATAGACACCCGCATGAATCACACCGGAGTTTCGACCCGACTGATGCAGCGCGACGGCCGGTTCCTTTTCCAGCAACAGCACTTTTGCACCCGGCTGGCGCCGCTGCACATCGCGTGCAGTAGCGAGGCCGACGATACCACCGCCGACGATTACGACATCATGGTTTGTCATGCGAACGGCCTTTCCGAAGACGCAAGAAAGAAAGGTAAGAGGCGCCCGCGCCGGGAGAACAGCGCGCGCGCCAGATCCGCGGGATGAGGACCGCGGTCACACCGGCAGGGTGTAGGATGTCTTGCTCGACGTGAAGAACTCGCGGGCCGCGCGGCCCTGCTCACGAGAGCCATAGCTCGATTTCTTTCGCCCGCCAAACGGCACATGGTAATCCACCCCTGCCGTCGGCAGATTGACCATCACCATGCCAGAATCTGAATGCGCCTTGAAATGTTCGGCATGTTTCAGAGACCGGGTGCAGATTCCCGACGAAAGCGCGAGGTCGCTGTCATTCGCGATGGCCAGAGCATGGTCATAATCATCGGCCTTCAGCAGGCTCACGACAGGGCCAAAGATCTCTTCGCGGACATGCCGCATTTGGTTGGTAGCCTGACCGATTACCGACGGCGACATAAAGAAACCCTCGGTGTCGCGCTCGACACGCTCGCCCCCGCACATGATCTCGGCGCCCTCGTCGCGCGCGATCTGCAGATAGCTCTCGTTGACCTTCAGCTGCCGCGCGTCGACAACTGGCCCCAGATCACTGCCATCCGCAAGCGCGTGGCCGGCCCGAAGCGCCTCTGTCCGTTGGACCATCGCGTCGAGCAGCTGGTCGTGGATACCGGGCGTCGCGATGATCCGCGTGTTGGACGTGCAGCGCTGACCGGTCGAGATGACCGACCCGCCGATCGCACAGCCAACGGCGTTTTCGAGATCGGCATCGTCGAGAACGATCAAGGGGCTTTTGCCCCCCATCTCCTCTTGGACCTTCCCGCCGCGTGTCGCCACCGTCTCGCGCACCGTCTGCCCAGTCGACACGGAGCCGGTAAAGGATACCGCGTCAACATCTTCGGAGACACACAGCGTGTTGCCGACGACCCGACCCGGCCCCATCACGAGATTGAAAACACCGTCGGGAATGCCCGACCGCGACAGGATTTCCGTCAACGCCCATGCCATCGCGGGGGTGAGCTCTGCGGGCTTCAGCACGACCGTATTGCCATAGGCCAACGCCGGCGCAGCCTTCCAGGCTGGAATTGCCACAGGGAAATTCCACGGCGTGATCAGCCCCACGACACCCACCGGCTCGTAGCGCACGTCAGCCGTGACGCCAGCGCGGATCGAGGGGACAAACTCGCCGGCAACACGAAGCGCTTCCTGCGCGTAGAACTTGAACACTTGGCCAGCGCGCGTCACCTCGCCGATCCCCTCGGCGAGGATTTTGCCTTCTTCGCGCGACAGCAGCCGTCCCAGTTCTTCTTTGCGGGCCAGTAGCTCCGTGCCAACGAAATCCAGCGCGTCAGCCCTTGCCTGCGGCGACGCCGAACGCCACCCGGGCAGCGCCGCACGGGCCGCCGCGATGGCATCCCCGGCCTGCCCTGCGTCAGCCTGTGCATAGACGTCGATGATGTCCGAAAGGTCCGAAGGGTTGACGTTCTCTGTCTCTCCGGCGCCTGAAACCCATGCGCCGTTTATGAAGTTCTGTCTTGTCATATCTGTTAGGCCTCTGTTCAGAGTTCGGCTTCAAGCTGGTTGAGGCTGCGGCCGAGGGTGCTGACAACTTCGTCCACCTCCTCGCGCGTGATGATCAGCGGCGGGCAGAAGGCCAGCGCGTCGATCATGTTGCGCGAGATGACACCGTTCTCTGCCATCAGCGCGTTGAGCCGTCCACCCAGTGCGCCCGGTTTGAAGTCGGCCTCGCGGCCCTTTGGCGGCACCACCTCGACCGCAGCGATCAGGGCCTTGCCCCGCACCTCTCCGACAAGAGGGTGCCCCAGCAGCGCACCGAGTTGCTCCTGCATGTAGGCTCCGGTCTCCGCCGCGTTCTGCACAAGGTTGCGCTCTTCGATGATCTTGATGTTCTCAAGCGCCACGGCCGCGCCAACCGGATGTCCGCCGCCTGTGTAACCATGGCCGAGCACGCCGATCTTGTTGCTTTCGTCGGCGACGGGTTCATAGACCCGTTCGTTGATCATGAAGGATGAGAACGGAATGTAGGAGGACGTGATCTGTTTGGACATGGTCATGATGTCCGGTTTGATCCCATAAGTTTCGCAGCCGAACATCTTGCCGGTGCGGCCAAAGCCGCAGATCACCTCGTCGGCGATCAGCAGAATGTCGTACTTGGCCAGCACCGCCTGGATTTTCTCCCAGTAGGTAGCCGGCGGCACGACGACCCCGCCGGCGCCCATGATCGGCTCGGCGATGAAAGCGGCAACGGTGTCGGGCCCCTCTGCCTGGATCATCGCGTCCAGATCCTCGGCGCAGCGGGTGGCAAACTCTTCCTCGGTCTCGCCCTCCTGACCGTCCTTCCAGTAATGAGGGCAAGTGGTGTGCTTGATTCCGTCGAAGGGCAGATCGAAGGACCTGTGATTGTTGGGCAGCCCGGTCAGCGAGGCCGATAGTGCGGTCACCCCGTGATACCCCCTCAGTCGAGAGATGATCTTCTTCTTCTCCGGTTTGCCCAACGCGTTCGAGCGATACCAGACCAGCTTGATGATCGTGTCGTTGGCCTCCGAGCCGGAATTGGTGAAGAACGCCTTCGACATCGGCACCGGCGCCATAGAGATCAGCTTCTCGGCAAGGTCCACCACCGGGCCGTGCGATTTGTGCGAAAAGTTGTGGTAGAATGGCAGTTTGCGCATCTGCTGATAAGCCGCGTCCGCAAGGCGTTCCTCGTCGAAGCCAACGGCGGCGCTCCACAGTCCGGCCATCGCCTCGATATAGGACTTGCCGTTGTTGTCGAAGACGCGGACACCCTTGCCCGTCTCCATGATCACGGGGCCATTTTTCTCGTGGGCGCGGGCGTTCGTGTAAGCGTGGAAGTGATAGGCGACGTCGCGCGCCTCGGCGGAGTTGGGAAGCATTTTATTCATGATATCACCTAATGATCAGGCAGTTTTGCGCAGGGTTGCGGTGGTTTCGGAATCAACATCGTACCGCCCGGAGGCGTCCGGGCCGGAGAGCGCGACCTTGTAGACGTCGCGGGCCGTGTCGGCGCAGATGAAGCCGAGGTTGACAGACTTGGCGACACGGGCCGGCTCGCGATCCAACGGATCGCCGTAACCTCCTCCGCCGCAGGAGTTGAAGATCATCTTCTCTCCGTCGCCGCAGAGTTCCTGGTTGAAGGCGGGTAGATCTACAACCTCGCCCGCCCGGGTTTTCTTGCGCGACTTCGTCGGGTTTGCGTCGAGTCCACCCAGCACGCCGCGCGGTGCGAAGGTCGAGGCATCGGCCGCGTACATAACGGTCATGTCGTGATCGAGAGGGTAATAGGCCCCCCGCACGCCCGGCGCGCCCTCGAACTCGCCATAGCCTTGGCTATCGGCCTCGACTTCGCGGGATTCGATAATGAAGGGGTACATGGATTCATCCACCTCGACGCTATCAAGCGTGATCAAACCGCCATTCGCCGGCCCGCAATATGTCAGCCAACCGTCATGGCCATGGTTTGCCCCGCCCCCGGCATAGCCGACAAAGATCTGGTTGACGTAGGTCTGTCCGTCCTTGAACGGGTCCTGTCCCGAGATGACCGCCATGCCCACAGGCAGGTGCGGCCCACCCTCGGCCTGGCCGAATGGTTTGCCCATCTTTGAAAAGATCGCGTTGCCCGCTGTGGTGAGCCTGTCGTTCACGTTGGTCGTCGCTACGGACGTGCCTGCCGGGTAGACCGGCTTGCCGATGGCCGACCCCTCGCGCATCAGCACGTTTATCCGCCGCGCAGAGCCATAGCAATGCGGAAGGCTGGCATCGAGGTTGTTGAATACCCCGATCCGGCAGGCGCCAAGGCAGGTGTTTTCTGTCAGGTTCAGCCCGCCGGGAACGCAGTCGATATTGTCGCGCACATCGACGGTGATCTCGCCGGCCTCCGGGTCGACCTCGATCTTGAGGTTGATTGGAATGCCCTCATCGGCCACGCCCGGCACCGGGTCATGCGAGATCTGGTAATCATAGGTGCCTTTGGGAAGCTTCGATATCTCGGCCTTGGCACGACGGTCGGCATAGTCGAACCAGTCTTCCACGAAGTCCTTGATCGAGTCCTTCCCGTATTTCTCGCAGAGCTCGACGATGCGCTTCTCTGCGGTCAGCACGGCCCCCTTCTGCGCCCGCACGTCACCGAGCCACAGGTCGGGCACCCGGTTGCGCAGCGCGCCCATCCTCAGGATGTCCTTTTTTTCCTCGTAGTTCTCCGCCACCCGCACACAGGGCCAGTGCATGCCCTCCTCGAAGATCGATTTGGCATATGGCAGGTACGTCGATGGCTCCGGCGCACCGGTATCGGCATGGTGCGACAGCGCCACCGCCCAGAACAGCGGCTCGCCGTCGAAGTAGACCGGCAGCGCCATGATCAGGTCGGCGTGGTGGGTGCCGCCAGTGAAAGGCGAATTGTTCAGGAAGATGTCGCCCTGTTTCACGTCATCGAAGAATTCGGTGATCGGGCGCGTGGCCACATCCATCGAAGTGACGTGGATCGGCAGCGCATCCTCTGTCGTCACCAGGCGGTGATCATAGGTCAGAAGCGCGCAGCTCAGGTCCTTGGCGTTCTTGATGACGGCCGATCGGCTCGCCTTGGTTACGACGAGCGTCATCTCGCGGACGATGGATTCGAACCGGCTTTTCAGCACGGAAACGAGAAACGGGTCGAGTCGGGTCTGCTGGGTCGTGCTCATGGCTCAGCTCCGATTGATAGTGACGAGAAGGTTGCCGAGATCATCGACGTTGAAGTCGTGACCGGGACGGAAGATCGCCGTGTAGGTCTCTGCCTCGACGACGGAGGGGCCGGACACCTCGGCGCCGGCGCCGAGGTCGTTCAGGTTGTAGACCGGCAAGTCGCGGAAGCCGCCATCGACGCCCTCCTGAATCCAGACCGACCGATGCGCCTTGGGCGCGGGCGCCCCGTTCTGCGGGGCGATCTGGCCGGCCCGCCACGTATCGATTGTGTCACGCTTGCCGATGGCCCGGACGTTCCAGCGGGTGAACTCTACCGTGTCGTCCTCGTTGCGGATCGAGTAGATGCGTTCGTGCATCTCGTGGAACCGTTTCGACAGATCTTCGATATCTGCCTCGCTCAGCTTGCCATTCTCAAGGGTGAACGGCACCTCGATCTCCCACGATTGGTATTCGTAGCGTCCCTGAAAGCTAAGTTCGAACGCATGCTGATCCTCCGGTACACGGGCGGTCTCGAGAAACGCCTTCGCCTCCTTGCGCAGGTCGTCGATCAGCCGGTTCACGTCATCCAGCCGGAAGCGCCGCGCGTCGGTATGCAGCGCGCCGGAGAAATCGTTGCGCAGGTCGGAAATCAGTCCGCCAAAGGCAGAAAGGCCAGCCATGAAGCGCGGGATCATGTAGCTCGAAAGTCCCATCACGTCGGCCATCTCGGCGATATGCAAAGCGGTGCCGCCACCCCCAGCGACGAAATAGCTGTCGCGGGGGTTCAGCCCCTCGCGGATGGTAATGTCTTCGATTGCGCCGACCATGTTGTGGTTGGCAGTTGTGTAGATGGCATAGGCCGCCTTTTCCACGCTCACGCCCAGCTCGTCCGCCAGCGGCTTCACAGCCTGCTCGGCCAAGTCGCGGCGCAATGGGAAGGCGCCGCCAAGGAAGTAGTCCGGATCTATGAGACCGAGCAGCAGGTTGGCATCTGTCACGGTGGGCTTGTCTCCGCCCTTGTCGAAACAGGCCGGCCCCGGACGCGCCCCGGCCGAATGCGGACCAACCTGCAACATGCCACCCACATCGACCTGAGCGATGGAACCGCCCCCTGCCCCGACCGAGCGCACATCGACCTTCGGAATTCCAAGCGCGTCGTCGTGGATCATCGAATCCGGCGTGATGATCAGTTTGTGGTCGCGCAGCGCCGAGACGTCAAAGGTGGTCCCGCCCATATCGCCGACGATAACGTCTTTCTCGTCGGTGAGCGCCAGCGCGGCCATCGGGGCGAGCGTTGGGCCCGACATAACCGAATAGATCGGTTGTTCTATCATGGTCTCGGTGGGCATCATCCCGCCCACGCAGTTGGCCAGCAGAAGCTCGCCGCTGAAATCCGCCTCGTCCAGTTTTTTGACCAGCTTGGAGATGTAAGAGGATATGACCGGGCTAATCGACGCGTCGATCGCCGTTGCGATGATGCGTTTGTACTCGCGCGGCAGCGGGTTGGTCTTGTGGCTCAGCGATACGGCGAGGTCCGGCTTCATCTCGCGGATGATCTCTGAAACGCGCAGTTCATGCGCCGGGTTCACGACCGACCAGAGCAACCCCACGGCAATAGCCTCGACACCGCGATCGATCAGGGCCTGCACGGCCTCGCGTACCTGCGCCTCGTCCAGGGCCACATGTTCGTGGCCGCGCGCATCAATCCGGCCCCTGACCGTTTTCGTGAACGACGCGGGGATGTAAGGCTCTGGATAGTCAATTTTCCACTCGAAGGCGCCTTTCCGCGGGCCTTCGCGCAGTGTCAGGATATCCTTGTGTCCTTCGTTCAGGATCACGCCCGTGCGGGCCACCTTGCGCTCGACAAGCGCATTTGTGGATACGGTCGACCCATGCACAATCTGGTCGATCTGGGCGATGAACTCCGCAGGTTCCAGCCCATAACCTTCCGCCGCGACGTGCAGCACGTTGACGAAACCGTTTTCGAATTCGCCCGGCGTGGTGGGTGATTTGAAGATACGCACCTCGCCATCGGGTGCGACGACCAGGCAGTCCGTGAAAGTCCCACCGATGTCGATGCAAACTTGGTAGCTCATGAAGCGATCATTCCTTGTTAGGGTCATGAAGTGCGCCGGTGGCGCAAACGGTCGAGAACGAGAACAGCGACGATCAGGACGCCCAGCGTCACCTCCTGCAGGTAGCCGTCCACGCGTGTGAGGTTCATCCCGTTCGACAGGATTGTGACGAAGAAACCGCCCAGAACCGGTGCGGCCATACTGCCCTCGCCACCGCGAAGGCTCATACCCCCGATCACCGCGGCGGCAATGGTCTGAAGGGTCAGCGCACCACCAAGATTGGGCTCACCCGATCCTGTACGGGCAGTCATCAGGATGGCGCCCAACGCGATCAAGAAAGAGCACAGCGCATAGCTCCACAACAGGATCCGGCGCGACGAGATTCCGGCGACATAGGCCGCCTCGGGGTTCGAGCCGACAAGGAACATCGACCGCCCGAACCGGGTGCGGCGCAGCATGAGATGTAGCAGAAAGACCACAACCGCGGTGACGATGACCGGCACCGGCACGCCCAACGGTGCCGCCGTTGAAAGCATGTCGCTGAACCCATCGGGCAGGTCAGTCACCGGGAAGCCGCCGGTGATGGTCGACGAGATGGCAAGGAGGATATTCATCGTCGCAAGCGTCACGATGAACGGGTTAATTTTGAGCCAGGCAACGCAGAACCCGTTGAACAGCCCTACGATCAGACCCGTCACAACCCCCGCCGCGATCCCCGCCGGGATCGGCAATGCGCCTGTCATCGTCATACCCATCGCCGCGGTCAGGCTGACCAGGGAAACGGTACCGCCGAGCGACAGGTCGAAGCCGCGCACGAGGATCACCACCGCTTGCGCGCAGGCCAGAAGCACGAGGTAGCTCGATTGAGTTAGAACGTTGGACACGTTGGCAAGCGACAGGAACTGCGGCTCGGCGACGGCGAAGATGACGATCATCATCAGGATGGCCGCGACCATAGCCAATTCGAACATCTGGCTCCGGATCCGATCGGACCGGATGAAGGAGGAAACATCAGTCATTGCGGTCGAACTTTCTCTCGATGGCGACAAAGCCGATCAGGAAGAAACCCAGAACCAGCGTCTGGAACTTGCTGTCGATCTGGGCGAGGTTTAGCGCGTTGGACATGAGCGCAAGAAACAGGGCGGCCATGACGACCCGGGGAACCGAGCCGATACCACCCCTCAGCGAGACCCCGCCAATAACCGCCGCCGCGATCGACTGGATCGCCGCGTCGCCGCCGATACCGGACTGCCCCGAGCCCAGCCGCGCGGTCAGGATAAGCCCCGCTGCGGCAGCCAGCAAGCCTGAGAGACCGTAAACCACGACCAGTACCCGCGTCGGGTTGATGCCGCTTTCGCGCGCCGCCGAAGGGTTCGAGCCCACGGCATAGATATGCCGGCCAAACTTCGTTTGCGTGCAGAGCCACAACAGCAACCCCATCACCACCACGCCGAACCAGAAGATCACCGGCACGCCGAACAGCCGCCCGCGCCCGATCTCCGAGACCAGTTCACTGGGCGTGCCATAGATCGGCGCCCCTTTCGTGTACCAGAAAGTCAGGCCCGATATGACGGTCATCGTGCCCAGCGTGATGATGAAGGGCGACGCCTTCAACTTGGCCGCCAGGATCCCGTTCACCGCACCCGCGAAGCAGCCGACCAGCAGCGCCCCCCCAAAGCCAAGCGAGATGATCAGCATAGGCTGTGAATAGAACGGTTCGGTAAGGGCAAGCATCGAGACCGCAGCCACGACAGAACCCGCCGCCATGATCGCGCCGATCGAAAGATCGAACCCACCCACGATCATCACCAGCGCCTGCGCCAGCGCCAGCAGAGACGTCAGAGTGAAATTGCGGAGGATGTTGAAGATGTTCAGACGGCTGTAGAAGCGCGGCTCGACCAGCGCCATCACCGCCAAGATTCCGACGATGATGACCGGCAAAATCCATGTCGCGAGCGTCTGCGCGGTGAACCTCGGCTTCCTGGTGGTATCGGTATGGACAGTCATTGCGCGATATCCTCTGTCTCGGTGTCCCGCTGCTTGCCGAAAAAGCTGGCGAGCACGCGCTCTTCGGTCTTGGCACCCTCGCGAAGGTCGGCAACGACCTGGCCCTCATGGATGGAATAGATGCGGTGGCTGATATGCACGACCTCTTCGAGGTCTGAAGATATCACGAGGATCGCGGCACCACCCTCAGTCAGGTCGCGCATCAGCTGATAGATCTCGGCTTTGGCGCCGATATCGACCCCCACCGTTGGTTCGTCGAAGATAAAGAGGTCGAACTCCCGGGAGAGCCCTCGCGCCAGCAGGATTTTCTGCTTGTTGCCACCTGAAAGCATTTCGACTCGCGTGCTCATGTTGTCGGTCGATAGCTTCAGCCGCTCCGCGGCGGTCCGGGCACGGTCGCGTTCTCCGTTCAGGTTGATCAATCCCCGCTTGCCGATTTCGGGCGTACCAAGATCGCTCATCGTGACATTCTCGGAAATCGGCCGGTTCAGGCAAAGCCCTTCGGCCCCCCGGTCAGACGGGAAATAGCAGACGCCGCTCTGGAGCATTTGCGCCGGGCTGCGCGGCGAGACGGGCACCCCCTTCAGAAAGATGTCACCCCGGGCAACAGGCTCCAGCCCAAAGCAGGCGCGCCCCACGCGACCCTTGCCGCAGCCGACAAGCCCCGCCAGTCCGACGATCTCGCCCGCGCGCACTTCGAGACTCACGTCTCTCACCCCACCCGATACTGTGGCCAGATGCGAGATGGATAGAACCTCTTCTCCCGGATTGTGCGGCACATCGGGAAACAGGTCGACCATGCTGCGACCGGTCATCATCGACACCAGCCGATCTTCCTCGATCTCGTCCTGTTCGATTGTGCCGACATACTTTCCGTTGCGAAGAACCGTGACGCGTTCGGCCAGTTCGCGGATCTCGCGCATCCGGTGAGAAATGTAGACGATGCCGACACCCTTGTCGCGGAGCTCCTTAATGATCCGAAGAACGTTCTGTGCTTCCACGTCGGCCAGTGATGCGGTCGGTTCGTCGAAAATGATGTACCGCGTGCCCTGCAACAGCGCTTTGACAATTTCGGCCTGCTGTTTTTGCGCCCGGCTCAAAGTCGAAGTGATCGCGTCCAGTGGCAGGTTCGTGCGCATTTCTGCCAGCTTCGCCTCGGCCAAGTCACGCATTCGCTTTCGGTCGATCCGACCGAATTTCGTCAGCTCGCGGCCAAGCCAGATATTGTCCAGCACGGTCAGCGACGGCGCGAGGCTGAATTCCTGGAACACCGCCGAAACGCCGTTCTCTCGCGCAATTGCCGGGCTGAGGCCCAGCATGTTTTTCCCGTCAATTGTGTAGCTGCCCTCTTCGGGCCGGTGGTTGCCCACCATCACGTTCACGAGCGTCGACTTGCCGGCGCCGTTCTCGCCGAAAAGGACGTGGATCTCGCCCGGCATGAGCTGGAACTTCACGTCGTCGAGCGCCACAACTCCGGGAAACCGTTTTGTTATTCCGTTCAGTTCAAGCATGAACTCCGCCTTCCGCATACGGCCATTGGCCGGTCTTCGCTTACGGGGTTTGGCCAACCATTGGCTGCAAGATGAGTATTGCGGCCGGCCACGCGCCAAGGCGCGGCCGGGCAAAGGAATGGATCAGTCCACCGAGAATTCCGGGCGGAAACCGACCGGCGCCAGCACTGTGGTGAGGTCGATATCTTCCACATTTTCGGTGGTAACCATCTGCGGGATGACGCCCAGGTGCTGGGGCACTTCCTCGCCCTGAAGCACGGCGACGGCCAAGCTCACCGCGATCCGGCCCTGCATCACAGGAAACTCGGTGGCAAAAGCGGACACTTGGCCGTTCTTCAGACTATCGACCATGGTCTGGTTCTCGTAGGAGGCCACGATGGTTACGTCGTCGTAACCGGCTTCCTCTACAGCGCCCACGGCGGCCTCGGCGGCAGGCGCACCGCCCCAGATCGCCTTCAGGTCCGGGTGCGTCTGCAGCGCGTCCTCGACCAAACCCAGCGACTCGGCCACGCCGGCGGGGCCGAACTTGCGCTCGAGGATCTCAACCGGGCTGTCGGCAACGCCCTCTTCGAAACCGCTCATGTACGACTCGGCCCAGCCGGAGCCTTGCGGACCAGGAAGCGCGACGGCACCGCCCCCCTCTTCGCCCAGATGGTCGACGAGGAACTTGCCCGTCTGAAGACCCTTGGTCGCGTAATCGACGAAGATCTTTGAATTGACGGGGGCGGATTGGATCGGGTTCACGAAACCGATTTGCACCACGTCGGTTTCGGCAGTCGCCGCGATCTTGTCGGCCAGTCCGGCCTCAGAGATCGGGGCGATCAGCACGGCATCCGCGCCGGAAGCGATACAATCGTCAAATTGACTGACCTGACGCGACAACTGGTCGTAACCACCCGCCTGCAGGATCGTCAGTTCGACGCCCAGTCGCTTGGCCTCGGCCACCAGGCCGTAATCGACGGAAATCCAATAGCCGTCCTTCATGTGGGGGACAACGGCGCAAAGCGACCATTTCTCGGTAGCGCTCGCGGTTGGCGCGATCGTTTCCTCGACGGCGTCTCCGCTGTCGAAATTATAGACATCAAAGCTTTCCCATTCGGCCTCTTGCGCGAAGGCGACGGGCGCAAAGGCGACCGCGCAGGCGAGAGCCGTGGTGCTGAGAAGTGTGTGATTAGTGGACATTTTAATACTCCCTGTCTGGGCCCGGTTCCCCAAAGGAAACCCAAGCGCAACTCGGGCGACCATACCCTATGGATTTCATGCGTCAAGTATGATGCATCATATTTGACGCATGACAAAATAAATATGCCGTGCTATTAAGCAACCGGGTTTTACGGATCGCCCCAAACGCTATTGTCGAACCGTGACTATCTTAAGGAGCGAAAAGTGGAGGACCATCACGGGCTTTCAGCCATTAGCCAGGCATCTCTGGGAGACGTCGCCTACGAAAAGATCGCAAACGCGATTATCAGCGGGGCGTTTAAGCCCGGTGAAAAGCTGACCATTCGAAACCTCGCCGATCGACTTGAAACCAGCTCCACACCAGTCAGAGACGCGGTGAAACGCCTGCTTCTGGAAGGTGCCCTTGAACAGCGCGCGGCCCGCGACATTCGCGTTCCCATAATCACCTCTGATCGGTACCGCGAGATCGCCGATATCCGCCTGGAACTTGAAGGTCTTGCCGCCGCTCGCGCAGCCGAACGTCGGACAGACGCCGATATCGTTGCACTGAAGAATAATATCACCGACAATGAAGCCGCCATGAAGGCCGAGGACTGGGAACGCTGTATCGTCTTGAACAAGCAATTCCACTTTTCGCTGGCCGAAACCGCGAACATGCCGATCCTTTCCAGCCATCTCGACGGGCTCTGGCTACAAATCGGCCCGCCAATTTCATCCTTCTACGCACATGGCGGGCGTGACATGATTGATCATCATTACGATGTCTTCGAAGCGATCAAAGAGCAGAAGCCGGCCGATGCACGCAAGCACATCGTGCGCGATATCGCCAGTTCCGTGGACCACATCATCGCACATATCGAACAAGCGGCGATTTCGTAGTTTCGTGCCGAATTGCCGCTAAGTACTCCGAACTTTTTTTCTTGTTTCATCATCGGACCAGCGAGCTTAACTCAGGTATCAAAGTGCCGAACTTTCTTCGAATCCAGCCACGGTCAGCTTCCGGCCGATTCTGTGGAAAAACAACGTGTTGCTGGCGCAGTAAGTGGTGCTCTGAACGAGGCGCGCGCGCTTTCCTGATCAGGCTTTTCGCGTTTGCTGCGGTGCGGGAAAGGTCTTGGCCAGTTTGCGGAGGTTTTGGGCGGTGGCGGCGAGGAGGAATTCGTCGTTTGCGCCGCATGGACCACGTAATCGGAGTCGGCCCAGGCCGAGGATACGTTTGAGGTGCGCGAAGAGCATCTCAACCTTCTTCCGAAGCTTCACTGAGACGTCGTATTGACGGGTCTTGGCAATGCCGCGGGCCACGTCTCTGGCGTCTTCGTGTTCTTCGCGGGTGATCTTACGGGCCTCGGCGTTGGGGCAGCATTTGGATTTGGATGGGCACGCCTGACAGGCCTCTTTCAAGGCACGGTAGCGCGCCGTGCCCTTGCCGGTCGGCCCTCGGTTCGGGTCGGAGTAGTTGCGGCGGAACTGCTTCAGAGCGTGACCCTCGGGACAAATGTATTGATCGTTCTCGGCATCCCACTCGAAGTCCGCCCGCGTCCATGTCCCATCGTTCCGACCGGCCTTGTCTATAACCGGGATATGGGGTGCGATCTTATGATCCACGAGCCAGCCCAGCATCGGTCCTGAACCATAGGCGGTGTCCGCGATAAGGCGTTCGGGATGCAGGTCGAATTTTGCCTTCACCCGCTCCAGCATGGTCTTGGTTGACCCAACCTCGGCCTGTCGGATCGACCGCGTCGCCTCGACATCGACGATCACGCCATGATCCGTGTCGATCAGGTAGTTGTCCGAATAGCTGAAGAAAGCCGGCCCTTTGCGCGCCGCCGTCCACTGGCTGGCCGGGTCGGAATGCGACGTGAACTTGGGCGTGACCTCGCTGGCCGCGCCGAAGGCGGCCTCATCCAGCGTGTCGAGATACTCGCGAACCGCGCGGGGCGCATCGACCGGGTTGACCCGCGCCGCGTCCCAGTCCTCCTTCGGCGTCGAGTTCTGCTTGTTCGCGTCTGCTTCAATGAGACTGGCATCTACCGCCATGCGCTGCCCGCTGACCAGGCCCTCTTCAATGCATCGCGCCACCGTAGTCTCGAACAAGTGACGCAGCAGTTCGCTATCACGGAACCGGCCATGGCGGTTCTTGGAGAAGGTGGAGTGGTCCGGGACCCGGTCATTCAGATCGAGGCGGCAAAACCAGCGATAGGCCAGGTTCAAGTGTACCTCTTCACAGAGCCGCCGTTCAGACCGGATGCCGAAGCAATAGCCAACCAGTAGCATCCGGATGAGGAGCTCAGGATCGACAGAAGGACGACCAGTGTGGCTGTAGAAATCAGCGAGGTAAGCACGGATCGCGGACAGATCCACGAACCGGTCGATGGATCGAAGCAGGTGGTCTTGTGGGACCTGATCCTCAAGCGAGAACTCGTAGAACAGCGCCGGTTGCGCCTCCTGCCGTGGTCCCATCATCGCCAATCCTCCCACCCATTGGCAGAATTGAATCAGCACGGCGCCCTTCGATCAAGCGCGAGTTTTTCAACAGAATAGGCCCAAAGCGGGCATTCGGACCTGCCTCTGTGAAAGGCAGCTCGTTGAACTTTTGCAAAGAGGTCGATAGCGGCCCAAGATGGGCGGCGTCCAATAAACTGGATACTCTTCAGATCCGTGAAGAAGCGAACAGTAGTCTGTTTTCTTCGAACGCCATGCACGCGCTCGAAGTGCGGTCCAGAGCAGAGCGTCTCCAGACGAAATGGATTGCCGGGTGCATGCCGATCATGCGCAAGTGAGCGCGCATGTCGGCCATCGGCGGGAAGATTTCAGATATTGTCGCCGCGTATCGCCTCGCAGACCGCGTCGGTTACCTCCTGCGTGGTGGCCTTACCGCCCACATCGGGTGTCAGTACGCCGTCGGCACAGACTTTTTCCACAGCGCGCATGAGCCGAGTGGAGGCATCCGCCTCGCCAAGATGATCGAGCATCTGACTTGCGGTCCAGAATGTAGCTACGGGGTTTGCGATGCCCTTGCCCGTGGTGTCGAAGGCCGACCCGTGGATCGGCTCGAACATCGAGGGAAAGCGCCGTTCAGGGTCTATATTGCCAGTAGGTGCGACCCCGAGACTGCCGGCAAGGGCGCCGGCGAGGTCCGACAGGATGTCGGCATGAAGATTTGTCAACGGCGGAGTAAAATTCGGCCATTGTGGCGGAGCAAAAGTCGGCCAGTTTGGTGCGAGCGCCTTGGAGCGTGCGGCCCTCATATAGCAAGCCCGGTCCAAGGCGCATTGGCCGTCAGGCCAATTCTGTGAGGTTCATTTGTTAGCGGCGGCGAGGCGGGCGCGGCTTTGATTGAGAAAGCAGCCGACCAGTTCGCGAAGGTCAACGCGAGGGGGCATTAGCTGGCGTTTCGGCGAGGGTTCAAATCGCAGTGCGAGCGGCGATCAGTCGAGTATCGCAAACAGCTTGGAGTACATGCTACCGGGCCGCTGTCAGCCGATCGCTTGGCGGACCATCTGGGCATCACCGTGTGGTCGGTCAAAGAGATCGAAGATCTTGACGCAGAGAACCTCTCGGTTCTGACCAACGAGGCGGATGACTCTTGGGCTGCATTGACGATGCGCATGGGACCTTCGAACCTCGTTGTCTATAAGCCGGTCTCCTCGCCGGGCCGCAGGAACAACGTGATTATGCACGAACTGTCGCACATCATCCTGGGGCCCGAACTCGCTCAGGCTTTCCTTATGGAAGATGGCTCGTTGGTGCCGGGAAACTTCGATCAGGACCAGGAATATGAGGCTGACTGGCTCGCCGGCACCTTATTGTTGCCTCGGCGTGCGCTACTCTCGATCCGATCCCAAAGGATTCCGGACGAAGTGGCGTGCGACCAGTATCTGGTCAGCCGGGAAATGCTGACTTGGCGGGCTCGAATGACTGGGGTGGATTACCAATTGCCTCGGAGGTAGCGGGGCTTCCCGTCTATTTCCACGGGTATCGCTGCCAAGGATGCACAGTGCGCCTATACCTTTTACCATCCCGCTCAACCTCTTAAGGTCCGTCTCGCTCCGGTCGCCGCATCAGCCCGGCGCTCGCAACTTCCAACTCCTGGCTACTTCCTTCCACGGCGAAGGCCTCAAAACTCTAAGCTATTTTTGTGTCGATCTCGGGATCTCCATTTTCGACCCGCGCAAGATTATGGGTGAATTGCGCATGAATATGCGCGGTCCTACAGGATCGCATTTTGGGCGATTTAAATAAAGAGATCGTGCAGCAAGTCAATAATATTGCCTAAAAGCAATATTAAGATTTTAAACACTGCAAAAAATTGAAAATATTGCGCGAGAGCAATATTTCCGATTTGCAGGATCTCGGTCACCCAGTATATTGCCGAGTAGCAATATTTTAGGAGTCGTACTGATGAAGGGCGACAAGATCCGAAAACCGGAAGACCTGGCCGTCATAATACGCAAAAGGCGTCAAAGACTGCAAATGAGGCAGGAAACTCTGTCGTCGATTACGGGCGTCGCGCAGTCCAACCTGTCGCGCATTGAGCGCGGTGAGGTGATTGCCGAACTTGATACCTACCTGCGGCTCTTGAGCGCGCTGGGTGTGGATCTCATGGCGGAGGCCCGGTCGTGAAGCTCGATGTCTGGATGGAGGCGCTCGACGCGCCGGTGGGCAAACTTGTGCGCGCCGACGATGGAAGCCTCGGCTTCACCTATGCGCAGGATTTGCCCACGGAGGGCCGGATTTCCCTGTCGATGCCGATCCGGAAGGACCCATATGGCGATGCCGCGACCACGGCTTTTTTCACCAATCTCCTTTTCGAAGGGCGTGAGCTCGACCGGGTGAAGGCAGTTTACACGATCGATAGGAACGATGTCGCGGAACTTCTCTACCACCTCGGGGCGGATTGTCCTGGTGCGATATCCGTGACGCCGGAGGGAACCGGTCCGGGCAAGCGCCCGGGCATCTTCCCAGATGATTACCAAGAGATCCCCGAGGAGCGGATGACCCAGATCGTTGCAGCGCTCCATTTCAATGGGAGACTCCCTGAAGACGAGCGGGATCCATCGCCCCTGGCGGGGGTACAGCCGAAGCTGGCGCTGGTGGTTCATGAAGGTCGCTATTTTCAACCCAAGCCGGACAGCCGTGCCCCCACCACGCATATCCTGAAAGTTTCACCGCGGGACGACATAAGCCTGACACGGCGCGAAGCCGCGCTGCTGGGACTTGCCCGCGACATCGGCCTCGACGTGATCGAGCATGAATACCTGGAGTTCTACGACGACGAGACATGTGCTGATATCGGCGCAATCCTGTCACGGCGGTTTGATCGAATACAGGATGGCGGGGAGATCCGGCGACTACACTCAGAGGACTTCTGCCAGGCGCTGAGCTTGCCGCGCGAGTTAAAATACGAACGCAATGCCGCGCCGGGTGGCGCGCGATTTTCGGCCGAAATGGTTGGAAAACTGGCTGCGGAAGCCGTGGTTCCGGCGCATTTCCAGATGGAGTTCCTACGCCATACGATATTCAACTTGGCAGTCGGCAATACCGACAATCACGGCAAGAACGCCTCAATCTTGTATCTTGGACGAAATGGAGAACTGGCGCCGCTCTATGATGTCGTGCCGGTCTTCATGGATAGCAGGCCCACGCACCGATTCTCCTTCCTGTTGGGCCGCGCGGAGTTTGCCGAGGATCTTAACATTGAAGATATTGAGATACTGATGCGCGATATCGGCTTCCGCCGTCCAAAGTTTTCGGGTGAATGGTTGGGGATATTGTCAGATGTCGCGGCGAAGACGGAAACTCTTGCGGAGACCGGCGACAAGTTGCTGGCCGATGCCACAGCTGCCCAGTTAGGCGTACTTCGGGATTCGTTGGGAATTGATCTCAATATTCAGGCTCGAGATTTCTTCCCGCGCAACGAGCGCGACGAGAAAATGAACCCTGGAGGATGGCGAGGTCTCAGCTAATTGACGAATAACCAAGTTGCCCATTCTGTAAGCGGACGGTCTGCTAACACCGGTCGGTCAGGCCCAGAGTGCGAGGCGCGCACGGCTTCCGGGGTTGATGACGCGTCCGCTGTAGCAGCGCAGATAATTCTTTCGGCTGATGTCCACGAAAAACCAAAGCGTTCGAAGCCAGTTTGCGCGGTAACATTTCGTCGGCTTAGCAAAGATTATTCGGATCCGTAAGTGAACCCGCTCTGGGAACGAGACACGATAGATTATTTCCGTTCCAGTTGTGGTTAGAAAGGGCGGATAGCAGACCTTTGCTGCAGCGTCCAAGAACGGCTGCTTCGAACCCACGGCAGTCATCGAAGCGCCACTTGCGCCAACAGGTCAGGCGCTATCCGGCCTGCCTTAGTCTGCCGTCAATTCCCGCGCCGACGTCCAGGAACTCGTCCATGAACAGGCTCATCAGTTCCATGCGCGAGGCAACGCCCGTCTTGCGGAAAATGTTTGAGGTCTGCGCCTTGACCGTGCCTTCCGCGGTGGACCTGGCCGCAGCGATCTCGGCAATGCTCAGGCCCTTGAGCATATACATCGCGATGTCACGCTCCGCTGACGTTAGGTTCCACTCATCGAACTTTCCGTGCACGAAGCTGTCCATTTCGCCGCGCAGGAAACTGAGCGACTCTGATTGCTTGGTGTTGCGTGCCTGAAGCCAACGCAATTGGCGAACGAGGATCCGGATCGCCAAGATCAGCGCTCCGGCCGAAAACACCTCGAAGAACAGGTGCGTCAGGTCCAGAAAACTCGGCGCATTGCTGGCGATCACGCGCTCGTAGATGTCGCTCGCCACGTCGAAGACGAAAAAGACGACGCTGCCGATCAGGAACAAGGTGACGTATTTCAGGGTGCTGGCCTGCATGGACCCTACATGCTGCATGGAACTATCCTCGAAGATCCTGGCGGGTATGAAACGGTAAGAACGGCGCAAGGGCAATGGCGACATGCCGTGGCGGCCTGCGTCATTCCGCGCCCCTGGAAACGTGAAACAGGCCCTCCGGAAAGGGCCTGCCGTTAGCTGCGGTGAAGCGGCTCCCGACGCGTTACGGGCGTCGTGCTTACTGCACCCGAGTCCACTGGCCGCCGTTGCGGCAGATCAACCCGCCAAGCACGCAACCATTGACCGAGATGCGATTGTCCGAGAGCTCCAGCTTCGACATGTATTCCTTGTCGCGGTCGGGGGCATAGATCCGGCCCTTGTATTCGGTTGCGCTGCTGTGGGTCAGGTTCCAGACGATCTTGCGGCCAAGCGTATCGGGCTGGATCGCTTCACCTTTTGCGTTTTCCGCACGCTCCAGCACACCGCAATAACTCGCGCCGCAGGTGCCGACGCGGATATAGCCGACATCGCCGTGGTCATCGGGCGCGGTTCTCCAGAGGCCTTCAATCGGGTCGGCCAGCGCCGGGCTGGCGGCAAAAAGGGAAAACAGGATGAGGGTCGCGATACGTTTCATGGTCTTGGTCTCCTTTGATGGGATGGGGTTTCAGGATGGGCCGTGTCAGACGTTGCCCATGCCGATGAACAGCTGGCGGTTGGTGTCGATGATGGCGCGGCGGCCATGCATGACGCGGGTGTTGTCCAGAACGGCGATATCGCCATCCTGCCAGTTGATCTCGTGTGTGCAGGCCTCGGCCAGCGCGCGCATCTCCTCGATCTCGTCCTCGCTGACGAGGTCCGTGTCGCCAAAGCGATAGCGCGGCGGCGCGTAGTTGTGCGACGGGCCAAGCACCGCGTTGGCAAACCCCTGACCGCCGGACAGGGCGGAGCCGCGCACCGGCGCCACGGTCAGACGGTAGTTGATGCCGCCATCGTCCAGCATGTCGAAATCCTGGTTCGGGATCGCGGCGCGGAACTGTTCAACATGTTCAGGCGTGACCTCGTCGGGACGGGAAATGGCCGGATGTTCGTTGGCCAGGTAGCGCTTCCAGAGTTCCTCGGGCAGGTAGCGTTCCACGATCATGTCGCGCTGCCACCGGGCCTTTTGAGTATCACTCATCGCGCCGTAGACCTCGCGTCCGTCGCACACGGTCGTCTGCGAGCCCTCAAAGGCCGCGACCGGGCTGTAGAAGGCAACGATATCGGGACAGACGGGCGTATTGCCGTTCTCGGTATGCAGGCCGATGGGGCCGGTGCCGGCGTCGACCTTCTGCGTGTTGGCGTCGCCGTATTCGCGCGCCGGGTCGAACGTGATCTTGCGACAGAGCGCGGTGGTTAGCGCACTGAATGCCGCCATATCGGGCCGAAAGCCGCGCAAAAGCGTCCAGCCGTCCTCTTGCAGGTGCGACCGGATCTGCTCCACCACGGGAGCGTCGATCACGGGCTGCCCCTCTGCGGTGGGGCGGATGATGTTGTAGCTCATGGATCAAGCCTCTTTCTGTCTGGTGTAGGAATTGAGCGCGGCCTGCGCGCGGGCTGTGCCGGCCTTGTGGGTCAGCGCGGCGTCGATCAGCGACGGCGCCATCGCCTGAAGCAGCGCAAAGATGCGTTCGCCAAAACCGGGATAGATCGTCTTGCGGCCCGCCATGATGCCCGCCCAGGCGCGACTGGCGACGCGCTCTGGCGAATCCAGTACCATTCCGAAAGGCTCGACCAGATGGGCAAATGTGCTTTGTGCCGGGGTGCGTGTGGCGCGGGGCGCCACGTAGGTCACGGTGATGCCGAACTCCGACAACTCGCGGCGCAGCGCGTCGGACAGGCCTCGCAGGGCGAATTTCGTGGCCGAATAGGCCGAGAAATAGGGAAAGGCGATCATTCCGAACATCGAGCCGATATTGACGATCTGCCCCTGCGTCGCTGACAGGGCGGGGACAAGGTCGCGGGTCAGTTGCACCGCGGCTGTCAGGTTGGTGCCCACGGTCTGTGCGATTTCCTTGTCGTTCAGGTCCGTGAGGCGCCCCACCGCCAGCCGCCCGGCATTGTTCACCAGGATATCCAGACGGTCCCCGGCGGCCGCGACGACAGCGGCGCGGCCCGCGGGCGTGGTGATGTCCGCGGGGACAAGCCGTACGTTGGCGCCGAGTTGCGCCGCCGTATCTTCGAGCGGCTCCAGCCGACGCCCCACGAGGATCAGATCATGGCCCGACCGCGCCGCCTCGAGGGCAATCGCACGGCCTATGCCGGAGCCGGCCCCGGTGATCAGGGCAACGGGGGTCTTGGGTGTCATGCGACACACTCCTTCTGGTCATGGGAAAGGGAATGGTACGGCAGCATCGCCGAGAGCTGTGGAAGCTGACTCCGGTCAATGCCGCCGCCGGGTTTCAGAAGCCCTTCATGCGACGCAGGTACGAAGCGTACGCGCACTGGGCGGGCATAGTGCGGCAGGCCTGCCAACAGGCGTTCGATTCTTGCAGGATCGACTGGCCCGGTGACAACGGCGATGATCTCAAGCTGTCCGTCCTGCGCCAGATGAAGCCCGGCGGCGGGAATGCATGGATCGGCGCAAAGGCAGGCCTCGACCCACTCGGGATTGATGTTGCGGCCCTGCGGCGTGACGATCAGCCAGTCCTTGCGGCCCTCCACGATCAGGTGACCATCCTCGATACGCCCAAGGTCTCCGGTGCGCCACTCGCCCGTGACCGGCGACTGCCCGACATAACCTTCCATCACGGTCGGACCCGACACGACGATCTCGCCATCGTCGATGCGCACCTGGACCCCGTCCAGAACCTTGCCTACCGTCCCCGGCCGTGCTCTTTCCGGCATGTTCAATGCCACGACCGAGCAGCATTCCGAAAGACCGTAGCCCTCGCAGACGGGCAGGCCTTGGCTCTTGGCACTGGTGAGCAGAGCCGGCGAGGTCATCGCGCCGCCCACGGCAACAAGGCGCAGGCTCTCGGGGGCGATACGCTCGGTTGACTTGAGCTCGGACACCATCCTCGAGAGCAGCGCGGGAACAAGGACCGTCGTGGTCGGACGTGCTTCACTCATAGCCGCCATGACCGGCGCCATCGGCCCGCCGAAGAGCGCATGCAGAGCCTCCGGACAGAAACAGACCTCGGCGCCAGCCAGAAGTGGCAGGTAGAGACCAGCCACCTGTTCCAGAAGTTGCGCCATGGGGAGAAGCGAAAGATGTGTATCTTCCGAATTGGGTAATATCGCTTTGTCGAGCCCGGCAATCGCCGCCGCCATCTGTTTTTCACCGATAAGCACACCCTTCGGCGTCCCGGATGATCCCGATGTAAAGATGATTCGCCGTGCACCGATGACAGGCAGGCTTAGCGGACCGTCCAGAGGCGGGCACTCTTCCGGGCGCGGCAAACCTTCGGTCACCGCCGCCGCGTCACACTCGCCGATGAATGTCTCGATGCCGGCAGCCTCGAAGATATGCGCCCTTTGGACGGTCGAGAAGAACGGCGGCACATGCACCGCAACATGACCGTGAAAGGTTAACGCCAGATCGGCAAGGGCGGCCTCCAGCGGATCGCTGGTGGTAATCCCGACAACCCGCGGGCTGCCTGCAAGTATGTTGGCGCTTTGGGCGAGGAAATTCGCCAGGGAGCCGTAATTGATGCGCCGCGCATTCGAGCGCAGAGCGGCCTTGTAAGGGGTTCGCAGACCATGCAGGGCCAGCGCACGAAAAACACGATGAGTCATCAGGCGGTCTCCGCTCGCGGAATCGCGGCATCAACCATCTGAACCGGATCGCGAAAGGCGCAGACCCACGGATCATGGTCGTAGTATTCGCCCCATTGATCCGGATCCAGGACCCGGCTGGCGTCCGCTGGCGCCAGCATGAGCGGCGTGATCCGCGCCCTCTGGATCAGCCGCCGTACCTCGGTGGTGGCCGTAAAAAGCCCCCAGCTGATCCCGCGCTCCCGTCCCCATTCGAAGAGGGCGCGCAGGGTCGGATAGGCTGAAAACGGCGAACTGCAGGCAAGCCCTCCAACTTCGAGGATCTCCACGGGCCCCACCGCCAACCCGGTCCGACGCGACAGAAGCTCGCTGACCGGTGCGTCAAGGTACTGTTGTGAGAAAAAGGCTTCGTCATTGCACCGGATGCTTGCGGCGCAAGCCACCGCGCCGGTGGGATCCGTTGTGATCACGAGGCGCGAGGGACGGATACGCGTGTCCGCGGAAAAGGTCCTGCGATAGCTACGCGCAATATGCTCCAAGGCCTGCTCGAACAGGAGCTGAGTTGATGGATCATCGTCCACGGCAATGGTGGTTCTCATGTGATTGCTCTCCTAATAAGGAGGCTGATCATGCCTCGCTTTCCGGAGATGTCCTTCACGGAGGCGGCAAAATCCATTGCACTGAAGTCGCAACAACTGAGTGACTTGGCCAAATATGACTAAAGTTTATGATCCCGAGAGGTGGATTTTGGCCTATCCTTTGCCGGGTCCGAAAGCTACCGTGGAGAAAGCAATAGCTTCTCGTCAACCTTATCACAGAATGCTTGCTGAGCGCCTTTTTCGTCTAAGTTGGATCGCGCGCTGAAGCGGCTTGTAGCCGTCCTTCGTTCCGCAATGTCCTAACGGCAGCTAAGGGCCGGGAGCGACGGCCAAAGTCCAACCCGAACGAGCGTTCCCGCCGCGCCGCCGTAGGTCCGCTTCGAGCCCAATGCGGTCGCGATTATCGCGGAGGGCTTTGCACTTGCAGCGCGGAGGAATCCGTCGTGACCGGCCCTTTTCCGCCGTTCAACTGTCGAACCAATACCACGCTGTTATCTCCCAATTGCGGTCGTTCGCCCATGGCGCCGCGTTCCTCTTAGCCGGATCAGCGGGGCGCAGGAGGAGGCCAAGCTCGCATTACCAAAACGCCCTATCCGAAAGCGAGACGATGCCGACCTGATCTGTGGAACATCTTAGGTCCGTGGATGTCAAGATCGCCAGCGCTCCAAATGCCGTTGAGCAAACTCCCTGAACGACCCCGGTGTTTTACCCGTAAGTCGCGCGACGCCATCGCTCGTGCGATCCTCGACCCCGGTGCGGATCGCCTCGTCCAGGCCAGCGAGAATGCGTGCGTATTCGGGTGGCAGGCCCTGCGCTTCGAAGCGCTCGGCCAACTCACTGCCGGAGAGGGCGACATGGCGGATCGTCCGACCTGTCACATTGGATAGGATGCCAGCGGTGTCCTCGTAGCTGAGCGCCTCGGGGCCGGTCAGGATCATGTCGTCGTTCAGGGGCTCGCGGGACGTCAGGCTGGCGACGGCTAAGGCTGCGATGTCGTCGGCATCGATGAAGCCAATGCGGGCGCTGCCTGTTGCACTGTAGATCGCATCTTCGTCACGGATGGTTCGGGCGTGGGGACCATCCGAGAAATTCTGCATGAACCAAGAAGGGCGCAGAACGGCCCATTCGGGTGCGTTGTCGGCCAGCCAAGCATGAACGCTGCCCATCATCGGCCCGCCTCGCTCGAGCAGGGAAGAACTGAGCAGGACGAAGCGGCGCACCTGACGCGCCATGGCCCCTTCCAGAAAAGGACGCATGACGTCGAGGTGGTCGGTGCGGTCCGTGGGCGCGACCACATAGACCGCCGCGCAGCCGTCGAAGGCCGCGACGGAGGCCGGGTCTGCCCAGTCGAAGAAACGGTCTTGGGGGTCGATGGGTCTGCGGGTGCCGATGACGACCTCGGCACCGGCGGCACCGAGGCGATTTACCACCCGGCTGCCGGTGGTTCCCTTGCCGCCGATGACCAGAATGCGATCAGCCATGAGTCGTCTCCCCCGCGTAGGCCTCTGCAGCCGCTTTCGCCCCGCCAAGCGCGGAGAGTGCGACAAGCGGGTTCCAGTAGTCGCGGTAGCGGGCGATGCGCCCCTCGCGGAGCGTAACGACGGAAATGTAATCCTGATCGTAGGGCAGGCCCGTTGCGACGCCCCGACCCCGGCAGGAAAACTCGAAGACCACGGTTTCCCCGGAGGGGTGAACTCGGTGCAGCGTGAATTTCCCCAGCTCCAGCATCGGGCCGAGACGCGCCAGATGATCGACGAGGGCCGGGATGCCCTTAAGCCGCGTGGGCAGGCCATCGGGCGCATAGGGAAACTCGAAGACCACGTCTTCGGTGAAGAGGTCCACGATTTCCGGTCCCGCCTTCAAACGGGAGCCGAGGGCGCCGCGCAAGAGGCCCGAGAAACAGTCGAACTTGTCGTCCATGAGAAAGGCTCCTATGGATGGAACGGTAGCGTATCGACCAAATAGGAAGCCAATGGATGGAACGCAACCGTTCCGACGATAAATCTCCGCGCAAGCCATCCGGAGCGGCGGTCCCGCGCGCGGAACTGACTGAAGCCCTCTATCGCGCCTTTTTCGAGGAATGGGCCGAGCGCGGCTTCTCCGCGCTCAGTCTCGAACGGGTCGCGGCCCGCGCCGGTGCGGGCAAGGCGGCGATCTATCGTCGCTTTTCTTCGCGTCTGGCCTTCGCCGAGGCTGCGCTCACCGCCCTCGGTCTGGGTATCGCCCTGCCGAAGCCGGCGGGCCCGACGCTCGAGGCGGACGTGCTTGTTCTCCTGCTGCGGGTGCGAGCCGTGCTGCGGCATCCGCTTGCCCGCCGGATCCTGCCGGACCTTCACGCCGAAGCGGCCCGTTCGTCCGAGATGCGCAGGATCAACGACCGCCTGGCCGAAGCGAGACGCGAGCAGGCGCAAAACCTGTTGGACCGCGCAATCCACCGCGGGGAGCTGCCAGAGGAGATTGACCGCGAACTCGCGCTCGATATGCTCGTCGCGCCGCTCTATTGGCGGATGGTCGTGCGCGGGATAACGCCCACCCGAGCCGACCTGATCATCCAGAGCAAGGCCATCACGGCCGGCCTGAAGATGTCGAGCCGGGACGTCGCCCGCCCATGACCGGTCGCCTTCAACTATCGAAGGGCCCATGGAGGGCTGCAACGAACCACTTGGAGCCGACCGCAGCGGCGCCGCGACCAGCGGGTTGCCGCAAGCGCCTGCCAGCAAATCACCAGGTGGTTCGATCGCGTGGAAACGCACCCGTCTACTTTTACCCCTGCAGGGGGAGTATCGATCCTCCGATAGCCTCAAGCCTTCTCTGGTAGGTTTCCGGGTCGACGAGCTGGAAGGGAAAGTAGAGCCCCACGCCGACCGCTTGGTTTTGCAGACCCGCCAGCCTTTCCATGACCATGGCCACCCCGAGGCCGGTCAGTGGCATCTGGCCCCCGGGATGTACGACCGCCTGGCGCACCTGGAGCGGCTGGCCTGCGAGGTCGGTCCCGGACAGGTCCACGATGATCTCGGTGGAAAGCGGCTCTCCACGCCGGCGGGAGGAGCTCTCGCCAACCGCGAGGCGGAACTCGACATCGCGTGCCCGGGTCTCGTTCGCAAGGACCAGCACGTCGTAGGGAGAGAAGACGTCGGCCGGCATCCGGGTGCCGTCGAGCGCGATCACGCTGGTCTGCGCACCGTCGCCCGTCCGCCAGAGATAGTCGCCGTCTTCTACCGTCAGCGCCGCGGGCATGGTCCGTGTCAGGCGCTCCATGTCCGCATCGGTGGCGGCTCCGCCCACGTCTTCGTCGTCGATGATTGCGCTGATGCGCACGCTGTCGATGGTCGAGAATTCCCGCGCGGCCAGCATGGCGGGCACGGTCGTCGCTCCGACAAGCCATTCGGCGCCGAGAACGACCGCAGACGCGTTCGGCGCATGCATGTAGGCCGCGACCTCGGGGCCGATTTCATGGACGCCCGACGATATGCTCAGATACGGAATGCCACGCGCCTGTGCGAACCGCAGACACGCGATGGCGTCGTCCTTGAAGAAGAGGGCGAGCGCCGAGACCGGCCGGTCTCCGAGGCCCAGGTCGGGGGCCGAGAGGTCGACTGCGACGCCTTCCGCGTTGCGGAGTTCCGCGGCAACCGCACTGGCACGCCCGAGGTCGCGGCCGCCGATCAGAAGCGGCGCCTCGGGATGCGCGTCACGCAGGTATCGCGCGGCCTGGCGGCCGACGATGCCGGAGCCGCCGACGAAGAGAATGGGGTCGTGTGTCATTGCATGTCCTTTCGATGATGGCGCGTCGGAATGTTGATGACGCGGCGCTGTCTGACACGGGACGGCCATTGGCCCCGCGAGATGGAAGACTCAGAGGTCCGAGAGGAAGTCCGTGAGGGCCGTGTTCACCCGCCCGGCGGCCTCGTGATGCACCCAGTGGCCGACATTCTCGAGCCGAACCTGACGCACGAGGTTGGGCTGCGCCTCGCGTAACTCCACAAGGCTCGGCGTTTCCGGATGGAACATCCGGCACAGCCCGTCGGCCGCGCCCCAGATGTAGAGGGCTGGCTGGCGGATGACGGCGTCCTTGTAGGCCGGCATCAGATCGAAGGTCCGGGGCAGCGCGCGGTAATAGTTGAGCCCGCCGCGGAAGCCGGTGCGCCAGAAGGTCTCGATGGTGTGGCGCACATAGGCGGGTGCGGCCCAGTCCGGCACGGCTGTCGGCGCAGGCCGCAGCATGTGAAGGTCGGGGTCGGCCGGATCCCATCTCTTCGCAGGCTCCGGGCTCGCCGACAGCCAGTAGAGAATGCTCGGGATCGACCGCGCCGCGTCGGCAAAGCTGGCCTCCGCGCCCGGCTTCATCAGGTCGAAGGCGTAGTAGGTGTCGCCCAGACCCTGATCGCGCAAAGCCTGCCACTGGTCGATCTCCCCGCGCGGGGCGAAGGGAATGCTGAGGCTGACGACGGCCCGGAACCGATCGGGTCGCATCAGGGCCGCGCGCTGTGCGTGGTCGGCCCCCCAATCGTGGCCGACGATCACCGCTGTGTCGATCGACAGTGCGTCCAGCACGCCGACGAGGTCACCGACGATATGGAGCGAGGTGTAGAGATCGGGGTCGGTCGGCGCGTGGCTTTGACCGTACCCCCGCATATCCAGCGCAATGGCCCTGTAACCCGCCTCGGCAACGGCCTGCATCTGGCTGCGCCAGGTCTCTGCCGTGTCGGGAAAGCCGTGACAGAACACCACGGCCGGACCTTCACCCTGCTCGATCACGTGGAAACGGCCGTCGATGGCGTCGACCATCTTGCGCCGCACGGGCAGATCGGCCTTGCCGGCAGACGCGCTGGTGAAGGACGGCGCAAGCCAGAGGCCGACCCCGATCATGCCTGACGCCCGGAGCAGACGACGCCTTGACCAGGTGCGATCAGAGGGGGCGTCGGCTTTGGATACGGCCTCGCCACGAAGCGAACTGGAGGACATGGTTGTCTCCTTTTGAATGAGGGAAATGTGCCGCGGGCAGCGCGGCGGCGCCTCCGCTGCCCGCGCGTCCGGTCAACCCTCTGGCAGCCGCACGAGCATCTTGCCGGAATTGACGCCCGAGAAGAGGTCGAGGAAGGCGTCCGGGGCGCTGTCGAGCCCCTCGCGGACGGTCTCCTGCCAAGTGATCCTGCCGTCCGCGATCCATCCGGTCATGTCGCGCTGCAGGTCCGGCATCATGCCGAACTCGTCCATGACGATCAGACCCTGCATCAGGATCCGCCTTTCCACGACACCGAAGATGTTGCGTGGGCCTTCGGGGCTCTTGTTGTACTGCGAGATCATCCCGCAGATGGGAAATCGCGCGAAATCCTTGGCGTTTGCGATCGCCGCCTCCAGGTGGTCGCCGCCGACATTGTCGAAGTAGATGTCGATCCCCTCCGGCGCAGCCTCGGCCAGCGCGGCGGTCATGTCGGGCGCGGTCCTGTAGTTGATCACGGCGTCGACACCGGCGACCTCGCGCAGCCAGCGGATCTTGTCCTCCGACCCGGCCGACCCGATCACGCGGCATCCCTTCAGCTTCGCGATCTGCGCGACGAGCGATCCGACCGTGCCGGCGGCGGCCGAGACGAAGACGGTCTCGCCCGCCTTTGGCTCCCCGATCCGCAGAAGTCCGGCATAGGCGGCAAGACCGGGCACGCCCAGCGGGCCGAGATAGGCCTGCGGCGGGATCGTGCGTTCGACCGGGCTGGCGCTGTCGGCATCGATCACGGCACGGTCGCGCCAGCCGGCGAAATGGCTGACCGTGTCGCCGGGCTTGAAGCGGTCATCGGCGCTGTCCTCGACCACGCCGATGGCGGCGCCGTCCATGGGCCGGTTCAGCTCGAACGGCGGTATGTAGGATGGCCGGTCGTTCATCCGGCCGCGCATGTAGGGATCGACCGACAGCCATGTGTTGCGAACCGCGATCTGCCCCGGCTCAGGCGGATCGAGCGGGACGTACTCAAGGCTGAAATTGCCCGCTTCGGGCATGCCGTCCGGACGGCTGACGAGGTGATACTGGCGCGACGTGGCACTCATGGGTTGCTCCTTTCAGGGGTGGCTCCCCGCGGTTTCATGTATTACAATTAGTAACGTACTAAAAGTAAGTTACTATTGGTAATATGTGGGTCGGAACTGCCCTGTCAACCGTGGGAGGAAAACTTGTCGAAGAAGATGCCCAAGGCCGCACGGCGCGCCCAGCTGCTCGAGACCGCGCGGATCATGGTGCGCGAAAACGGGACTGACGCTTTGTCGCTTGGCGCGCTTGCCGACCGCGCCGGGGTCAGCAAGCCGATCACCTACAATCATTTCGAGACCCGCTCCGGCCTGATGATCGAGCTGTACCGGCAGATCAACGAAAAGCAGGTCCGCGCTACCGAGGACGCGCTGGCAGAAGCGCCACCGGAGCTCGACCGGATCGCCCAACTACTGGCTCAGGCCTACATGGACTGTCACGAAGCCGTCGGGCCGGAATTCCATGCCATCGACGGCGCCCTGAAAGGGGATGCCCGGATGGAGGCCTATCAACGCGAGATGGTGGACGGTCATATCGCGCTCTATGCCGACGCGCTCGGGCCCCTGGCTGGAATATCCGAAGCAGAGATCGGGCGCCGCTGCATCGCCATCATCGGCGCGGCGGATGCGCTCTCGGACGCGATGATCCGGGAGCGGATGACCAAGGCGGAGGCCGTGTCGGATCTTGCCTCGCTGATCACGACTTGGCTTCGGCCTTCCGAGTGATAGTTCCTGGAGACAGCTCCCGTATCCGCTTGTAGGCCGCTGCGAAGGCACTCGGCGCTGAATAGCCCACGCGGGTTGCGACCTCGGTCACGCTATGGCCGCGAGCCAGAAGATCTTCGGCCACCTGCATCCGCCAATGCGCGACATAGTCTATGGGCGCGCGGCCGAGCGCGCGCTTGAACGCCTCCGCGAAGGCGCTGCGCGACATGCCTGCGATGCCCGCAAGCTCATGCAGCGTCCAGTTATGGTCCGGTGCGGCATGAATGGCGTCGAGCGCGGCGCCCGGTCTTGGATCGGTCAGGGCGCCGATCCAGTCGCTTCGACGTGCTGGCGCTCCGCTTGCCTCCTCGCCCGACGCATAGGCACGCAGCATCTCGTCGTTCGTAACGAGATCCTGCTGGTACTGGCCTGACCCCGGCGACACGCTTAACGAGACGAGAGCGAAGGAGTGCGTTTCGTGTAAGCCCCAAAGGTCGCGGAGAATTTCTGCCACGGTATCGGGATCAGATGATACAACGGATACCCGATTTAACGCTGCGTCGTGGCATCAAATGCGGTGCATTTGGACAACGAAGTTGCGCGCCATCGCGTTCTTAGCCGAGATCACGACGGCGGCTTTGCTTGGCCCCAAAGAAAAGTGAACAAGGTCTATCCATCCTTGTCACAAATCAATTTGGCTTGGCCGCGATCAATTCCCTGGCTCACTTCTCGGTAGAGAGCCACGGCATTGACCGGCGGTCTATCATATTCTCTAAGCGCAAAGGTTGACGCATGCTCAAAATATCACTCCACACGTATACCAAACTGTCTTGGGCGCAGTTGAGTCTATTCAAGGATTCTGTAGCAACTCTGATGACAGATTGCGTCATATCGGCGGAACCGGCATTAGATCGCATTGTCATGATGCTCAATTCAGATGGCATCGATGCCCTGCTTATTGCCGAGGACGGCGTTGACGTGCTTTACCTGATTGGTCGAAAGAATAATGCCGAAACTTATTACTGCTATATCGGGACTGCTGAGGCAGATGTAGATTCCCATCTTTCCTTCGACGATCCAGATGACGATCATGAGGCACATGAATTAGGTTGTGACCTCTATGAAAAGGGCCTCACCGCAACAGCCGCAGCAGGTGACGCTTACGATTATCATTCACCACGCGTATGAAGTTTCTCAAATATTCTGATTTTCGGAAAATCGGGCCGTAATCCTGGCTTGCTAAAACAGAATGAGGGGCAGTCAACATGGCTTTCCCCTGCCCCGCTTGGGACAGAGGAACCTCTCACGTAGCTTTTCCAACAAAGGTTAAGGAAGTCGAATGGCAGGCAAAATCCACTCAGTTTTGCCACGCACGAACAGCTTTGAGGGCTCCATTCGTTCGCGCAAAGTATGATACACATCCTCCACTCGTTCTACGGCATCTTCAAGGTTCGATGCCGTTATATTGTCGCTTCGCCGTTTCACCACTTCTATGACGGGCATTAGACCAGGAGGATCCCATGCGGCCTCTGCCCAGTCTGGACGGATCAACAAAAGACCCGAAATTTCATATAAGCTATCTCGCAATGAAAAGCGGGGGAGCCTGCCCTTATACGTTATGAGCATTTCTCCTTCTTCTATTACGCGGATTATTGAAGTGTGCGAAAATAGTTTACAAACCATGACTGGGTACTCCGTGATTGACAGCGATTGAGAAACAGATTGGGCGCTTTTGCTGGGATCAAAAGAATTATTATCTTTCAACCGACAGGGATCGAGCCAAACCGTTTTGGTAAGATGACGGCTGTGCCGAAAAGCTGACCCGCGCCGACTGCAAAGCGTGGATAACGATTGACACAAACTTCGCCATGCACCTTATAAGATGCCCTTTAAGTTCGGCTCACGATTGAGGATCTCTTGCCCCTCTTTAGCCAGATCCAGCAACTGATGTCTCGACACAACAGACGACGACAGCTTCGGCACCGCTTTCATCGTCAGAAGCCGGAACTGACGGCGCTCCGCCGTTCCAAAGGGTTCGACCTTACCGTAGTCATCACCCAAGTCCTGAATGACGAAGCTTTTCTTGGCATTCGACAAAGGTTCCTGCGATAGACGTACCAAAACGACTTGTCCGGTCCTATCGTATCTTGCTGCATCATAAAGCGGTGCGCCCGATGGCAGTAAATTGTACAGCTTGGCAAGCTGACGGTCTTGTCGCCGTTGCTGCAATTCCATTTCACGCCAAGCGTCCCATTCTTCGATATCTTCACACAAATTCAGTAACACATTGCCGAAATACCCCCACGCAAGACATTCAAAACCTTGAGCCCAAGGGAACACTGAAATTGCCTTTTCTTTATCTTCATCTGTGAGTTGCGCAAAGGCGGCGTGACGGTTCTCCAGTTCTGGAGACACCGTATGTGCCATAGCGCCAACAAGCCGAGCCATTTCTCGAGACTCATTCGGCGTCAATTTCGGCCGCGCTACACGAGATTGGGGTGGCCTTCTCGTCAGTATCGACACCGAAACTTCGAAATTCGTGTCGACGCCAAGGTAAACATTGGAACTATAAACTTTACTGTTCCAACTCGCGATCCCAACATGCATGCGCATCACTCCGGTTGGTTTCGGCACCAACATTTGGCCCCAAAGTTCGGGCACCTCAGATAGCCCGGCATTTCGACAGATTTCGAACCATGACCGCTGCATTGAATTTGCAGTGAGTTCGAAGAAGTGCCTACAATTCATTTCCTCATCCGTGTTTAAGGATGCGCCTGCGCGCTCAAGTGAAACCTTGGAAACGATGGTCATTTTAGTCCTTTCATTGTGTGACAAGTTGTAGATTGCTTAACGGAGGATACCCGGCGCATCCGTGTTTATCCGGTGCCTGCAAGCTCTTGGACACGTGCCATCGTGTTTACCTGGTATGCGAGAGATCGCTCTTCCTCCTCAAGGCGCTCAAAAAGGCGAAGGTAACGAAGGCCATCCGGTCTGTTGTTGATAGCGGTTGCGAGATATCGCTTAAGATTTTCGATTTCCGCGAGCATTTCTTCCGGCTTTCGGTTAGCTTCTCGCGCTGTTTGTTTTTGGCTACCCGTCTTGGCGACAGGAGCATTTGGTTGAGCCAATGCTTCATCTCCAATTCGGGTTACTAAACCGGCGTGATGATCATAAATCCCGATACAAGCCGTGTGGTGGGAGCGCACTCGCCAACCCGGTTCGTCTAAGTCGAACGAACCGCGTTGGCAGTTGCGCTGGAAGATATTCTTTCGTCACGCAGGAACAGAACGTTATACTGGTAAGAATTTTCACTACTTACCGAAATCTGGAGCCAACGGAGGTCCGCATTCCAGACGCTTGTTGCAAATGCAAAACAAGCGTCTGGAACGGGGACTGACGGACCTGCTCAGAACTCCAGAGAGCAGCAGAAAACACAGATAAGAAAATATGGTGAAGACGTTTTGAGCGATTTCAGGAAAGGTAAGTAGAACCACACAAACTCAGACTTCTCCTGTTGGTGGTTCGCTCATGCGGCCATAAAAGATATCACGCAGTTGTGCATAAGTTGCGTTCTCTCCAACAGCCCAAAAGTGCTTGCAGTAGAGCTGAGCGTAAGCACCGATTGTAACCCTTAGGCTGTGTCGCCGCATTAGCGCTCCAAGGTCGCTATGACGATCGGGAAAGACTAACTGTGGGCTTGCCAGTATCTGACGCAGGTCGGCATGACCTGCCCTCGCTTGGTCAATCAGATCCTTCAAAAATCCAAGTCTCTCCGCATTTTCGAGGCGCTCATATATGAGCGTCAAACGTAAAACTCTGTCAAAAATCACCATATTTACTCGATGCTTGGTTCGACTGTGCACAGAGTTTTCTGGTTGGATCGCGCGCCGTTTTTCCTGACTATCCAGTTTCCTGCATTTTTCTTCGCAGAACCGGCGATCTCGCCGTGTCTTGGGAAATCTTTTCTTGCAACGAGCACACACACCTACTGGCAGATCCAACATTCCCCACCTCAAATTCAACTAATGGCCGATCCGCCAAAACAGTATAACGCAGCAGTTGTTTGCACGAATTTGGGTAATTTTGTGTTGGCGCTTCAAGCACCTAAAAACTCGGCAGGTCGGCCCTCGCGGTTGCTTGTCGGTATTTTTGAGGCATTTTTCGTGGCCAAGTTGAAGCACTAATTGTTTTGAAAAAGTTTCGGCGGGCCAATGTAGTGTATATGCCGTCTGTTGTCGCCATACTTGCTGAGCTTGAAACCGGTAAACTCGTGCCTTACCGGCCATTTGCTGAGATCGCAGCGTTCGACCTTCTGTCAGATATGATCGGTCTGCCACTATTTGCGCTTGAAATGTCGGCGCAAGAGTTCTCCACCCAATTTCCAGCGGGCCACATGCCGGACGCGGCGTCCGCCGCCTTGCATAACGATCCTGTTCGATACAACAGCTGGCGCCGTATCATTTTGGACTGTTATATGCTGGCTGCGCCAGGAGATACTGATCTAAACCCTTGGACGAGCCTTCGCAGAGCAGCAAGACTCTCTGCCGGTGCAACAGCCGCCAGCAAACTCTATAACGTTGCCTGCCGGTTGCCAAATGGCTGCAAGCCAAACTCGATTACGCGGACACTCGCTACAGAGATCAATCTAAACCTCAAGGGCGATCAGCGAATTAGCTTCCGTAGTGGTATTCGCTTGCTCGACAGGTTGCGTTCTTGTGAACTTTGCAACGCGACTGGTCTTCTACCAGATCAAAGTATCGGAAATCTACCGACTGAGTTTGACCACGAACACTTCGCTCCATTGCCCCGTAGCCTCGCTGATGTGGTAAAACTACAGACAAGAACGGTTGCAAACGCCGCGGCGTTCGTCTGGCGCCTTGCGGTGGAGAGCGAGCAATTCGAAATCGGTCAAGATCCGGGACTTCAGGGACTCGTAGACAAATTACCCACGTTGGAAACAACTGATCCAGCGAGTTATGGGATGCGTGGCAACGAAAGTACAAAGAAGAACTACATTAGAATTTTACGCAAACTTTTGGTGGCGAACGGTGCTGTGGTCACACCTTATGTTAAGCGCGAGACTGTTGAGTCTCCTCAGAGTACTGGCGACACAATTCAACGGAAAAAAAGTCCATTGGATCGTGATCGCCAAACTACAGTCTCGAAGAACCGGTCGTGCGGCAAACCCAAAGAAAAAGATGATTGGAAGAAACTTTTGGGCGCTGCAAGACAGCGGGGCCTCAGACAAATCGACGTACGCCCTCTTCGAACGCTCGCGACTTATGCGAAAGCGGAGGGGTTGTCTCCAACGGATATCACTATTGAGTGGATTTCTGGCGCCAGGAGTACTGCCCGCCAGCAGGATCGAACATTCCTTTCCCGCTCCACCAGTGTCATAGAATACATGATGAGCCTGGATGAGACGCGCGCTCTCCTTCCTTCGGATTTCAAGTTAGAACCGCTGAAGGATCGCCGCAGACGATCAGAAAGGCTCCCGAAACCACTCTTATATGAATTGGAGGAGTTCCTGAGTTTTCAAGGATTGAAAGAAAGCTCACGACGGCAAGCTCGTGTTGCGGTTTCCACATTGTTTGAAGTCTCAAAAATCGCGCCCAAACTCCAAGAGGTTCTGTCAGTAAATTTTGAAACAGTTGATTGGCGGGAGCATAGTGATCGTTCCGCTGAGTACGCAAAGCTCATCCGAAGGCTTTCAGCTCTTTATAACCTTCCATGGAATGATAAATGGAGAGCACTACAGCGAGCGATCGTCAAAGCTGAAGTGCCGACAAGGGAGAATCCTGTTGGATTTTTGTTAATGTACGCCGGAGAACTAAACCCGTATGAACTCGACGCTCCCTGGGCACGACGGATAGATCGTCAACTACGCAGCTCGATCGAGAACCCTCCCTACGGTCGAGCCGACCTTGCTTTAACATTTGCCAGAAATATTGAGCGGCTTAACGCTTTGCATCGGGTTAGCAGCTTGCGCGACCTTGGCTTGTTGCCTGAATTTATCGGTACGTTTCGAGATAAGAGATAACTTATGCCTTTCACACGTCATCGCCGTGCAGGTCCGGCTTGAGCTCGCCTTCATGCCCAAGCCGCAAACTGGACCTTCTGCTAACCCGACGACCTCAACGCCATGGAGGATACGCACTGGATTGGAAAAGTGTTACTCGCCCAGGAGAAACGGCGCACTAACGAAAACAAGCGCTTGCGCCTGCCGGGCGGCTACAATCGCTGGTACGATCTCAACCCGTCTTTCGTTGCAGCTTCCTCCAATACAAGGCGGAGGCCGGCGAACCGGTGGGAGCACCCTACCCCGGCGAAGATCCACGCCACGCCCTGAGCTACTGCGACGGTGAACCGGGATGCGCAAGCTGTCCCTACTCGGGATCTTGCCGGGTCGTGCAGAAAGACATCTACGAACACAAATCCCGCCTGACCGGACCGATCGGTGGGAAGACATGACCCACACGTTGTCGTCCACGACCCACGTCGCTCATAGAGCGCCAGCGACAGTCTGCTCCCGACAGACATTGCGGATCGATACAACAACCCATCAAAGCTCGGATACCCGAATTGGGGCTCCGATGGGCGTAGAATGCCTCGGCCCCGCCTCTTCGGGCTTCCTATTGTCTCCGACACCACCAGAGTGCAGCGGCCCCCAGCAGGAAGCTTCCCGCAATCATGATGAGCGCCGCCGTGATCGAAGAGGCCCCGATGAGCGCGCCAAGGATGGCCACGCCGAAGGCGCCACCGGCTTGGCGGGAAGTGTTCAGCACGGCCGAACCGACGCCGGTGCGTCCCGTTGCCACGTTCTCGAGGGTCGCCGATACGATCGCCGGCAAGGTAGCCCCGCCGATACCGATAAGCAGAGATCCCGCAAAGAACGGCAGCGCCTCCAGTCCGCCGATCATGAGGATCGCGGCGCCAACGGCCCCGGCGGTCAGCGTGACCATCGCCGGCCGTTCTGCCCCGAAACGGGCGACGATCCGACCGAGCGCGAAAGCGACGATAGCCGTGGTCGCGGTCATGGGCGCGAATTTCAGGCCGACCTCGATCGGCACCGCACCGTCCGTCTGCAAGGTTATCGAGAGGGCGAAAAGCGCCCCGTAATATGCAAAGTTGTAGAGGAAGGCGCCAAGGATCGCGCCGGTGAAAGCGCGCGACCGAAAGAGCGCAGGCGGCAGCATCGGGTCGCCGTGGTGTCTCTCGGCGATGACGAACCCGCAAGCCGCGAAGGTGCCGACCGCAAGGGCCGCGACGACGAAGCCGGACCCCCATCCAAGCTCACGGCCTTCCGTGGCCGCAAACACCAGTGCCGCGAGCGCGATGATCCCGAGCACCTGACCGACCGGATCAAGCGCGCGGTCTTGGCGCTCGGGATTTCCCACGGAGGCCGCCGCGGCGGCGAAAGCCAGCAGGCCCACCGGCAGGTTCAAAAGAAAGATGGCCCGCCAGCCCAGCGTGCCGGCCAGGAATCCTCCCAGCAGCGGGCCGGCGACCAGGGCAATGGCCGAGATCGCACTCCAGCTCCCGAGCGCGCGGGCACGTGCCCTTGGGTCGGGAAACGCATCGACGAGGAGTGCCATCGAGCTCGGCAGGATTGCCGCCGCCCCGATTCCCTGGATGGCGCGGGCCGCGATCAGGATCTCCGTGCTCGGCGCCAGGCCGCAGAGCGCGGAGGCACCGACGAAAAACATCAGGGCCCAGAGAAACACCGTCCGCGCGCCCATCCGATCCGACAGGGCTCCGGAGGACAATAGGAGCCCGGCGAAGACCAGCGTGTAGGCGCTGGCGATCCACTGGAGTGCCGTCAGGCTCGCTCCGAGATCCTCGGCGATGGTCGGCAGGGCGACATGCAGGGCGGTCGCATCGAGCGTGATCATGAAGGAGCTCGCGCCGAGCGCCGCCACGGCGACGGCGGGCGGCAGGCTGGGTGTCCGTGTCATGGTGAGGTCCGTCATCTTCTGTTCCTACGATTGCAGCTTCTTCTTTCATGATTTGGGGTGAAGTGCTACTTAGGGAGACAGAAACCTGGTATAAGTGGAGCTGATGCTATGAACTTTTCCCAGATCAATGTGCTGGTAGCCATCGCCGATACCGGCAGCCTCACCGGTGCCGCCGAGCGGCTGAGCTTGTCCCAGTCCGGCGTCAGCCAGGCCATGGCCGCGCTGGAGGAAGACCTCGGTGTTCAGCTCTTCACCCGGGGGCGCCGCGGCGCTGTTGCCACAGCGGTGGGAGAGAAAATCGTTCACGAGGCGCGGACGATCCTCGTAGGTCTCGCTGCGATCCGCCGGACTGCGGATACGGCGGCCGGTGTCGAACATGGAAAGCTCCGGCTCGCGGCCTTTCCTTCCGTCTTCTCCACGCTCCTGCCGCCACTCTTACGGCGCTTTCAGGAACTTCATCCCGGCATAGAGGTCGTGGCCCTGGAGGCGAGCGATGCGGAGATCGAGACATGGCTTGCGAACGGAACCGTCGATCTGGGGGTGACCACCGCCGAGAGCTTTGATGCCACGGACTGGCCCCTCGGGCAGGATGACTGGGTCGCGGTGCTACCCTCGAGCCATCCCATTGCTCTCTCGCCCGCGCGGGCCGTATCGCTCACGCGCTTGGCAAAGGAGCCTTTCGTCCTGGCGACCGGGGGCTGCACCATCCATGCCGGGTCTCTCGCCGAACGGCTGGGGGCGCCTTTGGAGCAGGTCCGGATCGAGGTGCGGGACTGGGTCAGCGCCTTTGCTTTGGTCCGCGAGGGCCTGGGCGTGACCGTCGTCCCGGAACCGACGCTTCCGGCCGACCGCCGCGGGCTGCGGGTCATGCCGCTGAAAGAGGGGTTGCACCGGTATTTCGGGCTCCGGTTCAGCGAGGCATCATCGGCAAACCCCGCCGTTCCGGCCTTCCTGAACCTGGCAAGAGATGCCGTTATCGACCGAGGCTCCGAAGCGGCCTAACCTTTCTGTGCGAAGAGATCACGTCCGCGCGCCTCGTCTGAATTTGAACAGAGATTTTTGGGTTGGATGTTTGAGATTGGAGATCGTTTTCTGCGATCTTGAGCGCACCGCTCTCCGGCGTATCACACGAAAGTTGATCTCAGCCAAGAGCATTGCCGACAGGATCAACCCGGCGCCGGCGACGGTGCGGAGAGTTAACGTCTCGCCAAGCAGTATCGCGCCGGACAGCGTTGCGAATACCGGTTCGCAAAGATAGGTTAACGCAACCTTCTCTTCTGGGATGTGACGCTGAGCGGTGCTCTGAACTCCATACATGAAAGCCGTGGCCAAGAGAGCAGCAAAGACGATTCCAATCCAGAAGGTTGTATCCCCTGGCACCCAATTCGCCCTGGTGTCGAAGATCCCCGCAAGGCCGCAGCCCACCCCGCAAAAGCCAAGCGCGATGATCACAGTAGGGAGAGGATCGTACCGGTTGGCAAAATAGCCCACGGTTAGAACATAACCCGCGAAGAACACTGCGCATGACAGTGTCCAGAGATCGCCCACGTTCAATCTCAGGCCGTTTTGCACCACAATGATGTATAGCCCCAGGATGGCCAAGCCGCAGGAAATCCAGACTTGTCTCGGTACAGATCGACGAAACAACACCCACTTGAACAGCGGAATCAAGAGCACGTCGATCCCGGTAATGAATGCCGAGTTGGTGACGCTGGTGTGTTGGAGGCCTATAGTCTGAAACGCGTTGGCAAGTAACAGCGGCAAACCGATCAGCACGCCAGCAACAAGCGCGCGAGGGCTCAGCCGGTGCAAGCGTCGAAAAAAGACAACCGCCAGGACCATCGCGGCCAGTCCGAACTTGTAGGCGAGAAAAACAAAGGGCGAACCATTGCTCACGCCCGCTTTCACAAGCGAGAAAGATACGCCCCAGAATGCCGTTCCGAGAATTAGAAGCAGAAAGTAAACTCGCGCTTTTGTCATAATGACCACCATCAAAGATATGATGGCCAGAGTATGCTGTGCGCAAAAGGACCCGCGTTCACCCCCGATATCTTCTCTGGCGCTGGGGTGGCGCGGACGGATGTCCTTATCCAATGCCTGCGATAGGACGCGCACGACCACCTGTCAAGCGATCGATTTCTGGATCACGTCGGGCCCCACGCGCCCCTTCGCCACCAAAAATCCATGGTCACCAAAACACCCAAGAGGATGTGCGTCGCACCATATGGCTGAAGGACTCGCAAAGCACACCCGGCGACTGGACCACCGTCAGGACCGACTTTCACGCGGCCGTGGTATCAGCCGATGGCAGTCCAGATTAAACACACTCACTCTTGCCCTTCGGTTCCTGAGACAATGTGGTTAAAATGACGGATGATATCGACCCGACATCGCTGAATTGTCGGTGACGATCACGGAAGCTGGTTCAATCAAATCCTTCGTTTCGCACTTCATCGAGAATGCCAGCACGTTCGAAAACAGGACTGCCCGGTCTTGCTTTTAAACATGTAGACACGCTTTTCACTCTGATAAGGCGATTACACCTTCACCCGCTCCGATTTCGGGTCATACAAGGGCCTCATCGACGCCTCCGCCTTCACACGAGCTCCCGCTACGTCGATCTCGTAGGTCGAGGCCAGGACCTGCTCCACACTCTCGCCCGGACAGGGCACATATCCCATCCCGATTGCACCGCCCAGGTGGTGACCATACGCGCCGGAACTGAGATACCCCACGAGCTCGCCATCCCGCAAGATCGGCTCGTTGTGATAGACTATCGGCTCTGGATCGGTCAGCCGGAACTGCACCAACCGCTTGGCCAGTCCCACGTCCTTCTTGCGCAGCACCGCATCACGCCCGATGAAGTCCGGCTTCCTGGTCTTGACGGCAAAGCCGAGGCCCGCCTCCAACACGTGATCCTCGCAGGTGATGTCATGTCCGAAATGCCGAAATCCCTTCTCGATCCGGCAGCTGTCCATCATGTGCATCCCGCACAAGCGCAGCCCGTGCTCCTGCCCGGCCTCGTATAGCGTCTCGAACGCATGCCCAGCCATGTCCGCGCCGATGTAGATCTCCCAGCCAAGCTCGCCTACATAGGTCACACGGTGCACCCGTGCCAGACCCATACCCAGCTCGATCTCCTGCGCGGTCCCGAACGGGTTTGTCTCGTTGGAAAAATCGTTCGGGCTGACCGCCTGCATCAGCTTGCGGGCATCCGGCCCCATCACCGCCAGAACGCCCTCGCCCGCCGTCACGTCGGTGATCACCACGTTGAAATCGCCCCGGTGCCGTTCCATCCATGTCTGATCGGCCAGCCGCGTCGCGGCGGGGGTCACCACAAGATACGCCGTTTCGCTCAGCCGTGTCACCGTCACGTCCGCCTCGATCCCGCCACGGTCATTCAGGAACTGGGTGTAGACGATCTTTCCATTCGGCACCGAATAGTCGCCGCCGCCCACATGGTTCAGAAACGCCTCCGCGTCCGGCCCCTCGACCCGGATCTTGCCGAAACTCGACATGTCGTACATGCCCGCCCCGGTGCGGATCGCGTGATGCTCGGCAGCAGCGTTCTCGAACCAGTTCTGACGCCCCCAGCTATAGCGATATTCGCGCTCCTGGCCGTCCATCGCGAACCAGTTCGCCCGCTCCCAGCCGGCGATCTCTCCCATCACCGCGCCGTGCTCCAGCAGGTGGTGATGAAACGGCGTCCGCCGCACGCCCCGTGCCGTGCGCTTTTGCAGATAGGGGAAGTGATCGGCGTAGAGCAGTCCCAGCGTTTCCTTCGACCGCTCAAAGAGGTAATGCCGGTTCCCCTGAAACGGCTGCATCCGGGCGATATCCACGTCGCCCAGGTCAAACGGCTTCTCGCCGCTGTCCATCCATTGGCTCAGCGCATGCCCCGCCCCACCGGCCGACTGGATGCCAATCGAGTTGAAGCCCGCAGCGACCCATACATTGTCCATCTCGGGCGCAAGGCCCAGATGGTACGCGTCATCCGGCGTGAAACTCTCCGGCCCGTTGAAAAACGTGTGCACGCCCGCCTCGGCCAGCATCGGCATCCGGTTGACCGCCGCCTCCAGGATCGGCTCGAAATGGTCGAAATCCTCGGGCAGCTGGTCGAACTCGAAACTGTCTGTAATGCCCTGCATCCCCCAGGGCTTGGCATTGGGCTCGAACGCCCCCAGCAGGATCTTGCCCGCATCCTCCTTGTAATAGGCGCATTCGTCCGGCACCCGCAGAACCGGCAATTGCCCCAGCCCATCAATGCCTTCCGTGACGATATAGAAATGCTCGCAGGCATGCAGCGGCACGTTCACGCCCGCCATCCGGCCAACCTCGTGGCCCCACATCCCCGCGCAGTTCACGATCATGTCGCAGGCGATATGCCCCGTCTCGCCGCCATCATCGGCGACCCAGTCCACCCCGGTCACCCGGCGGCCCTTTTTGGCGATGCCGGTGACCTTCACCCGCTCCTTCACCAGCGCCCCGTTCTGCCGCGCGCCCTTGGCCAGCGCCAGCGCGATATTCGCCGGGTCGGCCTGAGCATCCGTCGGCAGCCAGACACCCCCGGTGACGCCATCGAGATTGATATGCTCGTATCTCTGCTTGATCTCATCCGGCGACAGTTCCTCGACGGGCACGCCAAAGGCCCGCGCCATGGCCGCCTGCCGGTTCAGCTCCTCGCGGCGCTCGGGCGTCAGCGCGACAGAAATCGATCCGCCCTGCCGCAGGCCCGTGGCCACGCCGGTTTCCTCTTCCAGCCCGCGATAAAGCTCGGACGAATAACGGGCGAGCTTGGTCATATTGTCTGTTGCGCGTAACTGACCGATCAGGCCCGCGGCGTGCCAAGTGGTGCCGCTGGTCAGCTGCTTGCGTTCCAGCAGCACGACGTCTTTCCAGCCCAGCTTCGCCAGGTGGTAGGCCACCGAACAGCCCACCACGCCACCGCCAATGATGACCACTCGGGCTTGTTTGGGAAGATTCGACATTTTCGCCTCCAGTTTTGCGGACGTCGAATTCTCTCATGGCACCGACGGAGAAAATCGGGAAAAAACGTCATAGAATCTCAAGAAACCTACCCGGAGAATGGATTTCTCGTCTGCGTCTGCGCATCCTCACGGGCGTGACGCCATACTGCTCCTTGAACACCGATGCAAAACCGCTTTGAAATCCGCACGCGATGCCGATTTCCAAGACTTTCAAGTCTGTATTGAGCAACAGGTTTTTCGCGGCACTAAGCCGAAGCCGCCGATAATGATTATAAGGCGTTGTGTTCAAGGCCAACCCGAAACGCCGCTCAAGCAAGCGACATGACACGCCAATCCTGGCCGCAATTTCTCCTATGCTGACGGGATCTTCAATTTTCGTCTGCATAAGATGGATGGCTTTATCAACGATTTTGTCACCAGAGCCGCTTGCATTTGTTCCTGAAAATGGTTGTGCGGTCTCCGGATCCCGGACCTTCTCGTGAAGAAAGATGTCCGCGACGCTGGTTCGGATCCCTGGGGTTGCCAGTTGCCCGACCAAGTTGAGCATTATATCGATCGTTGCCCCCATTCCGGCACAGGTCACAACGCCCTGGCCTTCGACTGCCAGCGACAACGTCATCTCATCGACAAACCTTGTTTCCCTGATAACCTGCATGTTCTCCCAGTGGGTCGTATGCAAACCACTATCCCTGTGTTCGCCGATGTATTGCGTCGCGGCTTCGGCGAGGAGATAGACCTCGGTGCCTGCATGTCGGTATCTTGAAACAATCTCGTGCAAAGCTCGACCTCCGTAGTGAGGATCGGCGTTGCCGATGAAGAACGCCAAGTCCGAGCATGGTCTCTTTGGTACCGTGCTCGTTTCGACAGACAAGCCACTTGGCGACGCAACCGATCCACCCACAGCCGAATGGAAAGACCAGGAAAAAAGCGTCTTTGCAGCCACCCGGTTGGCGATGCGTATCGTGTCGGTGATCGCTGCTAATTCCGACAACACGAAACCTTCCTCGACGACAATGTCGATATGCACGATTCCGGCTGACTTGTTTCGAGCTTGATAAAGGGAGGACATCTGTCGTGAATCCTTTTTCAGGTTTGACAATCGGTTGCACCCAAGTCCGACTGCCAAATGGCTGTATGGAGTCGTCGCGATCGAATTTTGGTTACTGGAAGGCTCAAACGTCCAACACAATATCACTCACAGGTACAGAGCAGCACAGCAAGACGCCCTGGTCAGCGTTGCCGGCTCCGCTCACAAGATTCCGCGCGCTGCCTTCTATAACGGAGCATCTACAAGTGCTGCATAGTCCGGCACGACAATGCGCCGGCAAGGCCAGCCCGTTACGTTCCGCGAAATCAAGAAGTGGTCCGTCTTCAGCTGACCATTTGGCGCTGAAGCCAGACTTGCTGAAATGCACCGTGAATGGCCCGGATTCCGGAATAGGCAAGAACTCGGTCGACGCGTTTGGCGAAGCAAAGGTATCGAAGAAAAGTCTGTCGCTCGGCAACCCGGTCTCGGCCGCGACCGTCTCGACAACGCGTTGAAATCCGGTCGGACCGCACATGTGCACATCCGCCTCGAGTCTGATGGCTGCTTGGATCAGGTCGGTCATATCTGGCTTGCCTTCAATGGCTGCAGGCCTGCCCATCGTATCTCGCGTCAGATATAAACGCGTCGTCCAGCTGGGCTGTCTTTCCGCCATGGAAAGGACTTCATCCCAAAGGGCAAGTTGCGCGGCACTTCGTGCTACATGAATCACATGGACAGATCGTTCGTATCCAGACCGCTCCAGGGCCGCAAGTTTGGTGATAGTTGGAGTGAGCCCTATACCAGCACTGATGAGCATCACCGCACGGCTTTCGGGATTCAGCGTGGTGGGCCCGAAAGGTCCAGATATTGTGACCAATTGTCCAACCTTGAGCTTGTGCAGAAAATTCGAGCCTACCCCTGTGTCGCGTTTGACGGTGATACGCAGATGCCCTTCACGTCGTCCTGAAATCGTGTAGCGCCTCCAGTCCCCCTTTTGCGACAACCCGTGTAGAGCAAGGTGTTGCCCCGGCACCAAGTCATCCAGAGAACCAGAACGGACGAGCGGATCCTCCAACCATATCGAGATCACATCCTCCGCTTCCCGTTCAACCGCGCAGACGGTCGCGCTCCTGGGCCACTCCGCAGGTGGCGGCGCCTTTTTCACTTGCGCGGCCGCCGGAAGCCTTTCAGGGAACTTATGTTCAGACAGGCTGACGCCCGTTCCGCGGCGTACTGTGCCCTGTCGTTCGACATTCGCATAGATCCCGCAAAACATGGAGCCGAAATGCTTCATAAGTTGTGCCGGGACGTTGACGTCGCGCGCACCGGAATTCGGATTGACGGATGTGGCACTGCAGCGTCGCATGGGGCGGATGATCGACAACAGGGCATCACCAGTCCAAATCCCTCGGCCAAGCCAAGTAAACTCGGTGAAAGGTTCGGCATTGATGTAGATATTCGCCCTAAACCGAAGCGGGTCGAGGTCTGTGCCAACCAATCCAGACAACACCTTGATTGTTTCGACGTTGACAATGGACAGCATGGCGTCCGGATAATCCCAATGTCCGAGTCCATCGTGCCTCGAAACGACTTCGGCATCCTCGCCAAATTCATTTCTTACCCTCCCTGGATCGCCAAGGATATCTCTCTCAAAGCCACCTTCCGGCCCGAACAACTTTATCCCGTCAGTGCCATCCCCTGGCTTATAGCTCGTGAGCCCTGGCCTCGTCGCGAGTTGGTGGAATGCCGCGTCGTCACCCCCGGCCAATCCATTTTTTATCCCGATGCCACGATCTCCTATGATCCCATGGTCGACGCGCAGGGTGACTTCATCGAGAACGCGTCCCGCGAATCCCTTAATCGGGTAATAGTGGAGTGAAACAATTTCAGTCACTTTCTCGCACCCAAGCTTCTCCTTGTGCGTTGGACAAACTCACACCGGACATCAGAACCAGCTCCCGCAATCCGTCGCCCGGTGTCAAAGGATCATCGAAGTCGATCAAAAGCCGAGAGTGCATGGTAATCCAGCCGGAACCCGTAACTGCCGCCTTTACTCCCTGGTGCCCATGATACTCAGTGAACTCCGTAACCGCGACGCGAAGTTCTGTTCCGAAAATTGAAATCGTTCGCAATGTATCACCGGCAGACAGCTCGCCTCTGTCTACAGACTGCGCAATAGCCGCGGTCGACGGCACGCCGGCGGGACATCGGCAAACACTTGAAAGAGGATATTCGTAACAGCACAACTTCCGTTCATGGCAGCCGTCAGAACCTGTCTCGACTTGCCCTGCAAAAATCAGGAATGAAAGCGGTTCTTCGTCTCCGAACTCAGGATGCACAGGGCGACATGTTTTTCGAGCTTCCGCGATGAATGCTTTGGCGAACCTGACAAGCTCGTCCTCATCTTCGCGATTTAGACTGAAACCCAAGGCATCGGCGTTCACGATAGGGTAAAACGCCCCTGTCCAGGCCAGGTCGAACGAAACCGTCCCCCACTCCGGCAATTCGATTTTGAGATCACGTTCGGCGACATACGAAGGCGTTTGAGCTTCATATGTAACCTCCCGGACGCGACCTGCTCTGGTGGTCACCGCTACTTCTATGAGTCCACCGGGTGCTTCAAGTATGATACGGTTGGGTCCGTCCTGAACCGGAATTCGGCCCATTTCAATAAGCGCTATCACCGTGCTCATCGTATTTGTTCCGGATATCAGTGGATATCCCATGCGCTCCATAATTATGAAGCCGGCGGCAGCACTTGGATGAACAGCCGGCACGACCAAGTCAGCGAAAATAGAAGGATGTCCGCCACGCGGTTCATGCAACAGCAACTGGCGCAAGCCATCGGCGTTGGTCCTGAGATACTTCATTTGGTCGAGCACCGTACTGCCCGGTAATGCCGCTACTCCACCCAATACAATTCTGTGGAGGTCCCCTCCCACGTGGACATCAACCACGTCGAGTGTGGCGGGATACTGACCAATCAAATTCACCGACGTATTCACATGAAACTCCGTGCGCTCTTTGGTGTTCCTGTTCACCGAACGTAGTCGGCCCCGGTGATATCGACCGTTGATCCGGTCGCGTGTCGGCAACGGCCACTGGCGAGGAAAGCGACCATTGCGGCCACGTCACTTGGGGGCGTGATCTCTCGCATCGGCAATGACGATGTGACGGCTTCTTCGCCATGGACCGAAATGTGGTCTTCGGCCATCGCTGTTCTTACCCAGCCCGGCGCAAGCGCATATGCCAGGATGTTTTCATGCGCATACCCGCGGGCGATCCCCTTGGTCAGCGCCAATAGGCCTCCCTTCGCCGCTCCGTACGCAAGGTGGTCTGGATTGTCGCCTCGATGAGACGACCTGCTGGCCATGTTGATGATGATACCACCGTCGTTTGCTTGGAAGTGCAGGATCGCAAGACGACACAAGTCCGCCGAAGCCTGAAGGTTGATCTGAAGATTGTCGTCCCATCCTTTTTGCCAGGTTGCGGCATCTGCGATTGGCGATCCGATATACGCGCCAACATTGTTCACCAAGACATCAATCCGTCCGTGTTTCGAAGTCGCGGCGTTCCAGAGATCACCTGCCCCTGAACCTAATGCCAAGTCTGCTTGCTCGACCGATAGTCGATCGCGAAACCTGTCCGCCATGGCATTCGCAGAAGAGGTATCCCGCCCATAGTGGCCGATAACGAATGCGCCCTCGGTATGTAATGCGTCCACGATCGCGGCACCGATACCACGTGTGGCTCCCGTCACGAGGACGGTCTTGCCTTCAAGTGGCGCTTTTACGAGCATCTGATTATTCCCATTTTGGTTACCAGGGTCCAGCCGAACCGCACGCGCGGTCACCTTTGTCTATCGGTCAAGGGGCCGTTATAAGGTTCAATGACTTGCCCGGCGCCGAAAGCGCCGGGCAAGCTGGCCGGGCGGACACACCGCTACGCGGGTGTCCACCTGCGGCAGGGAGCTACGCGAACCACCAGCGCTCAGTTGCGCGGTTGCCATCGAGTTGCCAGTTGGCCGAGAGGTTCGGGCCATGCGCGACGTTCTTGCGACGCAGGTACACATGGTTATTGAAGTAAGGGATGACGGTCGACCCGTCGTCGCGCACGATCATCTGCATTTCGGCGTACATCTGGCCCCGCTTCGCCTGATCCAACTCACCACGCGCCGCGATCAGAAGCTCATTGAACCGGTCATGTTGGAAATGCGACTCGTTCCAAGGAGCGCCCTGAGCATATGCGGTCGAGAACATGACGTCCGCTGTTGGCCGCCCGCCCCACTGGACCATGCAGAACGGCTTCTTGAGCCAGACATCCGAATAGTATCCATCGTTAGGTTCGCGCACCACCTCGAGGTTGATCCCGATCTTGGCGAGTTGCTCTCGATAGAGCACAGCCGCATCGACTGCGCCTGAACCAACAACGTCAGCAGAGCTGAGTTTGACCGAGACGTTTTCAAGTCCCGCCTTCTTCAGGTGGAACTTGGCTTTGTCGATGTCGTATTCCCGTTGCTCCATCTCATGGTAATAGGGCAGCACGGACGAAATCGGGTGATCGTTACCAAGCGAGCCGTATCCGAAGAGGATTTTGTCCAGAAGCTCCTGGCGGTCAATGCCATATTTGAATGCCAAACGGGCATCGTTGCTGGTGAACGGTTCAACGTCCATATGCATCGGCATCGAGACATGCGCCCAGCTGGTGACGTTGTCGATTTCGATGTCTTGGTTGCGCGAAAGCAACTGGAGCGTCTTCAACTCGGCACCATCGACGGCGTGGACATCTCCGGTGAGTACTGCCGTCTGACGTGCGTTCGGATCATTGAGGACAATGATTTCGGCAGAGTCAAAGTTACCTCTGCCCTCCTTGAAGTAGTTCGGATTGCGCCGGTATACGGCCCGAATTCCGGGCTCGAAGTTTTCCAGGATGTACGCGCCAGTGCCGACACCGGAGCGCCAGTCTACGCCGTCGCCATCTTTCGGCAGGATGTTGAGGTGGTAGTCCGTCAGAACGAATGGAAAGTCGGCATTCGCGGACGCGAGCTTGAAGACGACCGCATTTTTCCCGTCCGCGCTTACATCCTCGATTGGCTCGAGAAGCGCCTTTGCAGCCGATACGCTGTTCTCGCCACGGTGAAGGTTGATTGAAGCAACCACATCTTCCGCGTCCACTGTTTTGCCGTTGTGGAATTCGACGCCATCACGCAGCTTGAAACGCCATTCCGTGGCGTCCGCGTTGGGCTCCCAGGTTTCAGCCAAGTCGCCCGCGATTTCATTTTCCGGGCTAATCTCTGTCAGGAAGTTCCTGAGCGTATGTGCGACGTGAATCTGGAACTGGTTGGTGGTCTGAGCCGGATTAAGCGTGTCAGATGTGCCACCCTGGGAAATACCGACCTTGAAATGCCCCCCGGTCTGGGGTGTCTGGGCCAGAGCGCGTTCAGCCATTGTCAGCGCCGTGGAACTTGCGATCCCTGTCGCCAAGACCGACCGAATGAATTGTCTGCGGTCGATCGATCCGGCCTTCAGGCGGGTCTCCAGACCGTTCAGATGATGCTTTAGTTTCGTCTCCATGTCTTCCTCCTTTGATGGACTTTGTCCGAGCTTCTGTCTTGGTTTCTGTGCGGCCGTCAGGCGCGCCGCCGTGGGCCTGGATTTTCCAGGCGGGTTACTCACCGACTTTCTCTGGCAAGAGGGCTGTGTGGTTGAGCCCTCCGGCATCTGCTTGGGCGTGTGAAATGGCAGCGTGTATTTCGGGCAGCGCGAAACACGACGCCGTAAATGGCGAGAGATCCAACCGCCCATCCACGATCAGACCAAAAAGGCGATGGAGCGTGTCGCGGGTGAACCAGAACGACCCGACGAGCGCATTTCCATTCCGCATCAGAAGCGATGCATCGACCGGCAATGGCGCCGTCAAGGCACCGACGAAACTGGCCACGCCATACCGACGCAGCCGACTGATCAGACTTTCAGTCACTTGAGTGGTCTCTCCGGATGCGCAATCCAGCAACATGTCGATCTTCGCGCCATCCGTGGGATCCCCAATGCGAACGCGTTCGGGATCAAGGGCCACCAGGTTCTGCAAAACGCCTTCACGTCGGCCAAAAACCTGCACCTCGGCGGCACCAAGCGCCAGGGCCACAGCGGCGGCACCCGCACCGACCTGCCCGGTGGCGCCGTTGATCGCCAGCACTGTGCCAGGGCGAAACCCACCCCGCTCCAGACCCGCCAGCGCGGTGCCGAACCAGCCAAGGCGACAAAGGATCTCGGGTGGAGCACCGATTTCATCCGGGATCGAGACAAAATTGTCTTCCGGCGCGTGGATCAGGTTCGCGAAACTCCCGTCAGGCCAAGCAGACATCGCCTCTTGAGCGCCCGGCGCCACCGCGAAACACCCGAGGAAACCGTGGTCCTCCCGCGGCACGTCCGGGTCATTGCTGCCCGTGTAGGCATCAAAGTAGACACGTTGCCCGGGCATCAACCCGCCTGATGCTCGCTCCACAACGCCGATTGCGCATTGGCCGGGAATAAAGGGACGCGGCGGGGTCATCCAAGCGCCGGACGGCAACGCCGCCATATAGGAAGCCACGAACGCGGCCTGCATCCTCACGATGGCCCCACCTTCTCGCAAGTCGGGCGCATCGATGTCTTGAGTGATGAAATCGTTGTTGTTTTCGATGATACGAACAGCTTGCATGGACATCTCCGATCTATCCCGTGAGGTCGATCCAAATGGTCTTCAACTCGGTGTATTGCTCGTGAGCGTGCAGACCGTTGTCGCGCCCACCGAAGCCGGACGCCTTGAAGCCGCCGAAAGGCGTGGAGATTTCGCCTTCACTGTAGCTGTTGACGGAAACAGTACCGGCCTCGAGCTGACGCGCGCACCGATGCGCCTTCGCCACATCTGTAGTATAGAGCGTCGCCGCCAGCCCGTACGGAGTGGCATTGGCGAGCTCGATCGCCTCTTCATCGGTCGATGCCCTGGTGACCGCCAAGACGGGGCCAAAAATCTCTTCCTGGAAGATCGTCATTTCTCGCGTGACGTCCGCGAAAATCGTCGGTTGAAATTCCAGTCCTTCACCCGCCTGACCGCCGCAAACGATGCGGGCTCCTTCGTCCAAGCCCGCGCGCACGAGGCTTGACACCTTGGTAAAGTGGTCCTGGCTCACCAAGGGGCCATTCCGGGTTTCAGGATTCAATGGATCTCCCACGGACCAGGCCGCCGCCTGATGACGCAAGGCCTCGACCAAATCGTCATGCACGGACTCGTGCACGATGATGCGGCTGTTGGCCGTGCAATTTTCTCCCATGTTCCAGAAGATTGCGTTCGCCTGAAGTTCGGCGATGCGGCCAATGTCGCGGGCATCTTCCAGCACGACCGCCGCACTTTTGCCGCCCATTTCCAGGCAGACTTCTTTCATGTTCGACTGGGCTGCATACTCAAGAAACTTCCGACCGACCTCCGTGGAACCAGTAAAGGTCAGCGCGTCAACGCCCACGTGGCGCCCGAGGGGTTCTCCCACGTCTGGCCCCATCCCAGTAAGCACATTCAGCACACCCGCCGGAACGCCCGCCTCGATGGCCAGCTCGGCAATCCTGAGCGCGGTCAGACTGGTCTGCTCGGCAGGCTTCACGATCACGGAGTTGCCCGTGGCCAGCGCCGGACCGATCTTCCACGCCATCATCATGAGTGGGAAGTTCCAAGGCAGAACAGCCGCAACTACTCCAACAGGTTCACGGACGATCAACCCCACGGCGTCTGGTGAAGACGGTGCAACCTGATCGTATATCTTATCCTGGGCCTCGGCGTGCCAGCGGATACAGCGCGCGGTTTCCGGTACGTCGATTTCAAGGCAGTCGGTGATCGGCTTGCCGGCATCGAGCGCTTCGATCACGGCCAGTTCGGTCAGGTTGTCCTCGATCAATCCTGCAAATCGGATCAAGACGTCCTTGCGCTCCGATGGATGCAGGCAGGACCAGACTCCCGACCGGAAAGCGGCGCGCGCGGCGGCGACCGCGATATCGACATCGGCATCGTCGCAGAGGGGCAGCTCTGCCAGAACCTCCCCTGTCGCCGGATTTGCCGTTTCGAAAGTCTTGCCAGACCGTGCATCACACCACTCGCCATCGACAAACGCCTTCGAAGGCAGGGAGATCTGCTTTGCAATTGCGCGGTAGTCGGTCATGTCTCGCCGTCCATCAAAGGCGCGAGGGTGGCGATCATGACTGCTTCGGCTTCGTCACTTATCGGTCGCAGCGGACGCCGCACGTTGCCAAGGCCGTAGCCTCGGTGACGCGCCGCGACGAGAACGCACTGAAGATAATCGTTGGTCCAGATATGCAGGAGCGAGGGCAACATCTTCTGCCATAGCGCCAGCGCCTGGTCGTATTCCTTGGCCGCGACGTGTTTGTAAAGCGCAACGGTTTCGTGGGGCATGTAATTCGCGCCGCCCCAGATGCACCCATGCGCGCCGGCCATCATCGCGTAAACCGCCGTTGTGTCGCAGCCATTGAGAACCCGGCAGCCGTCTTGCAGGTATTGCTGATGGGTCGTCAAATCGCCGCCGCTGTCCTTGATGTAGTTGAAATTCTTCAACTCGCTCAAACGCGTAAAAAGCTCAGGCGAGACAGCCAGCCCCGTAGCCTGTGGAATGTTGTAGCCAACGATGTCGATGCCCACCTCCGCATCGATCGCTCTGTAGAACTCAAAAAGCCCGTCGTCGTCCGCCGGTCCCTCGAGGTAGGGTGGTAGGATCATCAGTGCATCGGCGCCAGCGGCCTCGGCATGTTTCGAGCGACGGATGACTTCGTCCATATTGAGCGCCGAGGTCTGGCAAATTGCATTGCAGCGCCCGTCAATCCGTTTGATCGCCGCCTCGTAGAGCGCTTTGCATTCTTCCTCGGTCAGATATGGATGTTGGCCAGTGCCCGACCCCAGGACGAGCCCGTGCACACCCGCGTCGACATAGGCGTCGACCAGACCGTCCCATTCCGAGAAGTCGATTTTGCCGTCCGCGCCGAACGGAGTTTGCATTGCCAGGTTGATTCCGGCGAGATCTGCCATGTCTTGCTCCTGTTATGTTTCTTTTCCAGCCCTGAAGAACCGGTATGCTGTGGTTGCCCTAACCCCGATCTCGGTCAGCCATTCGGGCATGCCGTAAGTGGGCTTTGGGCGGTTGTTGAGAATGTCGATCGTGCGGCTGGTCTGACCGAGTGCCAGCTCCGCCAATGCCTTGCCAAAAGCGGCGCCACGGGCAACCCCGGTGCCATTGCAGAAGGCAGCGCCGTAGACCCTGTCAGCCAGTTCGCCGAACACCATGCCGCCATTGTGCGAGAGAGTTAGAAGCCCACCCCAGGTATGCTCGTAGCCTATAGAGGAAAGCTCCGGGTAACGTCTGTCGAAGGCCACCTGATGGTGCTTCCTCGCATGATCAACATCGCTTTGACGCGACTGGAAGCCGCGACCATACGAATAGACGTTGCGCAAAAAGAGACGTCTGTCCGCCGTCAGCCGCATCGTCGTTCCGAAGCTTTCGGCCGGAATGACACCGAAAGGTCCGCGCGCCCCGACGACTTTCAACTCTTCCTGGCTCAACACTCGCGTCATCGACGCGTAGGTGTAGACCGGGATGGCCGTGTGTGGGAAAAAGCCGCACTTGGTCAGATACGCCGCATTGCATAAGAGGATGTTGCGTGTCCTGATCTGGCCACTCGGTGTCTGACACACGTGGTGTTGCGGCAGCTGTTCTATGCCTGTGACCGGTGTCTTCTCGTAGATCTCGACATTTTCGGGAAGCAGCGCAGCCAAACCGGTAAGATATTGCGCCGGTTGCAATAGAACCGTGCCCGGCGTGTGTATCGCCGAATGATAGTGACCCGATCCGGTAATTGATTGGATTTCATCCCGCGCAACCCAGCGGTGCGATTTACCAATCTGAGTCAATGCGTTGGACATATCCTCAAGGCAGCGACGCCCTCTATCCGTCGCCGCGGCATGATACTTGCCAGACGGATCCCATTCACAGGAGACACCAAGCTCTTCCACAGAGGCACGCATGTAGGCAATGCCCTCGGTGTTGACGTGGTATTCTTCCTCGTTGCCTTGGCGATCTTCGGCAAAATGCTTGTTGCGCGGATTGTGTGCCAGATCGATGGCAAACCCTGCACAGCGGCCGGCCGCTCCATCACCAATGCGCCCGGCATCGACCAGGACCACGCGAGCTTCGGGCGCCAGCTCACCCAAACGGCGAGCTGCGTGAACGCCCATCCAGCCTCCTCCGACCACCAGGTAATCGCAGGTGATATCGGAGGCGAGGCTGAGCGCGTCAGAGCGGTCACCCAAGGCCGCATACCACCCAGAGCGCGTCGGCTCCATATGAACAGGCATGATTTCCATGCCCACTGTTTATCTTTTGCAGGTTCCTCTCTGTAGACTTTAAATCTTCATACACCTATAAACTCAATTTATGTCTGGACTCAGAAAACTCCTCCCTTCGGCCAATGCACTTCTTGTCTTTGAGGCTGCTGCACGGCTGCACAGCTTCAAAGGGGCTGCAGAGGAATTGAACGTGACCCAACCAAGCGTCAGCCACACCATCAAGTCGATTGAGGCGCGCTTGGGAACGCAACTCTTTGAACGAGGGAATCGCGGGGTTCGTCTAACCAGGGCGGGATCGGAATTGATGGCCGATCTAAGCCCAGCCCTACGCCAGATCGAATCCAGATTGCGTGCAATAGCGGATCGTGAGGGTCACACGATTACCGTCGCCGCATCGACGTCAGCGTCGGCGCAATGGCTTTTGCCCACAACGGCCCAGTTTCAGAGAGCTCACCCCGGTGTAAGTGTCCGGATATTGACGACAGACCGGAACGTCGAACCAGGGGACGGTGTCGACCTGACTATCAGGCGGGGCCCGGCGGACTGGGACAGAGCGAACTGTTGGCGGATTTCCGAAGAGATACTCTACACGATCTGCAGCGCCAGTTATCTTGAGAAGTCAGGTCCAGTACGCGGCCTCGAAGATCTAATGAACCACTCCATCATCCACAATGCCGAACCGTATCGCAACCGCATGCAGTGGAAGGAATGGCTAAGCCTTCAGGGGCATAATTTGACGCTGCCCGAAACATTGACGTTGAATGATTATCAGTTGGTCATCCAGGCGTGCATTGCCGGAGAAGGTATAGCCTTGGGTTGGTCGTTTACGACGCAGAGACTCGTCGACCAGGGAATACTGTTGAAGCCGCTGGACAACGAAGTTGTCACCGATCATGCCTTCTATGTCCTCGGACCGAAATACGCAGAGCTATCCCGCAATAAGATGCGCTATATCAATTGGATAAGCAACCACGCCGCTTAGGTGAGACGATTGGAAGAAAACGGATTACGTCATTCGATCTATGCCCAGCGTCCCGATCTGCCATTTTCTTAGAAAAGACGGGCGACAAAACCCGCCAACCAAGTATCTGGTTTTCTGACCAAAAGCGGTTTGATCTTAATTGAGTGGATCACCTTTGTGAGCGCGGGAAGAGCCGTAGATCGAAGAACAGAAGATTTGTAGATGCAAGTGAAATCCTTCGTTTGCGGCGATACTTGGCGAGCTCGGGATGACTGCTTGGCGGTCGCTCAACTGCTTGAGCTGCGGTATGGAGACACTCCCGCAGGCCGGTCAGGTCTGGATACTATACCCAAGTGTACTTGCGGCTTGTATCAGGCCTGACCGCAGCACAGTGTGACTCAAGGGCGTGTCCACAACAGGCGTTGCTGGCATCCCAGACCTGCTGCGCTCATAAAGCGCCAGCGACAGACTACTGCCGCCGGACATTGCGGATCGATAGAACAACCCATCCAAGTTCGGATAGGCGTCGTCAAAATCCGGGCTCCATTCTTTCGTGATTGCCCTTGGCCCGCTGGACAGGCTGGCCGACGCTCCCACCCGCGTTGTCCAATGCCCGGTCAAATCGAAAAGTGAGATTTCGCGGGTGATCTGGAAGACCGTCAAACGGGGACCTCCTGCCCTCAGGTCGATCGTTCTGGTATCTTGGAAGACTTCGGCCAGCGCCGATGTGAATGCATGGGGATCCAGTGCCCTTTCTATACCGTAAAGTATCGCCCGGGCTCCATTGGTCGGTCGTCCTGAGGGATCCGGCAGATGATGGTCGAACTGGGAGTTGGTCGGTCCAAAATTCCGAAAATGCGCAAATCCGGACGCGTATTTGCTCCCAGAAAACCAGATGCGCACGATCTCTGAGCCGGCGAGAAGGGTGTGCACGGCTGGCGGTATCGCCGCAAGCGAAGACGTACCAGGAGAACGTGGCAAATGGTCCATGAACAGAGTGCTCTCGGTCAGAGGCTGCTGAGGATGCTCTCAATGATAGCTGGATCATGGCCTTCGATGAGCCAATCCCGAGGCGAAAACCCATCGAGATCTTCACGCGGAGTTCTGAAAAACCTATGCATGGCCTGCGCGGAGACCTGGCGACCAGCGGCCAGAAGAGTGCGACCGAGATGCGGTATTTCTCCGGTATCCGTGAATTGAAATACCGGAATGAGCCAACCTCGTCCATGGGGCCGAGGAATGGCCATCAGCGAGCCGGCCGAAATACGCTGCCGCAGGCGGGCATCACTGACCTTCATGCGCCGGGCCGCTTCGGCAAGCGGGATGGCATTTATCGTTAAAATAGCCTTGCCACCCATCCCCTGCAGCACAGGATCCGACCTGTAAAACTCCGCATCAGACATGGTGTCTACCATGTCGACCCCCGCGCGTCCGAGCGCCATTCTTTCACGCTTACTCAGCGGACTTTCTTCACTCCCGAGCTCGTCGGCCTGTTCAATCATGCGCGCCGCAACGTGAAGCGCGGCCTCGGCCAGCGCTCTCTTGCCTTCGCTCGCCAAGGCCTCGTCGATCAGGCTTAGATCTTTCTTGGTTCCGCTGGTGAGGGCGGTCTCGCCATCCTTTTTCGGATGCGAGATCAGAGTCATAAACTGCATGGCCACCTCCAAATGAGAGATATAACCGTTAGCTTCCGCAAGTAAAGTATCGTAAGCCTTCGTTAGAGAGGACGTTGTTGTGTTGTAGCACCATCCCCAAATGAATGGTTGGCGAGAATATGACGCGCGTCTCGACTTGGCCCGTTGGCAGCTGCCAACGCTTCTATGGACCGATACGAAGTCGTTGCACGAAACCCTCCCCGCTGGCCTTGTCGTAGACATCAAAGCACGGCTGCGCCTTTGGTTGCCACACCCGCCCAAATTCCACGGAGCATGACAACGGTGTACCCGGAAAGACAGACAGATCGACATCTCTCCCATACTCGTTCTGGATTTCGTCGAAGGTGCGCCTGGCAATCTCTCTGAACCGCCGAAGATCGTCCTTGTGCCGAATGATGCCCGCGCAATGTATATTGCTGCTTATCTCCCAGATCGATACATCCGCGCCAAGAGCCTGCGTCACATCCGCATCGCTAACCTCGTTGGTAATGGAAAGCTTCAAGGCAACCTTTTTCGGGCCAGGAACTCCCTTGTGTCGTGTAAAATGGATCTCTTGCCGATCCTCCGGCCAGGACCACTGAACGGGTTCCCTTTGCAACTCGTAGACATCGGCCACCGAGATATCGGATAGCAGCCGCCCCAGCTCCATCAGAAGGGGGATCGGGGCGAGGCCGAACACAGAGAGATGCCGGAAATCACCGGCCGCGAACCGGCCAAGCACCTTGCTGGCAAAATCGGCGCGAAGCACGTCCGGTTGCACCTGCTAATAGGAACGCGGCGGATCGAAACCAATAAATCCTTGTCGATCCTGACACTGACGGAGGCTGACATGATGGATCCCGATCTTGGCGTTCGCGAGCTCCAGGCGATGCACCGGTAAGCCCGAGAGCAGTCCCAACCTCGCAGATGATCAAAGAGCCAGGAAACGTGACTTATCTCATCTCCTTGAACCACGAGGGATGTCTTCGTTGACATCCTTGACCAGTGGACGGTCCATCCCTTATTGCATCGGTGTGCGTGCTGCGATGGCGTCGCTTTCCGATACGCATCTATCCTGAGACTGAAATCTTGTCCTGAACGCCCGGACATCACTCGCCCGAAACCTTCGGGCGCTTTGCTATTGGAGTGATGACCATGACCTTTGATGTGACCACGCCCCGTCGTCCGGCGCTCTTTGAGAAAAGCGCGGTGACCGGAATGATATGCATGGCGGCGGCAATGCTGCTTCTTCCTATTGGGGATACATTCGCCAAGATCCTGACTGGCCATCTCTCCGCAATCGAGGTGACCACCGCCCGCTTGCTGGCCCAGGCCCTGTGCCTGGCCCCTATCGCGATTGTGCTGCGTCATCGTCTGCGTGGGCCGATGTTCTCACCGATCGTCGCTCTTTCGGGTGCTCTGGTCATGGTCACCCTGACCAGTCTGATCTGGGCGTTCTCACTCATGCCGATCGCCACGGCCATCGCGATCTTCTTCGTCGAGCCGCTGATCCTGACGGCGCTTGTCGGGCCGTTGCTTGGCGAACGGGTCGGACCGCGCCGCATGATTGCCGTCCTTGTTGGATTGTTCGGAGTGCTGATCATCATCCGGCCCGGCGGAAGTTTTGGCCCAGCGGCCTTCCTGCCGTTGCTGGCAGCTCTGTGCTATGCGCTGAACATGATCGTTCTGCGCAAAGCCTCTGGGATCCGGTCGAGCCTGACAGTCCAGTGCGGCGCTACCTTCTATGCGTGCCTGGGCCTCGTCGGGATCTCTCTGGGCCTCGGGGCGGCGGGGCACCTCGAGCCGTCCTTTGCCAACCTGCCAGGCTGGGCATGGGGTGCAATCCTGGCGTCGGGCGGTCTCGCCGCCGCCAGCTTCATCCTGATTGCCGAAGCCTTCCGTCAGGCCGAAGCGGGTATGCTGGCCCCGTTCCAGTATCTCGAAATCATCGGTGCAACGGCCATGGGCTACGTTGTGTTTGCGGACTTCCCGAACGGGCTGACCTGGCTCGGGATCGGAATCATCCTGAGTTCTGGCCTTTATGTGTTCTGGCGGGAGCAAATACCGAACAATCGCGCCAGCATTCGTCCGAGAAGACGCCGGACACGCCGAATTAGATCTCGCTGATCTCAAGCGCCGGGTGGCATTTGCTTGGCATGCGCCTCGGCGCGATGCGGTAAGATTTGACGATACCGCACGGGCCTCCACAGTCTTCATAGAAGCTTAATTGCTTGATCGGGAAATCTCTGTTTCTTCTTGCCATCCTTATCGCCAGAGGGCTTCCAGTTTGAAGGTATCGGAAATTTTTATTTTACTTGGACAATGTTCCCGGAACCTCAAGGCCTACCGCAGCTCCGTTCGTACGCAGATCGGTGAAGAACGCCTCTTCCTCAAGGCCGGGGTTCGACATCTTCTCCAGGAATGCCTCCGACCAAACTGCTTTTTCTTCAGCGGTCAGCATGCCCATTTCAAGATCGCCCGCAAGTGCACGCGAGACTTTGGTATGATCGAAACTGCCGGATCTCTCGATGGCACGACCGATCCGCGCTCAATGCATCATCTGTTCGGCAAGCGACCGTCTCTGGAAACAGCGCGGGCATCATCAGGTAATTTCACAAACTTGGCCATTTCGCATCTCCTGAGCCGAAAGGTGGCGTTTCGCCAATTAAATGTCGAGTCACCATTATCGCGACGCAGCATGATACCGCTTTAGAACAGAAAGCTTTGATAGTCGTGATCGCGATCTTCTGGAATTGTCCACGAAACAACCTCGGCACGGTAGCGGCGATAAGACACCATGGTAGTGAACGAACTTCTTGCCGGTCTCGTCGACTTCCGCGGCGGCGGTGGATGGGCATGGCAACGCTATCGCAAGCTCGACAAGGGCTTCGAGCGTTCGCAGGCGGCGCAGCCCCGGTCGGACTGCCCAATCTGTGGCAGCGAGGAAACCTGGGCGCTCGGCGACGTCGACCCGTTCCCGGATCCTATCGGATTAGTGGCTGATGATCGACATTCTGCGGAAGAGCCTCGAGCTCTTCCGTATCATTCCGCGACGCGCCCCGGTTGACAGGGTAACACCCACACCCCCGAGGCCGGATCAGATCGTGACTGGAGACATGACAATCGTGCGCGATGGCGTTGACAAAATGGGCCAGTTTCCACTGTCCCGGTGGGTGCGGCGAGACCATCAAGCTGTCCCTCAACAAGAACCGGAAGCCATCTTGCATGTGCAGCGACAATCGTGCGAATGACAATGATGGCACGGCATCTGATCACTTCGGCTATTCCCTATATCAACGGCGTCAAGCATCTTGGGAACCTCGTGGGCAGCCAGTTACCAGCCGATCTTTTTGCCCGCTACCAGCGAGCGCGAGGACACGAAGTGCTCTTTCTCTGCGCCACGGATGAGCACGGCACTCCCGCCGAACTGGCCGCAGCAAAGGCCGGCATGCCTGTGGCTGATTATTGCGCAGAGATGCACGAAACGCAGGCACGACTTGCCAGGGGATTCCATCTCAGCTTCGATCACTTCGGTCGGTCCTCCAATCCGCAAAACCACAAGCTCACCCAGCATTTTGCCGGTGTGCTGGCGGAACGCGGACTGATCCGAGAAGTCTCGGAAAAACAGATGTATTCCGCCGTCGATGGCCGCTACCTCCCAGACCGATACATCGAGGGTACATGCCCTGAATGCGGTTTCCAGGATGCCCGTGGCGATCAGTGCGACAATTGCACCAAGCAACTCGACCCTGTGGACCTGATCAGTCCCCGATCCGTGATATCGGGCTCCACCGATCTTGAGATGCGAGAAACCAAACACCTCTATCTTTGCCAGAGTCAGATTAAGGACGAAATCGAGTCTTGGATCGACAGCAAGGTCGACTGGCCGGTTCTTACTACGTCAATTGCAAAGAAATGGCTACATGACGGTGACGGGTTGCAGGACCGTGGCATCAGCCGTGACCTTGACTGGGGCATTCCTATCCGGCGCGGTGACGAAGACTGGCCGGGCATGGAAGATAAGGTCTTCTACGTCTGGTTCGATGCACCGATCGAATACATCGCTTGCGCGCAGGAGTGGGTCGATGCTGGAAAGGGCGATGACTGGGCGCGCTGGTGGCGTACTGACAGGGGCGCAGATGACGTCACCTACACCCAGTTCATGGGCAAGGACAACGTCCCCTTCCACACCCTTACTTTCCCCTCCACAATTCAAGGATCCGGCGAGCCTTGGAAGCTTGTCGATTACATCAAGTCGTTCAACTACCTGAACTACGATGGCGGTCAGTTCAGCACTTCCCGCGGGCGTGGTGTCTTCATGGACCAGGCGTTGGAGATTCTTCCCGCTGACTACTGGCGCTGGTGGCTGCTCTCTCACGCACCCGAAAACTCTGACGCCGAGTTTACCTGGGAAAACTTCCAGGTTTCCGTGAACAAGGATCTCGCTGATGTTCTTGGTAATTTTGTTTCCCGCGTGACCAAGTTCTGCCGGTCGAAATTCGGTGAAGTTGTGCCCAAGCGCAGTGACATGGGCGAACAGGAAGTTAAGCTGATCTCCGACCTCACGCAAAGAATTCGAGAATACGAGACTCGTATGGAGGAATATGAGATACGCAAGGCAGCCGGCGCATTACGGGCGGCTTGGATGCTGGGTAATGAATATCTCCAGGCGGCCGCGCCATGGTCGACCTTCAAGATTGATCCGGAGAAAGCAGCTACACAGATCAGTGTCGCACTCAATCTCATCCGGCTTTACGCAGTGATCTCGTCACCCTTCATACCCGAAGCCTCTGGTCGTCTGTTCAAAGTTCTGAAGACAGAAGATGACAGCTGGCCCGACGATGTTGCGGCAGCATTGTACGCCTTGCCTCAAGACCATGTGTTCGAGGTTCCGGATGTGATATTCCGAAAGATCACCGATGACGAACGCATGGAGTGGCAGGTCCGTTTCATGGGGCAAAACGGGTGAGTTACGTTTTTGAACCTGCGACAAGGTTTTCAAGCCACTCACGCCTCCCCCGAGAGTGGGTCGCGCCATTTGGAAATGATGTTTTTTCAGTTCGTTAATGCAATCGTGATGTGCGTAGACTTACCCGAACAATTTCCCCGGAGCATGACACCAGCTTGATTGGACAGAGAGACAGATCTACATCTCTGCCATACTCGTTCTGGATTTTGTCGAAGGTGCGCCAGGCAAACTCCCTGAACCGCCGAATATCGTCGTCGTGCCGGACGGTTCCGGCGCCGAGCGAGCTGTTTCTGAATTCCCAGATCGATGCTTCCGATCCCAGAGCCTGCGTTACATCCGCAGCGCTGATTTCGTTGGAGATGGAAAGCTTCGGGGCAACCATTTTCGGGCCAGGATAGTCTGCGTGGAGGCCCAAAACTTGGTCGGGTAACTTCTATTTTTTCTTTCCGCCGTCTTTACCGCTCGAGGGCTTCCAGTTTGAAGGTATCGGAAACGTCTGTATGATTTTGATCAACTCATTGATCCTCCGTGTGTCCCGAATAATATCGCAGTCGGCATCACTATGCCAGATCGTAAGCAATCAAACGTGGATTGCACTTTGTCGCAATAAAGGTCAGAATATTGCACGGAGTAGCCGGTGGATCAAATCATGAAAAAGAGCCAGTTGGCAGAGCGGATCGCGCACGACATCTCGGTCAAGATTGCCTCGAAGGATTTCGCTCCCGGAGATCATCTGCGCGCGCAAGCTCTGGCCGATACCTTCGGCGTTTCACGGTCGCCAATCCGCGAGGCATTGCTGATCCTCAACGAGGCTGGCTTGGTTCAAAAGATGCCGAACCGGGGCTTTTACGTGTCGCAGTCGGCGGACCAGGAGAAGACATCCGTCCCCCCAGCACTCCTTTCGGAACAGCGCAGCCCCTATCATCGCATTGCCAACGATTGGCGTAACGATGTGCTACCAGAAGAAGTGACGGAACAGTTTTTGAGGGAAACTTACAAGGCCACGAAGGCGCAGGTCCAGGAGATCCTGACCCGCGCCGTGCGGGAAGGTTGGGCGGAGAGGAAGGCGGGCTATGGTTGGCGTTTTCTGAACGTCGCCAAGTCGCCACGGGCCTTTCAACAGATCTATCAGTTTCGCATGTCGATCGAGCCGGCGGCAATGCTACTTCCAGAATACGAGGTCTCGCGCGACAAGTTGGAGGAGCTGCGTGCGACCCAGAAACGCATGCTCGACCACGACATCGAACATCTGCCGGTGGAGCGACTGCTCAGCAATGGCGCGCAATTCCATGAAGAGCTGATTAAGTTTGCTAACAATCCATATTTCCATATGGCTCTGGTGCGCGTGAACCAGATGAGAAGGCTGCTGGAGTACAGCGCGGCATCGACGCCTGAGCGGTTCATTGAGCAGTCGACACAGCATCTTGCGATCCTCGACCTCTTGGCGCGAGGAGAGATTCTGGAGGCCTCATTCGCGATGAAGAAACACCTTTCCGGTGCGATGAGCAGCAAGATGCAATTGATCCGCGTTTCCGATGAAGCTGGTAGATGGACGGCTTGAGGTGAACTCCCTGGAGGATGTTATACAGTCTCAGTCTTCTGGAAGCAGGCGGTCGAGAATGGCCTTCAAAACTCCGCCGGTTTTGAGCAACTCAACTTCCTGAAGCGTATCGACCGCCACACGAGCCAGAACTTTCTGGCTCTCACCGGTGGCGCGATACCATGCGATCACGACTTCCTGGCGCGGCCGAAGGTTCGGGCCCGTCACCTCGATTTCGAACAAGTCGTCTGCGGTGATCTCCGCTTCGGCGGGGATGAAGCCGCCAGTCAACTCGATGGGAAGAATACCCATCCCAATCAGGTTGGAACGATGGATGCGTTCGAAACTACGTGCAACGACCGCCCGCAACCCCAGGAGGGCTGCCCCTTTCGCCGCCCAGTCGCGACTCGATCCCATGCCGTATCGGTGGCCTGCCAGGAGGATTGTCGAACGACCCTCGCGATGCAAAGCGTCGGCCGCTTCGAAAACCTTCATTCGAGTCCCGCCCGGCAAAACGGTCATGGCTGGTGGAAGGTCTGGCGCCAAGTGGTTCACGGCGCTCTTGTTGGTGAACAGTCCGCGAAGCATCACCTCCCAATTCCCCCTGTAGGAGGCATAAACGTTGAGATTGCAGGGATCGCCGCCACGCTCGATCAGCCATTCGCCAGCCGGGCTGTCCGGAGCAATCGCCCCCGCAGGCGATATGTGATCGGTCGTCATGTCGTCGCCAAGAACCATCAGCGGGGTCGCCTGGTAGTGACCGAGCCGCGAGACCGCATCGCGGGAAACGAAAGCGGGACGTCGCAAATTGCGTGAATCCGGATCCCAGGGGAAGCACTCGCAGTCGGGCGTCGGCAGCGCGGCCCAATCGGGATTGCTTCGAGCCTCGACGAAGGCGGATGTCACGTCTGCCGGTGCGATCGCGCGTTCGAGCGCCGCGTCGATTTCAGCCTCCGACGGCCAAAGGTCGGATAGGTGGACTGGCGCCCCTGAAGGATCTATGCCGATTGGATCGGTCAGAATATCGCCCTGGACGCGTCCCTTGAGCGCAAACGCGATAACCAGCGGCGGCGATGCGAGAAAGCCGAGGTCGAGCTTAGGGTGGACGCGTCCCGGGAAATTCCGGTTCCCGGAGAGAACGGCAGTAATCGCCTTATCCTCCGCGAGCGCGGCCTCGATCCGTTCGGGAAGGGGGCCGGAATTGCCTATGCAGGTGGTGCAGCCGTATCCGACGATGCCAAACCCGATCGCGTCCAGCGCATCCATAAGTCCGGCGCGGGTCAGCATGTCCGCTGCGGAGGGAGATCCCGGTGCGAGCGAGGTCTTGACCCAATCGGGTGGTGTCAGTCCGCGCATCTGCGCTTTCTGAGCCAGCAGCCCAGCCGCGATAAGCAGTCTCGGCGAGGACGTGTTTGTGCAGCTCGTGATCGCGGCGATCCCGATTGCCCCGTCTGGGACACCCTCGCCGGGCACAAGGTTACGACCGACGGCGCCAACGATAGCTGCCTCGGCCTCCGTCGCTGATTGCCGATCCTGCGGACGCCGAGGTCCCGCGATCAGGGGCGTCAACCGGTCCAGAGCGATCACGATCTCGCGGTCGAAATGCGGAGTGTCTCCCGGCTCGAACCACAGCCGCTGCGCCCGCAGAACGGGGGCGATTTTCGCGAGTAAGGCTTCGGGGCGTCCAGTGCGTCGCAGATAGGAAACGCATTCGGCATCTGCCGGGAAGAAGCCCGTAGATGCGCCATATTCCGGTGCCATGTTGGCCACAACTGCCCTGTCATCGGCCGAAAGCGTCGTGACCCCTGGACCATAGAACTCGACAAAGCTGCCGGTCACTCCGATCTCGCGGAGCCGGTGCGTGACTTCCAAAGCAAGATCGGTGGCCAGGGTGCCGGGCCGCAAAGCTCCTGTGAGACGCACCCCCACCACTTCTGGAAAGGCGAGCGACAAGGGTTGCCCGAACATGGCGCTTTCCGCCTCGAGGCCGCCGACCCCCCAAGCGAGAACGCCGATGCCGTTGACCATGGGGGTGTGGCTGTCGGTACCGATCATCATGTCTGGATGCGCGCGATCGTCCTCGGTGACGATCAGTGTGGCAAGTTGCTCGAGGTTGATCGTGTGCATGATTCCCGTGCCGGGAGGATTGACGTTCAGGGTCTTCATCACGCCGGCGGCCCACTTCATGAAACTGTAGCGCTCCGCGTTTCGGGCAATTTCAGCGCTTGTATTCCGCGCGAGGGCATCGGGGTGCGCGTAGAGATCGACGGCAACTGAATGATCCACCGACACTTCCACTGGCAGATCTGGCGTCAGGACCGACGGATCACATCCTGCATCGGCCAAAACGTCGCGCAGCCCCGCAATATCCGCCAGAGCCGGTGTGCAGGTCGTGTCGTGCATCAGGAGACGATTAGGATGGAAAACGAATTCGAACTCTGTGGACCGGCCATCCATCCAGCTGTCCAGCGCTTCGATCAGCTCCGTACTTTCTCCCGTGGCGCGTATATGGTTCTCGGCAAGCAGGCGTATCACATGGGGGAGGCGTTCGAGCCGCGCCCCGAAAAGGGCGGGTAAGTCGGTCACATGCCAGGTCTGGCCGTTGAAATTGAGGGATTTCGTCTGGTTCATGGGGACATCCTGGTAAGTCTTTTCAGCGCAGGCGGTGCAAGGAAAAGAGACGTCAGCACACGCATGATGTGATGGCAGGCCACGAACGCGACTTCACGGCCCATGCCGATGGCGATCAGCGACATCTCGGCGAGGCCACCCGGCGCATAGGCAAGCAGCAATGCCAGCGGGTCCCACCGCCCCGTGGTTGCCATCGTGGTGGCCGCGATGATGGCGAGCACCAACTGAACGCTGACGATCGTTAATGCCGAGAGCGCGACCTGGGTGAGTTCGCGCAGCGTGAACCCGAGGAACCGGGATCCGACGTTGATGCCGATCAGCACCTGTACGGCGATCGAGACCGATGGCGGGATGCCAAAGTCTGACACGCCGCCGAGATGCAGCCCTGCGCTCAATGCCATCGGCACAATAACAAACCCGGCAGGTATGCGGCTGTAGCGATCGGCGAGCACGCCCGACATCATGCAGGCACCAAACCAAAACCAGTCGGCTGCGCTCATGGAAACCGCCACGTCACCGGTGCCTTTGCTGACGCTGACATGAAAAAGACCGGCGGCGAGGATCGGTATCGCCAGGATCGACAACGCGATGCGAAGTGCATGTGTAATGGCCACCCGGCGCGCGTCCCCGCCCGCGCTTTCGCCGAATACGATCATTTCCGTGATGCCACCGGGCATCGCGCAGAGTGCTGCATCTACCGGCCGAACCGAGAACATGCGGCGTAGGATCAAGAAATTTATTACGAGCCCGGTCAGCATCAGCGCGAACATGATCAAGAGCGAAGGCCACCAAGCCGACAGCGAGCCGAAGAGCCCAGCAGGAATGGAGGCGCCGAGCATGGCTCCAACTGCCCCGCGCACGTAAGGCATGACAGGCTTCGGCTGGAATACCGGTACGTGCGTCAAGCTCGCTGCCACAATGACCAGCATGGCGCCCACCAGCCAGCCAAGCGGGACGCCGATCCGCGCAAGTATGGCTCCCCCGCATACGGCACCGAGGAATGTCAAACCCCTAAAAATTTGAGTCTTGGTGTTGGTCATCTTGTCTGCGGGGTCTCAGTAACTGTTTAGGACGTGTGGATCGGGCCGCCGGGGTCGAAACGGGCTGCCAAGCGTTACACCGATTTCTTGGCGTCGATGGGCAGTCGGCTCGGTCCGTTACAAGCGTGGCCCCAACCCACAAGGTCGGGGCCACGGAATTTTAAGAGGTTCAGTCGCCGATTTTGGCCTCTTCTTCGGGCCGGTTCGCTTCCATGCGCTTCCTCATGCGGCGCCCGAGGAATATCGGCAGGACGAAACCGGTGATGGCGATGATCCAGAGGATGATGGCCAGCGGGCTCCCGAAGAAAATGCTCCAATCACCGTCGGAGATCGTCATCGCGCGGCGCATATTCACCTCCATCTCGTTTCCAAGAAGGATGCCAAGGATGATCGGCACCATCGGCACATCGAGCTTGCGCAGCACCCAACCGACGATACCGAAGCCCACCATGAGCATGACGTCGAATGTCGAGTTCGTGATCGAGTAGATGCCAACGAATGAGATCATTGCGACCACCGGCATCAGAATGCGCGTCGGCACCATCAACACACGGGTGAATAATCCTACCATCGGAATGTTCAATGCAAGCAGCATGAAGTTTCCGATGAAGAGCGCTGCGATCAGACCCCACACTACATCAGGATTCTGCTGAAACAGCAGAGGTCCCGGAGTGATGTTGAGCTGAAGCAGCACTGCGAGTAGCACCGCAGTGGTTCCGGAGCCGGGAACTCCGAGCGCCAGCATTGGCACGAGCGCTCCACCTGATGCTGCGTTGTTACCCGCTTCAGGTGCAGCCACACCGCGCGGGTCACCCTTTCCGAAGGTCTCGTTCTTGTTGTCGACCGTGGATCGCTCGACCGAGTAGGCGAGAAACGAGCCAAGCGAAGCTCCGGCCCCTGGCAGGACCCCAGAGATGAAACCGATGATCGTACCACGACCCATTGTCGGGATGCAGCGTTTCAGCATCGAAAGGTCAGGCAACAGCTTGCCAATCTTCATGGCTCCGCTCTTACCAACCGCGCCGCCGCGGTGATGTTCGAGGAAAATAAAAACTTCCGACAAGGCGAAGAGCCCAACGATGGCGATCAGGAAGTCGATTCCGTCATAGAGGTGGATCTCGCCGAACGTGAACCGCTGAGATCCGGTCTGGCTGTCGGCGCCGATCATCGCGATGCCGAGGCCGAGGGCGGCGGCGAAAGCCGACTTTGCCTGGTTCGTCGACGAAATGCCCCCCAGCGTTGCGAAAGCCAACGTGAAGAGCACGAAGTATTCTGCCGGTCCGAACAGCAAAGCAATCTTGACAAGCTGCGGCGCCAACAGAACCAGCCCCCAAGTCGCAAAGAACGCGCCAACAAACGAAGCTACCCCGGACAAGGTCAGTGCTTCGCCCGCCTGGCCTTTTTGCGCCATCGGGTAACCGTCAAGACACGTCATCATAGCCGGTTCGTCGCCAGGAATGTTGAGCAGGATCGAGGAGATCCTCCCGCCATACATCGCTCCGTAATATACCGATGTGAGAAGGATCAGCGCAGGCGTCGGTCCGAGCCCCATCGAGAAGGCGATGGGGATCAAGATCGCGACGCCGTTCGCGGGTCCGAGACCGGGAAGCGCGCCCATCAGCGTGCCAAGGAAGCAGCCGATCAGTGCGAGAAGCAGGTTCTGCCAGGTCAACGCGATAGCGAAGCCGTCGGCCAGATTGGATAGAGTTTCCATTGTAACCCCCTCAGAGCCCCAAGAGACCGCTGGCCAGCGACAGGCCGAGGATCAGTTTGAAAACGATGTAGATTCCTACGGACGTGAGCACGCCTACAACGAGCGACCAAAGCGGATGGGTTCCGAGTCGCCAGGTGAGGTATGCCGTGGCGAATATGGTCGAAATGAGAAAGCCGAGTTCGGGCAAGGCCCAGCCGTAGAGCAGCATCACCGCGCCAGCGAATACAATCTCGGCAAAGCCGTGCAGACTTGGCCAATCTGGTTCGCTGTCCGGCTTAATGACGAACACGAAAGAACAGATTAAGATGACGGCGCCGACAATGTACGGAAAAGCGCGCGGACCCACGACATCAGTCATGAAGCTGTCTGGAATGATAGACGCAGCCCAGATGTAGAATGCGCCAAGCGCCAACCCGAAAACGCCGAAGAGACGGTCGCTCATGGTTTCCTCCCAAATGACAAGAGAATCGACCGCCCCAGCTGACTGGGGCGGCCCAGGTGACCTACGTCACTGAATGATGCCGATTTCCTCAGACAACGTCCGAACTTCCTCGATCTTCTGGGCAGCAAACGCGTCCATATCGGCGCCGAAGTTGTTGAACCGTTCGATCGAAGCTTCCTTCAAGTCGGCCTGGAAGCCTTCGTCCTCGACCATTGTCTGCAGCGCATTCGACCAAAATTCCTTCGCCTCATCGGACGCACCGGCCGGCATGTAGAAACCGCGCCAGTTGGCGCCCACGACGTCGTAACCTTCTTCCCTGGCGGTGGGAACGTCCGGGAAGGCTTCAAGACGCTCAGGCGCCAAGATGGCGAGAAGACGAATGTCACCGGATTCAATGAAACCCAGCATCTCTGACAGATCGCCCGAAAGCGCCTGCACCGAACCAGAGAGAAGACCCGTCACTGCTTCTCCGCCACCCGAAAAGGAAACATACTTCATCTGGGTAACGTCTTCCATGCCAGCTTCCTGCGCGACAAGCATCGGCTTGATATGGTCGTAGCTGCCCACCGACGAGCCGCCAGCGATGGCGATGGACCTTGGCTCCTCTTTGATCATCTCCATGAGCTGAGTGAGCGACTCGATTTCCGAATCCTCAGCCACTGCAATGGCACCGTACTCCGCTCCAAAGGTCGCAAGCCAGTGGACGTCTTCCTTGGTTGCGCCTTCAAAGACGCCCTGGGCAATCCGCGCGCTCGTCGACATGGAGGCCGCAACGATCAGATTGTCGTCGTCATTCCGCTCCTTGACGGTATGAGCGAACGCAACGCCACCGCCACCGCCGGTCATGTTGGTGACTTGCATCGAGTCTTCGATCAGCCCGAGATCGAAGAGATACTTCGCAGTTGTCCTGCAGATGAAGTCCCAGCCACCACCGGGGTTGGCCGGAGCGATACACTCCGGACTCTCTGGCTGAAAATCCTGGGCAAACGCGAACGGTGTTGTCGCGACGATTGCGAGAGCGGTCACCGCGGCGACGCGCATCGGCTTGATGAACATTGAGCTTCCTCCCTTGAATGCTTAGAGCGTGCAGAATCACGTCCTGATCGCACATTGCATCTTTTAGCGCAAAAGTGCAATGTGCATAGTAATGAGGGCATGTCGTCTTTGGTGGTTGAAAAAACTCTTCAACCTACACGCAAACGTGACCAAAGACGGTGAGTTAGGCACGAGGAACAATCGCCCTTGAGATTTTCAGTGGGTTCAACCGAAGGATTTAATTGCAATGAGTGCATCGATCGGCAGCATCAAAGAGTTTTGCCCCAGGGGAAATTTGAGGGCGGCTCTGAACTTCGGAAACAGGGTTTTAGTTGGGCGGAGCGAAGCCGGCCAACCTTGCGGGATCACCGTGGATCTCGCTCGCTCGCTGGCAGCCGAATTGGGCGTCGACTTGACCTTCGTCGAGATGGAGCGCGCCGTGGATGTGTCCTCCACCGCTGCGGACGGGCTTTGGGATGTCTGCTTTCTTGCCGTCGACCCGAAAAGATCAGAAACGATAGATTTTTCTGATCCATACGTTCAGATTGAAGGCTGCTATCTGGCCGGACCTCACTGCGTGGCCGAATCCTCGGACGAGTTGGTTGCCTCGCGAGTTCCGGTTGGTTCCGTGACCGGCAGCGCATATAGCCTTACCCTCGCCCGCCAGGCTGGAGCCGACTGCGTACAATACTACGAGGACATTCACGCGATGCTCGCCGCCCTTGATCGAAATGAAGTTTCGGCAGTGGCTGGCATTGGGTCGGTCATGGCGGACGAAGCGGCAAAGCGACCGGGCAGCCGTGTATTATCCCCCCCATTCATGACCATTCGGCAAGGGATGGGCGTACCCGTCGGTCGCCCACAAGCTTCCGAACTGTTGCGAGGCTTCGTCAGGTCCGCGGCTCGCTCCGGACGTGTCGGGGACATCCTGGTGAAACACGGCGTTTCGAGGGATAGTGCAGTGATCACATAAGGAGGAACCGCTTGGGTATGCAAAATTGCTCCGGCGCGACGCGGTTGGGAAAGGCTCGGAGCGGACACTACGCTTCGGGCTTCATGTGCGTTTGTTTACACCATGGAAAGCAAAGGGCTGGCCCCTGCCCCTTGATGGCTTCTGCCACTAAAAAAATGTCGCATTTCTAATTTCGTTTTGTTGCCTATAGCTATATGCCCGCTTTCAAGATCGAAACCGCCCAGGCTCATGGATCACAGTGATCACGTACGCTCCCGGTCCTACGCAAGTCCAGAGTCCGGTCCGCGGTCCACGAGGTCGCCGAGAAAAATTTTCTCGCGAGTGCGCCGAGTCCGCGGCAAAGATTCGATGTATTCAAGTAGTTCGGACAGTGTATCGGCTTGTACATGAACATCCCCCAATGCGAGTGTTTGCGTGGAAAAGTCCGGGCCAAGATTCAACTTTCAGTCCGTTGTGATCATGAACTTACGTTGGCATGGCGGTGCGGATCCCGGCAAGCAGTTGGTCAGACTGTCTCATTCGCTTCCTACCCAGGCATTAATGCAGGGTCAGCATTCCACTCGGGCGCCGCTTTCCCTCTGTCCGCACGCTTTTCGCCCAACATCAGCATTGCCGGTGTCACGACAAGTGTCAGGATGGTAGCGAACATCAGCCCTCCGGCGATCGTGGAACTCAACTCGATCCACATCTGGCCGGAAGGTGCGCCGTAGACAATCTCGCGCCGGAAGAAATCTACGCTAACGCCGATGACCATCGGTGCCAATCCAAGCGCCGTCGTTCCGGAGGTAAGGATCACGGGACGCAACCTTTGCGCCCCTGTGCGCATGGCGGCCTCCAGCGGGGACATCCCTGATTTCTTCAGCTCGTTATACGTATCAATGAGGACGATGTTGTTGTTCACCACGATCCCTGCCAGGGCAATGACCCCGATGCCCCCCATGACAACGCCGAATGGACGCCCGGTCAATATCAACCCGATCAGAACACCGGCGATGGAAAAGACAATGGCGGCCATGATCGTGAACGCCTGATAAAAGCTGTTGAACTGGACCAGGAGCACGACCAGCATCAGGCCGATAGACGCAACGAAAGCACTGCCAAGAAAAACCATTGCATCCGCTTGGTCCTCCGCTTCGCCAGTAAAGGACCACGAGACGTTGTCCGGCAAATCCATACCCGCGATGGCTGTGCGAAGGGCTACAATCTGGTCGTTGACCAAAAGTCCCGGCGACACATCTGCAGAAAGGTTCGTAACGCGCCGCTGATCAATTCGCTTAATCGTCCCGCTCCGAGGGGCCGGAGCGAAGCTGACAAAGTTCGTTATCGGGATCAAACCGGCATTTGTTGGCACGCGAAGATTCTCTAACTCGGCCAAGGACCTTTCACCAGCCGGGAAACGAACTCGGATATCAACCGCTTCCTCGGCTGAATCAGGACGATAATCCGCGATTGTGATGCCTTGCGTCAGAAGCTGAACGGCCTGTCCCAGGAGCGCCACATCCGCACCGAAACGGGCGGCCTCGGACCGGTTCAACCGAATTTCCCACTCGACCCCGGGCAACGGGCTCGTGTCCGTGATATCTGTAAAGCCGCCTATCCGCTCCATGGCGCTCCGAACAGATTGAATTGTGGCTATGCGCGCCTCGCTGCTTGTGGAAATAACCTCCAGGTTGATCGGCTTGCCTTGTGATGGCCCTCCGGCTTGCACCTGAACCTGGACGTCGATACCGGGTACCGACTGCATTTCCGATCGGATTTCCTCTACGATTTCAGCTGCAGGACGCCGAGTATCCCATTCGGTGAGCTCAAGTTGCACCGTCCCGATTACTTCTTCGTCCGACTGCCGGTCCGCTCCCGTTCTGGCATACACGCTGGCCAGTTCACCATATTGCAACAACCGCTCTTCGACCTGTTCAACGAGATCATCCTTCTCGTAAATCGAGAAATTGTCACGAGCGCGCACCTCGACTTGAACAAAATCGGGTTCGGATTCCGGGAAAAAGGAGATGCCGGTGCCAAATTGGGCGTAGGCCGCAAATGAAGCTACCAGCGCCAGCACAGCGAAAATGACCGTCATGCCTGGTCGAAGGATAGCCCATTGAAGTACGCGCACGTACAGGCCGGCGGCGCCTTTCATCTGCCTTGGGTCGTCGTATTCAGCAGCCGCGATCTGCATTTGTTGTGCGGCGCTCTGCGGTTGCCGTTTGCCAATGATGCCACCCAGCACAGGGATGAACACGAGTGCCATGAACAAAGATGCCGAGAGTGTGAAAATAACCGTGATCGGCAAGAAGATCATGAATTGCCCGACAGTCGAATCCCAGAACAACAGGGGAAAGAAAACGCTGAGCGTGGTGGCGGTTGAGGCGATGATCGGCCACGCCATACGTTTTGCCGCACGGGCGTAGGCCTCTTTCGCCGTCTTGCCTTCATTCAGGAGACGATCGGCCAACTCGACCGTAACAATGGCACCGTCGACCAGCATCCCCACCACGAGGATGAGGCTGAAGAGAACCACCATGTTCATCGTGTATCCCATGAAATAAAGTCCCGACACGCCCGCGAGGAAGGCGCCCGGAATCGCAAGCCCCACAAGAATCGAAGATCGGATGCCCAGGGCCCAGACGATGACGATCATGACCAGAAGAACGGCGGCGATAACATTGGACTCGAGATCAGCCAGCATGGTCTCAACCTGCTTGCTCTCATCCTGCATGTAGTTGATCTGAACGCTGTCGGGCCATTCCGCCTGCGCGGCCGCGACGGATTTTTTGACCTGCTCGACGGTTTCGATGATGTTTGCGCCGCTTCTTTTGGTGACTTCGAGCGCCAAGGCGGGCTGACCATTTATCCTGGCGAAACTCGACGGATCCTCGAACGTATTGCGCACGGAGGCGACGTCGGAAAATGTCACGACGGTATCGCCCGAGACCTTCACAGGCATTTCCATGATGTCACTGACATCCTCGACCAGGCCAGGTACTTTCAGGACCATCCGTCCCGCACCGTTTTCAATGGCGCCGGCAGCAATTAGCAGGTTGTTCCTGTTGATCTGATTTGTCAGTTCATCGAATGAGAGATTGTAGGTCTCGAATACCGTGGGATCGATCAACACCTCAAGCATCTCGACCCGCTCGCCGGCAACATCGACCTCGAGCACTCCACCGAGGCCCTCAAGCCTGTCTTTCAGGCCATTGGCAAGAGAGTTCAGCGTCCTCTCAGGCACAGGGCCTGACAGGATCGCCGTCAGGATCGGAAACAGGGCCGTGTTGACCTCGTCCACCGTCGGATCGGTTGCGTCCTCCGGCAACTCGTCCGATGCCCGATCCACGGCCTCGCGGACCTTGTCGAGCGCCGTGTCCGGGTCGAATCCCGGCTCAAACTCCAGTTGCACGCTGGCATGCCCTTCAGATGCGGTGCCCGTCATGCTATCGAGGCCGATCAGCGCGGCAAGCTCCGTTTCCAGCGGCTTTACCAGAAGCCGCTCTGCATCTTCCGGAGAGATGCCTTCAAGAGATGTCGAAACGTAGACTGTCGGTATCTGAACCTCGGGAAAACTCTCCTTGGGGATCGTTGAATAGTTGATTGCTCCCAAGGCGAGCAGCCCAAGCAAGAGCAAGACGACAACACGTGTCCGGCTGAAAGCTGCATCAATGAGCCTGTCCATCAATCGATCTCCGTTTGGCGCGCCTCAGGCGCGTCCACTTCAGCGGACGCGACGGTATCTTCATCCAACCTTGGATCCACAACCTCGCCTTCCGAAACAAAGCCTTGGCCGATGGTGATAATCCGGGCCTCTTCAGGCAAACCGCTTATCCAGATTCCGTCACGTTGCGCACGCTCGACGACGACCTCACTGAACTTGACCTTATCGGAGCCATCCACCGTCTTGATACCGAGTCGTCCATCTTCGGATAGAGACAAGATGGCCGGCGATACGAAGTGAGCGGTTACCTGATCGGTCGGAATGCGCACCTGAACCGACAGGCCTGACGCGATTTTCCCTTCAGGATTGGCTACAACGATCTCAGCCCGAAAGGTTCGAGTGTCGGTGGCCGCGTCTCGGCTGATATACTCGATCCGACCCTCACGCTTCTCCCCCGTGATGAAAGTCACGACGGCCTCTTGTCCTTCCCGAACCTGAGCAAGTGCCTGCTGCGGCACCTGGATGATGATCCGTAGCGGATCGGTGTCGAGAACCACGCCAACCTCTTCACCCGCCGAAGTAAACGACCCGATCTCGAGATCCAGATTGTCGAGCCGGCCATGGAAAGGTGCTCGGATTACAGCCGAATCCAAGGCTTCTTCTGCTTGGGTCAGTTGTGCTTCCGCGGCGGCAAGATCCGCCCGCGCATCGCGCAGGCTGTTGGCAGTTGCGACACCCCGCTCTACCAGGGCCTCGGTGCTCTGGAACGACTCGCGCGTTCTGGTGAGCGCCTCCTGCGCTTCAAGCAAGCGCGCCTCCAACTCACGCGTGCTGAGTCGTGCGACTTCGTCCCCTGGCTGCACCACATCACCTTTTGAAGCAGACAGGCTGACCACTTCGCCCCCGATCTCGGGGCGAAGTGTGGCACGCCTGTCCGGCTGGGCCTGCCCCTCGGCTGAAAATGTCTTCGTTACCGGCTCGGCCACGCTATCGCGCACCTTGACCGCGACGGCCTCAATCGCATCAGAACTTTCCGCCTCGCCGACGTCTTCTGACGGGAAGATAAATCCGCTACCCAGCCAACCGACCAACGCCAGCGCCAAACTACCAGCCACCCACCTGGATCGCGAAGCCCCGGGCTCATCCTTGAACTCCAACCTGGTGGGTTTCAACTCGTTACTCCCTGAACTCATCGAGTATCCTCCAGGTTCTCTTTCGCCACGGTGCTACTCCGGGCAAGCCCCACCATCTCTGCGCTCTCACTCCAGAGTCTTTCCTGTGCCGCCACATCCTGCGCAAGCTCGGAAGGTGCCGGGAAAGTGGGTACGCCTTTGACCAGCGATACGTAGACGCTGTTTTCAGGCAGTGAGATTGATCCAAGCGCGACTCTTGCAAGCATTCGTCCAGAATGCTCGGCAGTGTTCATGTTGAACTCTGGCCGGAACAGGCCGATCAGCGGAAAAATCGTATACATCAAAGACCTTACTGCGACCTTCTGGAGAACGCCGGCGTCGTTCCCACCTGCGCCGCCCGTCAAACCCGGATTGAACGCGATAATGTCGATATTCCGCGATTTGACTTCCGGCCTGCGCGAGAGCGTCAAGGCCGTCATCAAGTTACAGAGCTTCGACGCACAGTAACCCTTGGTCCCGACGCCAGAGCCATCAGGCGTTGGATGCGCCCATTCCTGGATTTCCAATCCCTTTGGGGCCATCGACTTGAATGGCGGGTTGTGCATGTTGCTCGAGGTTATGACCAAACGCCCACGATCTGCCATGAGCGGCAAAAGAAGCCGGGCAAGCAAGTAGTGCGCCAGATGATTAACCGCGAAAGTCCGGCCATAGCCATCTTCACTGAATTGATCGGCACTGGACCCATGAACACCTGCGTTGAGAAGGCAGATGTCAATTCGCCTTTCCCTGATGCGCTTCTTTACCTCTTGCGCAAAAGCCCGAACGCTGGCGAGCGATTCCAGGTCAAGAGGCAATATTTCCGCACCAGCCGGCACGCTTCGGTCTTTTCCACGCGCACCGACCAGGACCGTCGTATCCGGGTCATCTACCAATAGCCGCAATGTGTGTGTCCCGAAGCCACTGGTGGCACCGGTCATGACTACGATCTTTTTCGGTTGCTCCAGATGATTGAACAACATCTTCATTCCTTTCCAAAACTGGCAAGCAGCATTCCGACGTGCTGACGAAGGACTTGGTGGGCATCCGGTGCGGTGATCCCGGGAAAGACAGTGCCCCACAACGAGAGCATCATCGCCGGCGCCATGATCAGGAGAGGGTCGTATTCCGCGGCCTCTGACCGCAATTCGCCCCGATCGATCCCTCGTCTGAGTATGCACCGGACAGTCTCGATACCCCGCTTCATGACCGTGTTCTCGTATCTGGAAACAAGATCAGGGAAACGATGTCCCTCTGACAAAAGCACCTTGAGAAAGATGAAGGCACCTCCCTCCACCATCTCACCACGTATCTTGTCGAAGAAACCCAGGAGGAGTTCCTCGGTCGTGCCATCAAAAGAGGCGACCACCTGCTCGGCGCTTTGCATGTTCGCGACCAGCCGCTCCTCGACTGCGGCCTCGAAGAGCGCTTCCTTGGATGGGAAGTAGAGGTAGATCGTACCCTTGGCGATGCCGGCGCCCGCCGCCACATCTTCCAGTCGCGTGGCTGAAAACCCTCTTTCCTTCCAAAGGTCCATGGCCGCCTGGATGATTTCCGTCGGCCGTGCGTCCTTGCGACGCTGCCGTCGCTTTCTGTTTTTTTGACTTTGATCTTGCATGTTGCCTCCATCAGGCGCACTTAATGACTCACGGGTCATTAAACAAGAGACGACCAAATGAAAACCGAAAACGAAGAAGTTCAAACCACCCCAAAACGAGTGCTCCGGCGTCTGCGTGCATTCCGTCTGCCGCGTCCGCCTTTCATTGTTGCCGTTCTCACCGGCGCCGTGATCGGAATGTATTTCCAACCCTTGCCCCTGAAGCTTTTCTTCGAGGCAACCGGCCTTGAACCAGGCGCAGGCAGCAGTGCGCCTTTCGCCGTCCCGGTCTCCCGATCGGAGGCAGCCGTTGCGGAGTTGAACTAACCTCACATGGTTTGCGATGTGGCCCCTGCCCTGGAGTATCTCCGAATATGGCAGGGGCCGTCTCCGCGAGTGGAGCCCGTATTGACCCGAGGTGATTTGAAGCACGTCATCGCCCCCCGGATCGATCATGAGAGTGCAAACGGCCAACAGGTCGCGAATTCAAGAGCCACAGGCGGTAGCCCTCGAACGCGAGGAGTGGCCCAAAGAACAAAACCGTAGGGGCAATCCCGCCCCATTCTTCGAAGGATGCCCAATGCAACGCCGTAAAGCCTGCTGCCACATAGACGCTACGCTGAAGCGTTTTCCAAACCGCCCCGAGCCGCCGGACGACGTAATCCGACGAGGTTACGGCCAGTGGCAGCAATATGGCGAACGACACCCAGCCGGACCAGATTTCCAAACGATCAAGCTCGGAGACAACATCCGTGAAGGCGCGGCGATCAAGAAGATATGTCAGAGCGTGCAGAGCGCCATAACCGAAGGAGGCCACCCCAAGGTACCTGCGGTTCTTCAGCATCCATCTTGGCCCTCGCCAACCACGCAGTATGAGTGCCAGGGGGCTGGCAAGGAGCGCCGCGATCAACAGCCATGCCGACAGTTCTCCCGTGACATGAATGACCTCCGCCCCCTCCACAATCCGACCATTCGCAAGGATCAACTGGACAAGGAATGCCCCGGCCGGGAAGGCGAGGATAAGCCACAAGGTATAGGGTGATTGGAAAAAACGCCGCATGTTCAGGCCAAATGTGAGAACGAGGATGGTCCTCCGAACTTACTCCACCAAGCCTCAACTTCCGTAAAGGCATGGTAAAGATGAGTAAAATTCGGAGAACCGGGCGCGACGCCCCCTACTGCAACCCTTCGAGCGCCAAAGCCCTCCAGCGGGCTCTGACTGATCGCCTAAAAGGTGTAAGACAGTCCAAGCACCGCTCCAATCGCGACATCGTCAGAGATGATGGGACTCGACGAGACCTCGTCCGGCAGGAATTCTGCACGGATATCGGCGATGAGCCGCGTGCTGGCACTCAATGGATAGACCGCGCCGATGGACAGATGGGGAATGACCACGTCACCCGGATCATAGCCCGGACGACCAGCTACTGCCTCGGACGCGCGAACACCATACATGTAGGTGGACAACTGCGAGCTCTGCCAGGTTGCCCCTGCTTCCATGTTGAAGATGATTTTCCCCTTGGGGATCGAGCGACGCAACGCAAGCTCAATCTCGCTGCCATCATGCTCGTCCGTGGCCTCCGTAACAGCTCTTGCGAACACCTCGGTCCCCGGTGCGAACTCGTAGCTCGCCTGGAACCCGACGTCGACCGTGACCTCGCGGTCGATCCCCTGAAGGTAAGGCCCGTCAGGATCCACGAGAGCAAAGATCCGTGGCGTTGCAATCGCCCCCAACTCAAAGCCGGAGTTCCTGTAAAGATTGACACGCAAGCCATCCGGCAGCCCGATCGAGAATGCCTCGCTGTCATAGCGAAGCAGTGGCAACGGCAACGCGAAATCATCCTCACCCCTGTAAATGCTGTTGCCGCCGACGACGGCGGCGCCAATGCTGAATCCGCTCTGTCCCTCCTGGGCCTGCGCGGCTTCCATCCCGAATGCCAGGATGGCAATAACCGTCAGGGTTACGCCCTGATAGTTGGATCCGATCTTTCCCGGTTCATTGCGCATCGTAATTCCTTTTCTCTTTGCGACGTCGAACTCATTTCGAGAACGCTACCGGGTGCTGGGTTAAGTGCGGTCAAGCCAGTGTAAAGTTGGGTAAATTCAGATTCATAAGTCGTCAGATGCGATATTGAACGCTCGGACGAAATAGGAGTGGCCCCTTGGATAAGGTGCTTTTGGCAGACGATGATCTCGAGTTGACGGGGTTGCTTCACGAATACCTGACGGAGGAAGGGTATGACGTGAAGACCACCGCAGATGGCCGTGACGCCATCGCGGCGGCCGTGGGCAACATGGTCGACCTAATCGTGCTCGACATAATGATGCCGCGGATGAATGGGCTCGACGTACTGAGAAAAATCCGGATGCAGAGTCAGATTCCGATCTTGATGCTGACTGCACGCGGAGACGATGTCGACCGCATCACGGGTCTGAATCTTGGGGCAGATGACTATGTCCCGAAGCCTTGCTCGCCGGGTGAGCTTTCTGCCAGGGTGAGGGCTATTTTGCGTCGAGTGCGCCATGACCCGGGTAATAAGTCGTCGGGAGTAATCCGAGCTGGGCGGCTGGTGTTGCATTCAAAAAATCGGACCGCGGAATGGGATGACAAACCCTTACATCTGACTGGTACCGAATTCAGCCTTTTGGAGGTGCTGGCTCGCAACGCAGGCCAACTTGTATCGAAACAGGAGATATCGAAGCGCGCATTCGGGCAACCCCTGACCCCCTTCGACCGGCGTATCGACGTGCATATCAGCAGTGTTCGACAAAAGCTTGGGCCTCTCGACAACGGTCAATCCGCAATCCTGGCCGTACGCGGCCAGGGGTATCAACTTTTGGTAGATTAAAATGCGCGGTATGTTCCTTAAAGCACTGACGATCATTATCGTTACTGTCGTCGGCTCAGTTATCGCGATGGCACTTATTTTGCATGCCTATCAGACGTCGCCGGCGACCTCCAAATTGGAACTGCAGAAGCGAGAAATCGCGCTTGATCTCGCTGCGACCATTCTTTCAAAGAATGGCGCCGAGGCAGCGAACCAGTTTGTCGCAGCCAGTGAAGATGTTCGACCTCTCGGACTGTTTATTGGCCCAGCACCGACCCCGAAAATCTGTGATGCCCCGGACACGACCTGGACCCGCACCGTGCTTTTCCAGGAAATCTGCTACCGGGTCGTCGTTGATCCTCCTGAATGGTTGGTGCCATATCACCTCGCACCGATGATGCTCGGCCTCGCGATACTCGTTTCCAGCATAGCTGCGGCCGCGCTGCTTGCTCGGAACCTTGTTGGTCCTATTGCCCTGCTTCGGGATGGCCTCAGCGCCCTGGCGCAGGGTAGGTTCAACGTCCGCATCGCCAAAAAACTGGCGCACAGGAAAGACGAGATGGCCTTGCTTGCCAGCAACTTCGATTGCACGGCGGAAAGGCTTCACGAACATCGAAACGCGCAACGAAGACTTTTTCACGACATTTCGCATGAGTTACGCTCCCCGCTTTCTCGATTGCAGGCGGCCACGGGAATTCTGCGCAAGAACCCGGCGAAGCTGAATGATATGCTGGAGCGGATCGACCGCGAAGTGGGACGCCTTGATACCTTAATCGGCGAAGTACTTACACTTGCGAGGTTGTCAGACCGATCGGAGATACCGATGGTCACGCAAAGATTGGATGTCATCGAGATACTGAATGAAATCCTCTCGGATGCAGCTTTCGAAGCTCAGGCTCGCGAGGTTTCGGTCACGACAGAGGTTGATGGGGCATTCCTTGCCGATGTGGACGGTGAGTTGATTTACAGGGCCTTGGAGAACGTGATCAGGAATGCCACAAAATACTCCGCAGATGCATCCGAGGTTCAGATAAGCAGCCTCCCCGGCGCCGAGAGTCTTACAATCGAAGTTACGGACCAGGGGCCCGGCGTACGCAAAGAAGATCTGGACCGGATTTTTCGCCCTTTCTCACGTGGCACTGCTGTCGCGGCGCGCGGCGGCTATGGTCTCGGACTCGCGATCGCCCGAAAAGCCGTCGAACAACATGGCGGTCAAATCTGGGCAGAAACAGTGCCGCACGGCGGGCTAAAAGTCACACTGAACATTCCCCGCACACCGCTTAAGACGAAGAAAGGAAAGGCTCGTGCCTGAAGAAGACGTGTCCAAAAGAAGGTTATGTATTGAATTGCTTTCGCTCTTCATTCTGGCACCGGTCATACTCGCGGTGTTTCTGCCTTCATCCGCCATGCTACCAGTGTTGCTATGCGTAACCGTCCTTGGCATGTTCCTTCTTCATCGCACACCAGGGTTTCACTGGCGCGACCTCACCCAAGGCTGGGGAAAAATAGACTGGCGCGTGGTGGCTGGCTTTGCCGTCGCCACGACACTGGCGTGCGTCTTGGTTCAAACGCTGTTTCTACCGGATCGTTGGTTTGCACTCTACCAAATGAATGGATGGGCCTGGCTGCTCGTGATGGCGCTCTACCCCATCGTATCGGCCCTGCCCCAGGAAGTCGTTTTCCGGCCGTTGTTCTTTCGGCGCTATGCGCCGATACTTCCGGCATCCGATACCGCGCTGATCGCCAACGCCGCGGTCTTTTCCATGGCGCATTTGCTGTATTGGAACGTAGTCGTAATGGTTATGACCTTTATCGGCGGACTGGTTTTCGCATGGGCTTACAAGGTTCGAAACTCGTTTCCGATGGCTGTCGTCTTACACGCTGTCGCAGGTAATATTCTGTTCACGCTCGGAACAGGCTTCTTGTTTTACACCGGATCAATCGAAAGGCCATTCTGAACGAAGCAACGGCTTGCAACACTAAATTTTCGCATAGTATCAAACACCAAGAGTGTCCGAAAACATGCAGGATGACCCCTCCCTCCCACTTGCAGATTGCGGCAAGGCGACCCCAAAGCACCCGACTGCCTCGAGGTCACGCCCAACCGATCTGTATCACCGTCTCAAGTTATGGCGCGTCCCTCTCCTGATGGTTTTTCTGTTTACGGGTGCGGTTGTGGGGATGTATTTTCAACCGCCACTTCTGCGCACATTCTTTGGCATGACCGGCCTCGAGCCTGGCGCAGGCACAGGAAAACCAATTGCAGTACCCCCATTGCCCCCGGATGCCGCGCCGGCGCCGCCACCGCCCTCGGTTACCGCACTGGGGCGGCTAATACCTGAAGGCGACGTGGTCCGATTGGCGGCGCCGTACGGCGCAGGCGATGCGCGCATTTCGCGCTTACTCGTGCGTGTGGGCGATAAGATTCTCGAAGGCCAGCCCATCGCGGAGCTCGACAGTCTCCAGCATTACCGGACGGCTGTCGCCGCCGCGACGGCCAACGTTGCTGCCAAGGAAGCTGCCCTTGATCAGGCGCGCTCTGCGGTCTCGGCCGCACTGGCGGAGGCAAAAGCGGACCGTGACAGGGCGGCATCGGCAGCCAATCTTGCGAGGAACGAAGCAAACCGTATAGGCGACCTGTTCTCGCGAGGTGTGGCGACCCAAGCGACACTCGATCGGGCAGAAGCCGCAGCCGTGCAAGCCGCGCGCGAACTGGATCGTGCCGAGGCTCATCTGGCGCGCCAAGAAGGTGGTGAATCCCAGCCGGACGTGGCACTTGCCGCGCGGCAGCTTGATGTGGCTCGGGCTGAACTGGCTTCTGCCGAAGGTGATCTCTCGCGCGGACAGGTTTTTGCTCCGCAGGCGGGCCGGATTCTGGCCCTTCATGTCGGCGTGGGAGAACGCCCCGGAACGGACGGCATCGCCTCTCTTGGAACGACCGAGCGGATGGAGGCGGAACTCGAGGTCTATCAGACCGATATCGAGCGTGTGGCGCCCGAACAAGACGTCACTCTTTCCAGCGCCGCCCTGGCGGAACCACTTACGGGCAAGGTTACAAAGATTGGCCTTGAGGTTGAGCGTCAATCGATATTGTCAGCAAATCCGGCCGCAAACACGGATGCTCGCATAATCCGAGTGACAGTCGCGCTGGACCCGGACTCCTCCGCGCGTGCGTCCGGGCTCACGGGCCTGGAGGTCACCGGACGCATCGAGACAGGACGCTCTCAGTGACACGGCTGCTTGCCCTTCTCCTTGGGCGATTGCCGATCGGCTGGCTACAGCTGACCCACAATCGTGGGCGCATGACAGCCGCCCTGGCAGGCGTGGCGTTTGCCAATGTTCTTGTCTTGGTTCAGCTCGGGATTCTTGGGGCATTGAATGGAACGGTAGCCGTCGGGTATGCGCCCTTCCGATCCGACATCTTCATTTCGTCCTCCGATGCAAACACTCTTACAGACGGGTCGGCCTTGTCCCGACGTGTCATGTATCAGGCCCTGGCAGATCGAGACATATCCGCTGCGGCGCCGCTCTACCTCGGCAACGTCGACTGGACACGGCACGACGGCTCCATCGCTACGATGATCGTCTACGGCCTGCCAGTAGAAGCACAGCGCTTCGCAGGTGACCTGGTCAGGAACGATCTGCCAACACTCTCCGTGCCTGATACAGTTCTCATCGATCGTTCGACGCGGGGCGCGGATACGGAGGCTTTGGCTCTCGTTTCGCCGGCCACCCCTTTAAGGTTCGAAGTCAATGGACGCACCATGAGCGCTACCGAAAGCTTTGAACTTGGAGGCAGTTTCACTGCGGATGGATCGCTCATTGTATCCGATCAAACTTTCCTGAGGATGTTTCCATCCCGCATCGCCGGAACGCCGTCACACATCCTTGTCGACGTCATACCGGGGGCCGATATCGCCCAGGTTGTCGAAAACTTGAGAGAGAGGCTGGCGGCTGAACCCATTCATGTTCGATCCATCGTGACCGCGATGGCCGAGGATCTGAATTACCAAACGACGCAGCGGCCGACCGGCGTGATTTTCGGATTCAGCGTCGCCATGGCCGTCGTGATTGGCCTGGTGATCGTATACCAGGTGTTGTCGACCGACGTGGCCGACCACCTGGCGGAATACGCGACCTTCAAGGCCATGGGCTTCCCGCATAGTTTCTTTCTCGGGATCGTGCTCGAGGAATCGGTAATTCTTGGTGCGCTCGGCTTCCTGCCCGGGCTGGCTACTGCCACAGGCCTTTACCAAGTCGTGACCTCTTTGACGGGGCTGCCGATAACAATGACCGGCACACGCGCGCTGATGGTCTTTGTCGGAACGATCGTCGCATGCGCGGCTTCGGGCGCACTTGCGGCCCGAAGGTTGCAAACAGCGGATCCCGCGGAGTTATTTTGATGGCACCGATCCAAGCCTCAAGCCTCAACCATTGGTTCGGTGAAGGAGAAGCCAGGAAGCAGGCTATATACGACGTGTCAATTAAGGTCGAGGCAGGCAGTCTTACCGTACTCATGGGTCCCTCCGGTTCGGGCAAGACAACGCTTCTGACGCTGCTGGGGTGCCTGCGCGAGATACAACACGGCTCCGTCCTGCTTCTCGGTACGGAACTCCACGGGGCCGGCATAGCGACCCTTGAGGCTATGCGACGGCGGCTCGGCTTTATCTTTCAAGCACACAATCTTCACGAAAGCCTGACCGCGAGACAAAACGTGATTGCCGCCTTGCAGGTCCACGGGCGCGGAGATCCAATCCGCCAGAATGCCGCCGTCGAACATCTATTGAAGCTGGTCGGCCTTGGCGACAGGATCGATTATCTTCCCGGCAACCTCTCAGGTGGGCAAAAGCAGCGCGTGGCGATTGCACGTGCCCTTGTGTCGAATCCGGAATTGGTTTTCGCAGACGAGCCCACTGCCGCCCTGGACCATGACACAGCTATTCCAATCGTCCGGATGCTGAAAGATATGGGAAAAGAACGCGGGACGACCACGGTCATGGTGACCCACGACAATCGCATTCTGAACCTGGCGGACCGAATAATCACTCTGGAGGACGGCAGGATCGTCGATGACCGGGTACAGGGTCGGTGAAGTGAAGTGAATTTCGGGAACTCCGGCACGTAAGCCCCCCTTGCGAAATGTGTACAATGCGCCCTCCCCGGGGCGCGCACCCGCTACAACAGGGTGTTGAATTGGTTCCGAAGCAGAGGCCGCAGGAAGGCCAGGTCGGGTCGGCTCCGATCTATCATTCATCTCTTCCAGCGGGAGTCAGGTCGTAAGCGACTTCGTCACTATGGTCGCAACCGACCAGTGTCCAGGTGGCCTGACATATTGAACCCAAGCGGCAATCGCAGTGGAGCATGCGCTTATCGTGAGCGCGAGACGACCTTTCTCCTGGACGCGAATTTCGTCAAAGCCCCTTCAGACGGCGCTGACCACGTCGTTTACGCCCGGGGCATACTTTTCAACATGTGCACCGCGTGACAATACGGTATACTTTGACGGTATCACAAAGGAACGTGGTTGTATGGTCGCACCGAAATGTACGGTTTCTGTGATGCTCGATGTTGAGACTCTCAAGGGCGCGAAGGAATTTGAGGTCAATGTCTCTGCCGTCGCCGAGGCCGCGCTCGTCGAGGCCGTAGTGGAAGCCCGTCGCAAAAAGTGGCTTGAAGAGAATGCAGTCGTATTTGCGGCACAATCGGATTGGCACGAGCATCATGGACACCCTCTCGCGGCCGTCATTTTAGCGCCCTTCAAATCTTCATAGACTTTCTGACCCGTTTCTTTGTCGCGGAGCAAATTGTGTTCTCATGGCCGCTATCGAACGCGCCCTTCTGCCGTTCCATAGTTCCATACTGACTGTTCTTCTCGTGAATCCGCGGATTTTTTGTGCGGCTTCACACAGCAATTCACACCGTATAATGAAACAAATTTATTACATAACGTAGGTTAAGTAATGCCTATATTACAAAATTCTTGTTTCTTCTCATGTTCCACATATATCTCTCAAGAGCTTCGAATAGTCGACTTGAAAAACAGATGCCGCAAAAAATCCATAGCAAGTCCCCTTATGCCCGCGAGGCGGCAGAGCTGCTTGGCCGCATGATCCGCACCGCGCGCCTCGAGCGCAACATGACCGCCGGAGAACTGGCGGAGCGCGCCGGCGTGTCCCGCCCACTGCTCAATCGAGCCGAAAAGGGAGACATGGGAGTGGCCCTTGGAACGATGTTCGAACTTGCCAGCATCCTGGGAATACCACTCTTCGAGCCGGACCCCGAAAAGCTGACCATGCGCCTCGACGCGGAGCGGCGAGCGGGCGCATTGCTGCGCAAGCGCGCTTACGTGACAAGCCAGAAGCACGTCGACGATGACTTCTGATTTACTCGCGCCGGCCCGGACGGCCTTCGTATGGACCTGGTTGCCAGACTCGACAGAGCCAGTGGTCGCCGGCAGGATCGACCTCGTCGACGGCATCTACCAATTCACCTATGGGCGCAGCTATCTCGAACGGCGAGACGCGATCCCGCTCTTCCTGCCAGACCTACCCCTCCAACGAGGCATCCAGGCCCCGAAAGCGCCCCATGTGATCGCACCGGTTCTCCGCGATGGCGCTCCGGATTTCTGGGGGCGGCGGGTCATCATGAACCGGCTGACCGGCGCAAGAGGCGAAGCGGTCAATGTCGATGCGCTCGACGAACTCAATTACATGCTGCAATCCGGCTCAGACCGCATCGGTGCGCTGGACTACCAGGAGTCCGCGACCGAATACGTCCCTCGCTTGACCGGTGAAGCCACTCTTGAGCAGCTCGTGAGTGCGGCCGACCTTGTCGATAAGGGCGACCCACTGCCATTGGAACTGGACGAGGCCATTCGACACGGAACGTCGATCGGCGGCGCACGCCCAAAGGCTCAGATCGAGGACCAGGACCGGAAAATGATCGCAAAGTTCAGTGCATCCGGTGACCAGCACAACGTGATCAAGGGCGAATACCTCGCCATGCGGCTCGGCCTCGAGGCCGGTCTCGATGTGGCCCAGGTCGATCTCACGGAAGTTGCAGGACGCGACATTCTCCTCGTTACGCGTTTCGACCGCCATGCGATCCCGGAAGGGTGGACACGCCGCGCCATGGTTTCCGGATTGACCCTTCTGGGTCTGCCCGAACACGAGGCTCGCTATGCAAGCTACCAAGACCTTGCTACCCGGTTTCGCCACAACGGCAAATCACCTGACAGGGATCTCCGGGAGCTCTTCTCGCGCATGTGCTTCAACATTCTCATCGGAAATACCGATGACCATGCACGCAACCATGCTGCATTCTGGGACGGACGCCAGCTACAACTGACGCCAGCCTACGACCTCGACCCCCGTCCACGCCGCTCGCACGAAGCCAACCAGGCCATGGCGATTGCCGGGGCTGCCCGTCAGAGCTTGCTCGCGCTGGCAATTGATGCGGCCCCGGCTTTTCACGTCCGCCAAGTCGAAGCCGAAGAGATCATCCTGCGACAGGTTGAGGTCATTCGAGATATCTACCCGACCCTCGCACGCGAGATCGATCTCAGTGCGACTGATGACAGGATCCTTCGCCAGGGCGCTCTTCTTCAGCCCTACGCGTTCGAAGGACTCACAGGACGTCTGGCTGGGATGGAACCTTCACTTCAGTAAGATCTTGAGGGTGAGCCGACCACCGGCATTTCAGGTGCCGCGATATCATCGCGAAGATTTTTTAGGTAATGTTGAAGGACCCCGTCCACCGACATGAGCGACAGTGGCTGGGGTTCCGCCGGGATGTTAAAGTGCTTGCTTGCGAGGTAGCGCTCTAATGCTTCCTGAGCATCTGCCTTGCCATCTGTGCCGCGAGCTCCGGTTGCGAGCTGTTTTCCCCTGTCGAGAATGATCCATCGACCATCATCTGGTCGCATCCAAACCCGGGCCGCTCATCGCCAGCGATGGGCCAAACCCGGGACGAGCCTCCGTAAAGATCCTCGTGCAGAGTACCAAACAACCGATCAATTGCCTTAGCAGAGACCGGGCGACCTGCAGTCATCAGAACACGACCGAGATTCGGTATTACTCCGCCTCCTGTAGTTTTCCATATGTCTGCTGGGTTCATCCATCGATTGTCCCAAAAAGATTTCATCTGAAAGAACTTCGTACTGCATTTTTGTCCCAGCCGGCAATGCATCCACTTGTCGCTTAGTGATGTGAAACCCGCAAGCGCACAAAAAGAGGATGCACGAATGGAATTAAAGGCAACGGTGTTTTTGGGGCCGGAAGACATATACTTGACTGATGTCTATCGAGACGACAACGCGGTCTTGGAACTGACGACCGAGATCACGTCGGGTCACGTCGCAGTTTATCGTGGTGAAGAAACCTGTCGTATGAGCATAGTTGACCCGCTTGATACGGTAGAAGTTCTTACCAGGCTTGATCATTTACTTGACCGAATGATCTTCGACGATATGAAGACGCTTCTGTTCGCGAGGTTTGTCTTGCGGCAGTCCGCTCGGCAAGCTCGTTCGGTGGCAGCGCGTCCATCAAGCTTCGTGCTTCGAAAGTTGTCAGACGAATTGCGGCCTGAGACTATCGGTGAATGGCCAACGGAGGGCCACGATAGACCTTTACCGACCGCTGTATCCGCGTGTCCGCCACCGAGCAGCTTAGCCCTCGAGTCCATGCCGAAGCTTTAGAGCAATGCCGCGGAATTGTAAGAGATGATACTCGGCAAAAGTGCAGAAGCCCCTTGGCAATAGCTCCAGTATTCACCGCATGCCCGTTGGTCTAACCGCACCATTTCTACCAAAGAGCCAATTTCGTCGTGAAGCCTCTTTGGATCCATAAGCGTTCCAAAATTTATCGAAAAGGAACCACTTCCCACCAAAGGAGGTGCCAGCCGTGTTCCAAAAACTCCCCATTATTATTCCCAGGAAGCAAGGGTTACTGACACGTCAGGAACTCGCACAATACCTACAAGTTGGCTACGGCGCGGTTCCTAACATCGCGCGGCGTTTCAAACTTGGCGAAGTCGACGCCCATTATCCAGAGCGACTTGTTTGGCGCAATTTGCTGGGTTGGCTTCCGAGAACGACGCAAGGCGAGCAACTCCTCAGGACACAGCTGCAGGACATCAACTGGGTTTCGCAAACGCTGGGCCCTGCCCCGTCTACCATTCGCAACGACATCCAAAATGGAAGTTGGGGCTTCGCTCTGGGCGTTCAGCTTGGTGACACTTCCGCTGCCCGACCGCCTCGAACACGGCGTTGGTGGCCCGCGGAGATCCTTGCCGAACAAGACGGCACACAGGTGGAGGTATTTCACCACGTGCGGCCTTACCGCATCAACGAGCGATCCCAGTCAATTTTGAACCAGTTTCCGTCGATTAACGAGGCTCATGAAAAACATCCCGAGGACAAAGGCGAGTTGGCATGGCTGTTCACTGATAACGCGGGACCACCTGAAAACGGGCCTCGATAACGAACACTCATACTTTTTCGGCACAGGTAAACGAGCGGATTTCCGTTAGGCAAACGCCCATAACGCTTAATTTCTTCAATAGCGCTGAACCAAAACAAGGACAAAACTATGGATCAAAGACCTGGCACCATCGCCGAATGCCTCGACTGGGGAGAGGCCCACATGAACCCAAAAATCCGCAACGACGCCAAACTTTGTCGGCACATCATCGCATTCCGGGGCCTTAACGAGAGTGATCTGGAAACGCTACCGGCTTCGGTAAAAGATTACCTCACGTCTGTTGGTCCAAGGTACCGGAAGACTGATCGAAACTTGCTGCGCGACCTCGAAACAGCCGCGCTTTCGCACGACAGTTACAAACAATACCAGAGGGGTGGAAAGCGCCTTATCGAAGCGTTCACCGGCGAAGCTGATAAGCGAAAGGAGCGCGCCTCCCGTTCTGATGGTTGGTTTGATCTGGAAGAGCGGCTCACGGCCCTCGTCGACGCAGGTCTCGAGCCTCACCAAAGCTTTGCATCATTTACACGGCTGAAGGACAACTGTCGCAAACTCGAGATAGACGTCCGAGACCTGCATCCCGACTATACGGAACAGTTGAAGGAGGTCTGCTATACTCAGAACGAGTGGTCGAGCGTCAAGAAAGCAATCGGGTTTCTTGATCGATTGCGCCAGCACCGCATACTATTGGACTTTCTTCCCCCAAAAGCCTTTGGCGCAATTGACCAGAGGTGGCGGCGCCATTTCGCTATTCCAGATCAAATCTCAGGCGAGATTAATAATTGGGTTGATATCGCGGCGAGAACACAGGTTCCCAAGGGTTACGAGAAGCACAGTCGGCCTTTGAGCAAAAAGAGTCGTGACGCGTACCGAGCGGCACTAAGAAACTATGTGTCAACGGCTCAAGAACTGGGAGAGGGCGACCTCAGCTACTTAGATACGGCAGAAGAATTGTTTACGAAGGAGATCTTCGACGATGTTCTGGAGTATTGGATCGCACTATCTGGGCAGCCTGGCTCTCTCTCGTTCAGGTCAATTTCAAGCTACGTCTCCAAGATCCGACTTACATTGACGCGAACCGGCCGTTCCGCGCTGCCAGAGTACATACTGGGAGTTGAGAAAGTTAACTCGGCGCTGGAGGAAGGCCGCAACGCCGGCGAACGGATGTCCCCCAAAGTCGAGAAATGGTGCACCAGCCTCGTGGTTGATGACAACAAGATTGAGACCTTTGAGACCCAGCACCATGTCTACTTCAAGAAAGCCAAAGCTGCCCTACGCGAAGCCAAGCGCGAAGGGTTCAGACTTCAAGAGTTAATCCAGCCGGAGGCCATGAGAAAGTTGCCAGACACAAAAAGGCGAAGGGCGCGCAAGATACTGCGCCGGGCGAAACTATTCGGCACCCTGGCCGCTTACGCAGCGATCGAACTTGAGGGGGCGCCTTTTCGGAAAACAAACACACTGAATCTCGAAATCCGCGGCAAGGACCGAACACTTTTTGATCATTCCACCTCGACCGATCCTTTCTTCGAGATCCAGATCCCGAACAAGTTCCTTAAGAATGGCGAGTACCTCACACAGCGGGGCGAAGAACTCCCGCCTATCCAAATCCGAAGCCACGTGGCGCAAGATCTTGGTGTCGATATATTGTCGTTTTTTCTGCGTGAGATCCGACCACTCTTTCTCGGGGCTAATCGCGGCAATAAGCTTTTTCCAGCAAACCACCGAAAGACAAATGCCCTCTCCACAAAGACGTTTGACCTCTGGCTCATGGAGGGATCGACGGAACTCGGAATTCCGATGACATCACACAACTTTCGTCACGGCTACGTCTCGATTCAATACAATGACGATCCGAACTGCTTGTCGGACGTTGCAATCATCCTTGGAGACAAGGTCGATACCCTGCGCAAATACTACGCATTCCTCGACAAGCGTCGAACCGTCCAAACGCTTCAAAGAGATATTTCCAAACGGCGCGCCGCACGTCGCGTCCCAGAGATGCAACCTGTTTGATATCATCGGAGTCCGCTACTCATGTCCACCCGAACAAGCATTTTGTCCAAGACACGCTGGCAACCATTGCTCGACAAACCAGGCTTAATTGATCTCTCTACGTCAGTCTTGTTCGCCGCGGACGATTTCTTCGACTTCGCGACGGAGAAAAGGATCGTCAGCCCAACTCCAGAGCATTTCGCTAACTGGGCAATACGCGCGCCTGAGAAATCGAGAATGGTCGAACTTGAAAAACTGGCAGACGCTATGAACATCATCGCGCCCAATTTGGTCGGTCACATTCATGATGCTGCAACCTTGCTGGATAGAGCGCAGCCGGAAGAGGCGCAGTCGAGTGGTACTGCGAGCGAACCGGAAGCATCCGCTAACACGAGATCTCAATCCGACTTCAGCCGCCAAACCGCAACATCCTGGGATCCAATTGCCCCCCCGTCTCGAAGAGCTCCACGTGCAAGGTCCGTGTCGTTGGAGCCCTCGGAACTTCCAGAGGCCTGGAAGGAAACACTGAGAAGAATGGCGCGCGGGTTATCCAAAGGTGGTGTGCGTGCACCATCTCACGAAGTGATCAAAAGGATGCGCGAGAAGCTGTGTCAATTCTCTTGGGCGGCACAAAAACACGGCCTAAACATCGAAATAACTCAGCAAACCGTAGACATCTTCGACCAGGAACTTACTGAGCGATGCCGCCAAGGCAAAAACGGTTTGCGATGGGCCACGATACGCGCATCATATGAAGAACTTCACCGATTTGCCCGTTACCGATCCACAACTGAGGACGCTATCGAATACCTGGCCACGCGCCTACGCATGGTGGAGCATTTTGAAAGTGGTCAGAAAGCTCTTAAGTTTTTCGAGTTGGCACGCACTGGAAATACAACGCTAAAGATACTCGATCTTGCAGACGATCTTCTGACTGCGTCGAAACACCTAAATACGCCAAGGCGACGCCACGAAGGACGCAATCAAGCCGCCATACTCGGAATTTACAGTGTAGCGCCACTTCGCAACGCATCCGCTAAACTCGTGTTCGGAAAGTCACTCTACTGGGATCATGATCTCTGGGTCATTGATACGATGATTTCCAAGACACGAGCCCGACGCCCTGAAAGGTTCGTGTTCCCACTGGAACCCGAATACGGAAAATTCATTGATGCACTATTGCTCGGAGATCAACCGCAGCGCCGCTTGCCATTCGAACGCCAGAAAGCTTTGTCGAACCAGCGGCCTCTCTTTGTTCACCATGGAGGCCGGCCAAAAGCTGACAGCTATATCTCCAGAAAGTTCAAAGAAGTCACGGACAATAGCTTCACCACATTGCGGACGATGCTTCATACTGATCTGGGCGTGGAGCACGGCGAGCACGGAACACTTATGGCAATGATCGCAACCCATCAAAACAGTGCAAAAACCGCAGAAAAGTACAAAATGGATTCTGTTGGAATTGCGGCCAGTTTGCGATGCCAGTTGCGCGCGCGCAGGCGGCGTGAAAGAGTCCAATACGGACCACTTGAAGAAGAAGGCAAAAAGCGGAATTAGGATCAGCTTCTACTGGTTCAGAATAGCTCGGCAATGGAAGCGGGTCGCTTGCCAACGCAGCCCTTCGCATACCGTGGTACAAACGAACGCTCATGAAGCCCGAAGCGCAGTTACCGCTCCGAGCCCTTCCTACTGTGCCGCGCCGGAGTAATTTTTCACGCTCAGCCAGACGCTCGTTTTCTTGAACGGCCCTCTGCGGTCATTCACAAGATTGGCCATAGCTGAATCACAGCTTCCCTGAACCGGTCCTTCGCCGAACCTGCATCACCGCAGTCGTTGCCAGTGGTGTTTTCCCGGTCTAAGTTTCGTGCCAGTCTCTGATGGCGCGGCAGAGATCGCTCATAGCCATCCCGGTCCTCATTCCACTACTCAGAAACGGAATATTTTCAGTGAAAATCGGCTCACTTTCGCCGTCCGCAACAAAGTGAATCACACCAGTTTCGTTGTCTTCGTCCTTGATAAATGTCCAGACGCCGAGATACTCGCCATCGCGCGTCACAACGTCACCGCGCTCGACGTCGCTTTCAAAACCAACGAGATTGATTGGGTATGTGAGTTCCATGACCGCAAGATACTGTGCCACAACGAACATGCAACGCCTCAGTGACCTGGCCTGGGCAATCACACGTTCACTTGCGGCCCATACCCGGCATTCAACTTAGCAAAGACATGCTGCCGTGCGGAACGTCAAACCGGTCATTTGGCGCGACCGCGAAAAAAAATTTTCGGCCAACTTCTGCGTTTGCCCAACTGCGCGCTTCGTTGATTTTTGTGAGAATCTATTCCCAAACTGAGACGTTTCTGAAAACCGCCCGCGCAGGAAGCGATCTTTCGTTGACCCGCCCCGCGAGGTCTGTTGAGCTGGAAGCCCAGAGATTTGCATGGAGGCGCATTGGTAGATGGGGGATCGGAGTAGGATCCCAGCTGACACGCTCATGAAGAACCTTGCCGTCGACCGACCATGCTATCATGCCCGGACGCCAGTCGATAACATAGTGGTGGAACTCCGCGGTGGCGTCAAAGCCGAGATCTATCCGGCAAGGTGCACCACGGTAGCCGTAGGCCATCGCCATCCCTTCGTCACCGGGGTTGAAGTAGACGTTGACGATCATGACACCTGGGTCGTTTCCTGGAAATTCGACGTCGATCTCCTGCCGCGGCGCACTTCGATGCAAGAAAAATCCGGTCACGAGGCCGGCTCCGCGAGCAGCTCTGATTTCTGCCTCGAATCGTCCATATTCGAATGAGCGTGCGGACGCGAATGCTCCAGAGCGGTATGACTTTTCTCCTTTCTTGTCCTTCTCGATCAACAGGTGTGTTCCTTCTTCGTTGGAGGTGATCCCTTCCTTTGCGAAGGAGGCCAGGTTGCCAGGAAAGGTTTCCACCAAGCCGGTGAACGAGGTCGTCGCTGTCTTCATTGATGCGCGAATGAGAAGGTCGCCTGTGAAATTCAGGGAGCGTTCAACAGGAATCCGCGGTTGCCAGCCGCTATCCAGTGGAAGCACCCACGGAGAGCCGTCGAGGTGGGTTCGCTTCACCGGGCTTGGCTCGTCATCTGACCAATCGCCGCCTTTGCGATCGTCGCGAAATAGCCTGGCGCTCCGCGCGGCTCCTTCTGGGAAGACCTCTGGCGGAATTGGCAGATCGAGCAGGGTACAGAGCGGTTTCCATGTCTTACCCTCGGGCCCGCAACCGTCAAGAACTACAAATTTCGATACGGGTAGGCTACCGGTGTCCAATCCGTCTCGGTGGGCTGTGCCTGCCTCCATAATGAACTTCACGTTGGGCCTGCCTATCGTTGCCGCAAATGCGGTCGACATAAGTGGCACGTCAACCAGGGCGTCGAATTGCAGAGTGAGATCGGCGAGTTCATCCGACGAAAGGCTCTTTTCGTCGCCGTCAAAGACGCGGACTCTTAGGCCAAGCATCGAAAGCGCCATCGCCAATCCTTCCCGGTCGCCACCGGCGGTCCAAGCCAGCACCGGCCCCGCAGAAGTCCGCTCGGGCGGCATCGGACCCGCGCCGGCATCGACGATCCCGGCGCGGGCAAGGTAGGGCAGAACGGAATAGCAGTTGTCTGAGGCGCAATCCCGTCTCTGGAGTATCGCAGGCGATGAGAGAGCAAGCGCGCCCAGCTCTTGAAACCTATAGTTCATCCACATGTCGACGGGGCCAGTGACCGGCATTGCGCGAAGCAGCGCCGCGGCGCCTTCGCGAGACAGCACGTAGCCAGAGAGAAACCAGAGCCCGCGAACGGGCCGGAAGAGTGCGTCACACGGGTCAGCGCGCTCGGCTGTGTCTCCGGCATCCTCGTATGAGAGATAGAGTAAGCGCGGTCCACCTTCTTCGCGGCACCGTTCGAGGGCCGCGCGCCAGCCGCGCTCGATGGTCTCGGCTGCGCGTGGCGTGAACCAGACATCGTCCTCGAGAACCAAGACGTAATCGTGCTGGCCCGTCGCGATGACCTTCCACGCTTCGATATGCGACCTTGCGACCGCGACCTCCTGGCGCGTCATGCGGACAGGCTCGTCCGCGCTGAAGCAAGCTTCCAGTCGCGTATCCGGTTGGACGTGGAACTGGTCACCCAGACGGTAATTCGGGTCGACATCAGCCGTGGCGGCAACGGCGCGACCGTCGCGGGCATCCACCGACGCGAGCCGTGTCGCAATGGAAGTGAGAGGGGCTCCGTCAAAGGTTTGGAGGCGACCGAGTTCGCGGAGCATTCCGCGCCACCTTGCCGGCTGTCGATCAAGATTCAAGATCAGGATGGACTCAATCCTGTGTGGACACGGTCCGAACGCAGGGATCCGGCCGCCCGGCAGTCTGGTTGCTGCGGCGCGAGCGGCGCGGAAGGTCCAGAGGCGAAACATTCCTGAAGCTCTTTGGAGGTTCATAGGTCGCTCCCGGGCCTCAGTTAGCTTCCATGTAGCGCCAATTGCGCGCATCGTTACGATAAGAAAGGTGCCAGCGGGTCTCTGCGATGGCCTCCCAGTCGCGGAGAATCTCGAAGTCGAGAGGTGATCCGGCGGCGATTAGGTCGTGCGCATGGGCAGCCAACGCGGCCGTTAGGTTTCCGGGACCTGTCGTCGCTTGGATCGCGGGGTATGGCTCGTCCCCGAGTAGCCGATCAGTTGCACGGGCAAGTGCGCTTCGAATGACTGGATGACCCGCGGGCGCCGCAATTGGATTGTTATTGACATAGAAAATGCGTTCGGCGGTGGGGAGATCCGCGCGCCAGATCTCGGCGGTCGGCACCATCCCGGCTTTCGGAATATCGTAACACAGCGGCTGAACTTTCAATCGACCATCGCCGAACAACTCCGTCCACCCGTCACCGACCAACACATCGTCTGTATCCACGTAGAGTCCGCCCTCCCAGAGGACGACACACATTCGCAGATAATCGCTGCGCATAGCGGGGTGTCGGCAGCACTCGAATGCCGACCGCTCACGAGTACCGAACCGTTCGGCGATGTAGGCTGCGGCGCTCGTATCGCCGAACATACGCATCTGGAAACCTTCATCGGCGAGACTGTCCCAACTCGCGATGCAGTCGCGAACATCGCTCGGCAGGTCGCTCGGGTCGTGCCAGTATTGAATCAGTGTCCGAGGCACCTCTCTCGAGAATGGCGGCTCTCCGGCATCGTGAGTGTCGGGGCTCTGTAGAACATGCAGGGTAAGGTCTCGGATAAATTCAGAACGAAGTGTATCGTCCTCTTCAAATCCTGGCGGATAAGTGCGCATTGTGCGTGCGTCCTTTTGGGTCCAGTGTTTGAGTAAGGCGGTGTCGACTGCGTTTTCGAGGTCCGAACTGACGTGTCACCCTGCTTTGGCCCCGCTTGCGGCCTGATGGGTAAACTTCGCGAGATAGTCCTGATAGCGCTGCGAGCTTTTCAAGAGATGTGCCCGCCCGTCGACCACAAATCCGTCAAGACCATGCTGGACGGTGTAGGCGTCGAGGTCCCGAATATTGTTGATGAAGCCCTTCCCACTGAAGTTCAGTGAGGTATTGCACAATACTCCATAGCCTGTGCGAGCCTTGAAGGCGACGAGCAGACTATGAAGGTTCTTATTTGAGGCGGGCGTGACCGTCTGAAGTCGAGCGGTGTGGTTCACGTGGGTAACCGCAGCCAGCGCGTCCGTAGTGACCTTGTATGTGTAGAGCATGTAGGGGCTCTCATTCTGGCAGCCGAAGCACCGATCAGCGTCCTCGCTTAGACAGACAGGCGCAATTGGACGGAACTGCTCGCGTTGCTTTATGGTATTCAGGCGCTCCCTGGTGCCGTCGTGAAACGGAGCGGCAATGATCGACCTGTTGCCGAGTGCGCGCGGACCAATTTCATAACGACCGCTCACCCATCCAAGCACGAGGTCGTTGGTCAGCAGTTCCGCTATTTCGTCATGGCCTATCGAGCGGATATCGTATCGTCCGTAATCGATATCGCCCTCGGACTGAAATGAAAGCCCAGAGTAAACGTCCCACTCGATCTTCGGATTTCCGGTGAAGTAGAACTGAGCATCAATTGCAGTGCCGATGGCGGAACCGGAATCGTTTGCAACAGGTGGCACGAAAACATCGGAGAAGAAGCCGGTCTCCTTCCACTTGGTGTTCCAGTCGCAGTTCAAGCCACAGCCACCGGCGATCAAGAGGGGTAAGTTAGGCTTCAGATTTTCCCTCGCAAAGCGATAGAAGGTTTCGAAGATCGCGTCACTGTAGATGCCGGCGAAGTTGCGAAACTCCGGATCGTCGAGCCCGGCGTTATAGTGTACTGCGCCTGTGACATCCTCGTTAGAACTTAACTCCCTGAACGGGCCATCGAGGAGGAATTCAAGTAACTTGCGCTCCTCGGCCGTCGGGACACTGCGAGTAGAAAACGATGCGAGAGCCATCAGCTTCCCCGCGTCTGAAAAGCCAGGAAGGCGACCGTCTTTAGGGAAATTTGGGTCGGCAAAGCCATAAATCTGGCCATAGCGGTTGCCCGGTTGGTTCATGACGTCCGCGAGATGAGTGATGTTGAGGTCGGCATCGATTTCGTAGAAAGCTCCGATCGCACCCTCCCAAACAAGCGCATAGCATGGCGCGCCGGTTGGGAGCGGCGACATACCATATGCGCACAGGATATGAGACCGTTCGTGAGAAGACGAAAAGTATCGGATATTCTTCTTCAGAAAACGCTGCTCAGCAACGAGAATGGCATCTTGCGTAATACCCCGGTAGCCAGCGTTGCTCGGTGATCCGTGCATGAATTCGTGATGATCGCTTGGCCACCAGCCTCCCTTGCATATTACATCCGGGATTCCTTCCAATTCACCGATCGCATTGAAAACGTCAGGCCCAGACAATGGCGAGTATCGGTATTTGGAGTCTTTCTCCGTCTCGATTGATGTCTCCAACCGGCCGTCCGAGAGATAGGCGATCGCGCCATCATGGCCCGGATTGTAGGATAGGATTTTCAACTATTAGGACCCCTGGTAAGCCAATATGCGAAACTAAGCCCATCAAGTCGATTGTATTGGGCTAAAACAAAGCTTTCTGTTCAACGCCTCCGCTGCAACGGTGGACATGCTAAAGATGTCTCTTGGCAGGTCAATGTCTGCCTCGGACGGCAGCGTTCGGTATCATTTCGTCGCAGCGAACGACCGCTTCCCGCCCCGACTTATCGGGTCGCCGCAAATGGCCCAGACCTGCCATTCGATGTGCGGCCCGTCGCCGCGGTGCAGCTTCCCCTAAGCGGACATCCATGGAGGAACACAGCGGAGCCAGGGACTCCGAGGTCGGCAGTTCGGGACGGAGCTGGCGTTCGCTACACTGTGCATCAAGTTCCTTTACGGTTGACCAATCCACGCCCGCGAAGCGAATAGCCAGATATCACTCGCAGGTCGGCAGGAGTGAGGATAAGGTTGGAGGGACTATTCGTCGAAGGGGGCTCGATGCCTGACGCACGCTACAGGGTTCAGGTCGAGCGCGACCACCTCAACAAACTGGCCAGCGCCAAGCCCATACAAGCGTTGTCAGAGCTCGTTTGGAATGCCGTCGATGCGGACGCCACTCGTGTTGATGTCGAGATCGATGCCGACGACATGGCTATGCGCGCTGTAACCGTCCGCGACAATGGTCACGGCTTTCCCCACGGCGACGTTGAAGCGCTTTTCGGAAAACTTGGTGGGTCGTGGAAACGTCACGGAAGCCGTTCCAAGTCCAAGGGCCGCCTACTTCATGGTAAAGAGGGAAAGGGGCGGTTGAAAGCTTTGGCGCTCGGTCGCTCTGCCGTCTGGTCTGTGCGTTATCGCCAAGACGATAAGTTGATGAGCTACACGATCTCGCTGCTGCGGGACGACTTGGTCGACGTGAGGGTCACAGAGCCCATTGAGGCCGAGTCAGTGCTCGGAACAGGCGTCGAAGTGACGATCACCGAGCTCGACCGCACTTATCGTTCGCTACAGCCAGGTCGGTCCGTTCAAGCGCTTTCAGAGGTCTTCGCGCTCTACCTGACGGACTACAGTGATGTGAGTGTTTTCGTTGAGGATGAACGGCTCGATCCCTCTGCGCTCATCGCCGAACGCAAGGCTATCGATCTCGCCCCCATTGTCGTTGATGACCGAAAGCACCCGGTCGTGGTCGATCTGATTGAGTGGAAGGCTGCCTCTGAACGGTGGTTCTTCCTCTGTGGGCCGGAGGGGTTTCCATTCCAACGAACGGCTCCGCGTATCCACACACCCGGCTACCAGTTCTCGGCTTATCTGCGGTCTTCCTATGTGGATGTCCTCCAGCAACGCGGGGCGCTGGACCTTGCCGACATGGATCCGCCCCTCCGGAAGGCCTGCGACGCCGCAGCCGAACTCATCAAGGCCCACTTCAAAGAAAAAGAAGTGGAGGCCGCTAAGTCCGAGATCGAGCAGTGGAAGGAAGAAGAGATTTATCCCTATCGGACAGAGCCTCAGACCTCTGTAGCCAAAGCGGAGCGGCAGGTCTTCGACATCGTAGCTTTGAACGTAAACAAGCATCTGCCTGACTTCCGAAGTCAAAGCGCCAAGAGCCGCGCATTCCAAATGAGAATGTTACGGCAGGCGATCGAGCGTGGCCCGGACGAGCTTCAGCACATTCTTACCGAAGTCCTCGACCTGCCCGAACGCACGCAGCGCGAGATGTCGAAGCTTCTCGAAGAGGCCGACTTGGCGAACGTGATCAGCGCCTCGCGGCTGGTGGCGGATCGGCTAAAGTTCGTCCACGGCCTCGAAGCGCTACTTTTTGACCCAGACACCAAGAAGCACCTGAAAGAGCGCAGCCAGCTCCATCGGATGATCGCCGAGAACAACACGTGGCTCTTCGGTGAAGAGTTCAGCCTTACTGTGGACGACAAGTCGCTCACCGAAGTTCTACGCAAGCACCAAAAGGAAATCGGCTCCGACACTGTCATCGACAAGCCGGTCAGGAGGATCGACGAAAAGGTCGGCATCATCGATCTCATGCTATCGCGAGCCGTACCGCAAAGTCGAGCGAATGAGCGCGAGCACTTGGTAGTCGAGCTGAAACGGCCATCCGTGAAGGTTGGCGCCGACGAGATTACCCAGGCGAAGAAGTATGCTTTTTCGATCGCCGAGGATGAGCGGTTTCGGCATGTGAAGACTCGATGGAGCTTCTGGGTTATTTCGAACGACCTCGACGGGTTCGCGCGCCACGAGACTCGTCAGAAGGATGCGCCGCCCGGTCGGGTCTTCCTATCAGAAGATTCGAACGTCGAGGTCTGGGTTAAGAGTTGGGCCGAGGTTCTCACCGGCTGCAAGTCTCGGCTCCAGTTTGTGCAGGATCACCTCCAGGCCAACGTCGATCAGGACTCGGCGCTCCAGTATCTCAAGAAAACGTACAACAGATATTTGGTCGGAGTTCTAAGCGAGAATGACACCGATGAAGCGGAGGCAGCCGACGAGGCGTCTCCAGCCAAATAACCGAGTGAACAGATGGCAGTGCTCTCGGAATTAGGAGACGACTGCGCGGTTATACTTCGCGGTGCTGTCAGGTGAGGCAGTTTGCCCGGCTGAGCGGGCCCAGAGCGGCCTTTCGTCGATTGCTCATTATGCTGCCACAGCATCCCGCTTTGCGGACATTGGCTTTCATGATCAGTGCTTCTATCATCTACCTCAGATCAAAGAGGTATTCAGATGGAACGCGAACCCAACCTTGTCATTTCCAGCGCCTCGCAGCGCATCGTAGAGGATGGGGTACCATTGAGGTGGACACCGAAGACGGGACATCCATTGTCTGGGACTATCTCTTTGAAGACGACCGAGCCGCCTTCGAGGAGGCAATCAGCACCATTTGCAGTGAAGGCGCAGTCGCTTTCGCCAATGGTGGTTCAAACGTCGTCCCGTTTAAGCAGTAGGTCACGGCCCTTAGCCGCTGCTTGATCCTCACCCGCGCGCGTGGCGACTTGGCCGTATTTTTTCCAGAAGGCAGCGATACAGATGAAACGCATCAGCGCGATGATTTCGGCGATACCTTCAGGGCTATTCAGAAGTCTGAGGCATCAGTTCTCAACTCCTGCGATGATCAACGAGCGCGCATTTCAGAAGCTTCGTGAATACGCTGATGCTTCGAACGATGACTTTGTGAAAGCCCTGTGTGTCGCCATCGAGAGATTGCTGCCTGATCGTCAAAATCCTGTGCGGCTCAACCTCATCGCGTCATGCTTTCGGGAGTTGTTGACATATCAACTTGATACTCTCGCGCCTCACGCCGTAGTTCAGCAGTGTCCTTGGTACGTGCAGGACCCGACCGCGAAAGCTGCCACGAGACGTCAGCGTCTCCGCTACGCAATTTCCGGCGGTCTTCCAGATGCAGTGCTGACTACTCTCGGCGTTGATGAGCCTGGCTCGATCGCTGACCTTATCACTCTCTATAACGAGGCCAGCAAATACACCCACGTCCGGCCTGATCGTATCAAACACCCAGACGATGAGGTCGGCGACTTTGTTGTTGATGGCGTATCCGCGCTGGATGGTCTAAGAGAAGAAATTGATCTTCTTTGCGACGACGTAAAAGAGCATCTTCGGCAGGCAATCTCCGAACATACTCTTCAAGAATTTTTGGGAGCCGTGCTCGATGAACTCGACATATTGTCAACGCACACCCGTGTCGAATACCCTTTTGTGGATGAAATCACGGTCGAAAAGATCGACCAGTCGCATGTGTATGTGGGCGTCACGGGTGACGTGAATGTCGAACTCGTATACGGGTCAGGGTCCGATTTCCGCCGGGGTGAAGGCGCAACGCTGGATGATTCATTTCCCTTCGAGGTGAGCTTGCGGTCTCCTGTCACGGATCTTGACAAATTCGAGACCACTCAGCCGATTAAGGTCGATACGTCTTCTTGGTACGAGTAAGGAATTCAGGCATCATTCGGACAGACAACCAATCCGATACGTGCGCCGTGTCGTGTCGGCGAGTTGAGCATCCGAAGCCAAGGCTTTCCCGCGCTTACGCCCACTCTCAGATAACTCTGCCAATGCCCTCCTGGCCAAGCCGGAAGAAAAAGACGCCGTTATGCGTGATCTCGCGCGACTTCTTCAGATAGACGAAGACCACAACATCTGATGTGCCGTCGAACTCGCTGGCGACGCCGTGCGCGAGAAGGCGCGCCTCGGCCGTTAGGGCCTCCTCGCTCTCAAAGCCCTTTGCCAGAAGCCAAGTCGCCACGACGAACTGACGGTTCGCGACTGTGTACTTACTGTATTGCGGGCCTTTGCCTGCTCCGCCGCCGCCGCGTCGCCATTTTCGCACGTAGTTCTGAAGTTCTGATAATGCCGGGGGCGCCTGGTTGAGGATTGTAAAGATGATGTCAAAGCGGTGCCGCACTGTGCCGATGGTTGACGTATAGATTTCCGCGACGGTGCGTTGCCACAACGGCGGCATGGTAATCCCCACAACCGTCGGCGTCGCGCGGTTGATTGCCGGAACGGTCTTCTTCCTGACTTGCGCGTCGGAGTTGTGGAACAGTATCCGCTTGCCCTCTGGACCGCGTCCCAGAAAGCAGAATCCGTTTGTGTGATACATTGAAAGCAGGTCTTGCTCATCCCCCTCATAGTCCAGTTGCGTACCGATCAGTGGACGTCGCGTCAGGTAGTGCGCAAACGAAACTTCGGAATCGAGAAACCGCGCCACCATGTCGAGTTCCCCGAGCGAGAGCACTGGTGCCCACGGCTCGTTCGCACCGAGAATGCCGCTCTCTGCGAAGAATTCCCGGGTTGCGGAAAGCGAGGCGAAGTGTTCAATGCAGATGCTGTAGCTGAAGGCAACCTTCAACCGGTCTAAATTAAGTGGAACCGGTTTGCCGGTCTTCTTTTCCCGTAGGCTTACCGAGACAGTACGATCATTCAAATAGTCCTGAAGTCGGCGCGCCTGTTTCGCGGGCTCAATAAATAGGTCAGACACATTGGTCTCAAGACTTTTCCCAGCGCCGCGACGTGCCGCCGGACTAATCTTTCCGGACTTGGCCTCGAACATGAACAGGAAGTTGTCGAGAACGACAACAACGTCATTCTCATAGCGCACGCCATTTGCCGGATCATCCCAGATCACGCTCCGATAAACAGACGCACTGGGCATAGCCAGTTCCAGTAATTCGGCCAGCGAGTCTTCCAGATATTCAGCACGGGCGTCACTATATGCCTTACGCACCTTCGGTTCATTGCCGATCAAGTGCTCGGCAATACGGAAAGGATGGCTGTAGGGAAAATACTGGATCGGCAGCAGATACGTCTCATCCGGCATGGCAATAAAGGGCTTCTGCCACACCGGGTTGTCCATGAGGAAGCGTCGGGGGTCCGCGCCGGAAAGCTCTCCACTCGTGTGTGAGAACCGTGCAATCAGAGGCAGGATTTCATCGCCGAATTTGGAGACAAGTTCTTCCTTCTCAAGCGTGAACAGCCACGGCGTTGCGAGTTCCGATAGTTGATAGCCGAGATGGCTGAGGTCCCTGACGGAGCGCTCCTGGTGTCGGCACCTCGCCCACAGGCGCGCTGCAACCGCGCTACGGGCGCAGAAGTATTCGATCCGCGCAATGACTTCTTCGTGCGTCTTTGCCCGCAGCATTTCGCCACAGTTCGCGTAAAATTCCGTGATCCGGTCGCTGACAAGCCGAGACACATCCAAGAGCCGGGCATACTGCGCGGCAAACGGCTCAACTTGCGGGACTTTGACATCAACGCGAGAGAGGATATTGCCGATGATCCCGGCGCACACGTCCTGATCAAAGGGAAAACGGTAGAACATGGTCTGAAGGCGAACCCTCCAAATAAGCACGTCCGTCTTGTTCTCCGTGTCCAGTGCCTCGCCCTGCTCCGCCATGAAGGCACTCATCATGCGTCCGAGTACACGCCAGTGGCGCGAGAAACTGCCCGGTGCTGTGGGAATGCGGGACAGACGCGGTGGGCGTGTCAGATAGAGCGCCTGCAATATTTCAAGGCTGCCGAGCTCTATCGATGGATCAGGTTTGCCCATGACAATCGTTTCAAGAATGCACTGGTGCGCAGTCTTCGAAAGCGCCAGGCGTGCATCCCGACTATCAAGAAAGCTCAAAAGCTTCTGAGTGTTCAGATCAAAGGCTTCGCGCGGCGCAAGGCCGTCATCAGCTTCATCCGCCGTGAGACTGTTTGTCCCGACAGCTTTGGCATCTCCCGGAAACTCATAGCCGTGAACGTAGAACTCATCCGTGGGCAACTGTCAGCTAATCCGGTGTTGTTTTGGCGTAGGTCCGAAGCTGTATTATCCAATTCAAAAAAAACTGTGTCCAGTCTGTTGCCATCGGCGCACCCGCCATTCATCTTCGTTGCAGCGAATGTCAGGAAACCGCCCTTGTAGGTCGTCCTAAGCTCGGCTGTGCGATCCAGATTGAATGTCTGCTTCCGCAATGCGTCTATGATGGGTTCGCACCCGCAGCGAATGCCCGCTAACCGCCCCTCCCTTTCGAGCGTGGCGAACGGCCCGGAGTTGCCGTTCATCGCTTCTCTGAATGCCGCATTGCCACCCGTTGAGTCGGTCGTTCGCTGCGGTTGCGAGGTCGAGGTAGCCTCAAACTCACACCTTACGGGCCTATCGACAAACGTATCAAGCTGGTTCTTGGTCACTTTTGGGGACGACCTATATGCGTCGGAAAGTCAGAATTCTCGTGGAAAGGCTTACAAGGGGAGATTTGAGACGCTTGGTCTATCGCGCCCATGATCCGAAATGGGCGTTTGACCCGGCCTCTGGTGCCGGCGCAGCAATCTATGGCGGGCGATACAACCCGCCCAGCCGTCTCGCCCTCTAAACGTCAGTCGCCAATCGCGCGCTCCATGCGCTTGCGCGCAATCATCGCCTCGGTTTGCGCCCTGCCCACTTCGTCCGAGACGAAAGGGCCCTTCTGCCGTTGCCGGAGCAGCCGGGACAGGGTTTCCGATTCACAATCGTCACGGTCGGCGCGCAGGATGTCCTCGGCGAGAACATCGCCACCAAGGCGGGCAAGGGCCGCGCGCAGAATTCGGATCTCCTCTTCCAACTCATCGTGGCTGGGAGTCGATGTGTCTCGCTGTGTCATATTGAGAGGATAGCGCAGAACGCGGCTCGCTGACAGAGGCGCAGATAGAAGAGGCGGCACTCATCAAGGCTGACTCTGAAGCCCGACGCGGCGCGTTGGTGCGTCGTGACGGCGATTACCTGACATTGGGGTGGCGAAACGCCAGCTTTTGCCGTAAGAGTTGGCAAATGGCAAAGTCTGTGAAATTCGCCGATGATGCATTTATTGATGATGCGCGCGTCGTTTCCGGGTTTCAGAACCGTTCGCTTGCAGGTCAGATTATGCACTGGGCGCGGATCGGTCGCGCAATCGAGCGATCTGGCAGTTTCGATTATGCCAAAATCTCGCGGGTGTTCACTGGAGAGCTTGAAACAGGGGCACTGACTGCCGAGGAAAAGGCCGTATGTTCAGACGTGTTCCTGGACAAGATGTCGAACCCCAGCCCGGACGAGGTGTCTTTCTTCGCTGATCTTCACAAGAGCGGCAAAGCTGTGGGTCTTGATGCTTCCGGGAAAATCGTCCGCGCGGGCGTACAGGCCGACGAATGAGCCCGACAATGATCCTGATTGCTCTCCCGCTCGGCGCAAACCGAATTTTTTGAGAGGAATGGCTGGGATCACCCCCATCTAAGTTAACTGCACAATGAGGTCGACATGAATACGCCGATATTTGTTAGTTTCGATTACTTACGCAGCTCGTGTGTGAAGTGCGCTCAGCGCACCACCGCTCTGTGCCCAATCCGCAATCGCGACTGGTAGGATATCTATCGTCAGATACGGGCGGTCCAAAAAGCAAGAAAGATATGGTTGGTTGCCTTACCCATCTCGATGAAAGGACGACCAAACATGAAGTCCGAGAGCTACGCGTGAAGCCGCATTTTATCTGCCATCAAACGTAAAATGTGATACAATTTGTGATACAAAATTGCCTCGCACGCTGGCGCAATTTTAATTTTACGGAACAATTTCATACACTTAAACAAGGCATGCGTGATTTAAATGGTGCCCGGGGGCGGAATCGAACCACCGACACGAGGATTTTCAATCCACTGCTCTACCCCTGAGCTACCCGGGCACGGGTGAACGGGCGCGCCGTTCGGGTTCCGGCTTTCTAGGCGAGGGCCACGCCACTGTCCAGTGGGTTTTTGCCACTTTTCAGTGGGGTTTTCCCGGGGCCGCGTTCTGCGCCGCTTCCAGTGCCTCGGCGACCTCCTCGGCATCGTCCAACCGGCTGGATGGAATGGCATAATCCCCGCGCAGCCACGCGCCAAGGTCGCGGTTGGCACAGCGTTCGGAACAGAAGGGACGGTATTTCTTCACCGTGTCTTCGCCGCAAATCGGGCAACTCATATCACACCTTTGGGCAGCGGCAGCCTGTCTCGCTTTCTCTGCAACTCATAGTGCCCAAGCGGGGTCCAGCCGACAAGGGCCGTCTCTACCGTGTCGCGGCGAAACGAGGCGCGCAGCGCGGCCTCGAAGGTCTTGCGGTCCTTCTTGGGCATGGGTGCGAGGTCCAGCACCACCTGCCCGCCCAGCCCCCGCAGCCGCAAGGCCCGCGGCAAGATGCGCGCGGCGGCCATGTTGGCCTTCACCGCAGCCGCCGGAGAGGTGTCGCCGCCCGCGTTCACATCCACCGCCACCAGCGCCCGCGTCGGCTCGACATAGATGCTCGCCCCGCCCGGCAGATCCTCGCGGGGACTGGCCAGCGCTTCGACCGCATCCAGCACGCCGTGGTGCTCGAACGCCTGCGCGTCCTCGTCCCAGATCTCGGGCTCCGGCCAGTCGCGCCACGCGAGTTCGTGCGGCCCCGGCCCCTCGACCAGCTTTTCGGGCTTGCCGCTCGCATCGGCCATGACCGCGCGGGCCAGCTCGGCCATGCGGGCCACGTCCTCGGCCACGGCCTCTTCGTCCGCGCCCGCGCAGGCCGAGCGCAGGATCAGGCCATTGTCGTCCCCCGCCATCCCATCCTTGCCGATCAGCATCAATCGGTCCTGCAAGTCGTCATCGTGAATTGCCCGCGACACGTTGATCCCCGGCGCGCCGGGCGTGACGATCGCATAGCGGCTCTTGAACAGAACCTTGGCCGTCACCGGGATTGCCTTGCCCGGCTCGGCATAGCCCGTCACCTGAACCAGAACGGTGCCACCGGCGCTCATTCCCTTGACCTGACGCAGGAACCCATTGCCGTCAGGCGTCTTCACGAACAGGCCACCCTGACCTTTCACCGGCCGCTCGATCACGGCGCGATAGATCGTGCCCGGGCGCGGCAGGTCAGTGTCCACCAGCAGGTCGGACAGCACGCCATCTTCCATCAGCGCCGCCGCTTCGAAATCGCCCAGCTGGCCCAGCGCCACCACGCGTCCCTTCATGTCTTTTCCTTCCAGAGCGGATATCCCGCGGCCAGAAGCAGCCCCGCGGTTTCCTTCAGCGGCAAGCCCACGATGGCCGTGAACGAGCCTTGAATCCACGGAATAAACGCGCCCGCCGGCCCCTGGATGCCGTATCCCCCGGCCTTGCCCTGCCAATCGCCGGATCCCAGGTAGAACGCGATCTCGTCATCATCCAGCCGCTTCATCTTCACGGCACTGACCACGTCGCGCTCCCAAAGGCGGTCACCGCGGCGCACAGCCACAGCGGTGATCACCTTGTGCCGCCGCCCCGACATCTTGCGCAGGAAATCCTCGGCCTCGCCCGCATCGGCGGGCTTGCCCAGGATGCGCCGGCCCAGCGCCACGGTCGTATCGGCAGAGAGCACGATATCGTCCCCCCCGGCCTCGACGGCCAGCGCCTTTTCCCGCGCCATGCGCACGCAATAGGGGCGCGGCAGCTCGGCCTTTTCGGGGGTCTCGTCGATATCCGGCGGGCGCACGTCATCGGCCACGACGCCGATCTGCGCAAGCAGATCCCGGCGTCGCGGGCTGCCGGAGCCCAGGATCAACTTGGGGCTCTGCGCTGTCGTCATGTTGCCCCCAGATGATCGACGGGGTGCGCACGCATTTCACCTCAGGTGAAACGCTTCCGCGCACCAGGCAAAACCCTGTTTCGCCTCACTTAAATCGATAGTTAATCCGACCCTTGGTCAGATCGTAAGGTGTCATTTCCACCTGAACCTTGTCGCCTGCCAGAACACGGATGCGGTTCTTGCGCATCTTGCCTGCCGTGTGGGCGATGATCTCATGGCCGTTCTCTAGCTCGACCCGAAATGTCGCATTCGGCAGGAGTTCCTTCACGACACCTGGAAATTCGAGCGTATCTTCCTTGGCCATGGTCTCTCCTTGATTTCCGCCCTGCCGGTCGCAGGACAGGCGTTTAAATGGCCCCATTCCCCAAGGTTTTCAAGTCAAATATCATTGCAGCTGTTCAACTTTGGGGGTGCCGTCGCGTCCCGCCTGCTCGGCCCAGTGGGTTCGGTTCAGCACCCCGCCATCCGCCCGCACCTGCGCGATTTTCTCCAGGTCGACCTCGGCAAACGTCCATCCCGGCGCGTCCAACACCCCCTCGGCCAGCACGCCCGTCGGCGGAAAGCCGATGTCGGGCGGTCCGAACACGCCGCCCGCACCCGTCGTCACGTCGCAGACCTCCGACCATGCGGCCTCGCCCACCAGCGACGACATGGCACTGACGCATTGCTGCTCCAGCGCGCGGGCCATGGACCCAATCCGCACCCGCCAGTACCCGGCCAGCGTCTCGGTGCAGGACGGCACCAGCAGGATGTCCACATCCTGCATCGCGCGTCCCAGAAGCGGAAATTCACTGTCATAACAGATCAGTACGCCAACCCGCCCCAGCGCGGTATCGAACACCTTCAGCGGCCCGCCGCCCACGCACGCCATAGGCTCCCGCTCCCAGCGGGTCATGATCTGCTTGTCCACCACGCCCTTGCCCCCGCCGGGGGCAAAGAACGCTGCCCGGTTCACCGGGCGCGGACCCAGCGCGTCGTCAAAGACCGGGGCGGAGCCGCCAAGAATATGCACGCCATACTGCCCGGCCAGTGTCTCATGCAGCGCGTCCGCCTCGGGCATCCGCTCCGACACCGCCCGCAAGGACGACTCCAGCTCCGCCGATACCGCCCGCCTCGCCAGGGGCGCCAGTTCCATCGCCGCATACTCGGGAAAGACCAGCAGGTCTGCCCCCTGCCCGGCCGCCTCTGCCACCCAGGCCTCGATCTTCTCGGCATAGGCGTCCCAGCTGTCGAACTCGTCCAGCGGGTAGGCCGCAGTCGCAATCTTCATCGTTTTCGCTTTCCATGACAGGTTTCACCGGCACCCTAACGGCCCGACCGGCCAGGCGCCACTCAGACCGCTTCTCGCTCCACCGGCCGTTGCATCCGCAGCGGAATTTCCCGCGCCAGCCGAAGAAGATGCGCCATGTAGGGTTTGTCCGCCTCGTCCTCACGGATCGCCGCGTACAGCCGCTTTGTCAGCCCGCCCTTCGTGACTGGCCGGGTGATGTATTCCGTGCTGGTCCGCTGCTCGCGCAACACCCAATCGGGCAGCACCGCAACGCCGCGATTCGACGCCACCAGCAGCAGGATCACCGCCGTCAGCTCGATCTGCCGCACCGCCCGTGGCTCGACCTTGGCAGGGGTCAGCAACTCGGTGAAGATATCCAGCCGCGAGCGGTCCACCGGGTAGGTGATCAGCGTCTCGTCGCGAAAGTCATCCGCCTCGACGAAATCCTTGCCCGCCAGCACATGCTGGCTGGAGGCCACGAACAACGGCTCGTAATCAAAGAGCGGCTGAAAGATCACGCCATCGAGGTCCTCGGGATCCGACGACACCACCAGGTCCACCTCCTCCTTCTGCAACGCCGGCAGCGCGTCGAAGGCCAGGCCCGGCCTTATGTCGATATCCACCTCCGCCCAGGTCTGGCGGAATCGCTCCAGCACCGGGAACAGCCACTCGAAACAGGCGTGGCACTCGATGGCGATATGCATCCGCCCGGCGCTTCCCTGCCGCAATCCGCTGAATTCCGCCTCCAGCGCCTCGACCTCGGGCAGCACCTTCTCGGCCACGCGCAGCAGCCGCAGACCCGCCGCCGACAGCTTCAGCGGCTTCGAGCGCCGCACGAACAGCTCCACCCCCGCCTGATCCTCCAACCCCTTGATCTGGTGGGACAAAGCAGACTGCGTGATGTGCAGAAGATCCGCCGCACGGGCCAGCCCCCCGGCCTGGTGAATGGCCCGGATCGTCCTCAGATGGCGAAAGTCGATATGCATGAATATTAGCCCGCCTCATTCAAACCATGAATTTTATGAAGTTGTCTCACATACGCGCGCCTGCGACAAGAGACCCAACACCCCATTGCAGGATACCCGTCATGAGCACCCCTACCGTTTCCTTCGAGTTCTTCCCGCCGAAATCGCTGGAGGCGTCGTTCCGCCTCTGGGACACCGTCCAGACGCTCGCGCCGCTGGACCCCAGCTTCGTGTCGGTCACCTACGGCGCCGGCGGCACCACCCGTGAACTCACCCGCGATGCCGTCGCCACGCTGCACAAGTCCAGCGGCCTCAACGTCGCTGCCCACCTCACCTGCGTCGAGGCCACCCGCGAGGAAACGCTGGCCATCGCCCAGGACTTCGCCGATGCTGGCGTGAACGAGATCGTCGCCCTGCGCGGCGACCCGCCCAAGGGTGCGGACGGCTTCACGCCCCACCCCGAGGGCTTTGCCGACAGCTGCGAGCTGATCTCGGCGCTGGCCGACATGAACCGCTTCAAGATCCGCGTCGGCGCCTACCCGGAAGTGCACCCCGAAGCGGCGGATGCCCAGGCCAATATCGACTACCTGAAGCGCAAGATCGACGCCGGCGCGGCCGAGGCGATCACCCAGTTCTTCTTCGACACCGAGGCGTTCTTCCGCTTCCGCGACGCCTGTGCCGATGCGGGCATCGACGCCCCCATCATCCCCGGCATCCTGCCGATCGAGAACTGGGGCGGCACCAAGCGCTTCGCCGCCGCCTGCGGCACGAAAATTCCCGCCTGGCTGGACGAGGCCTTCACCAAGGCCGCCCGCGACGACCGCGAGACGCTGCTGGCCACGGCCCTGGCCACCGAGCTTTGCAGCGAACTGATCGAGGGCGGCGCCGAGCACCTGCATTTCTACACGCTCAACCGCCCCGAGCTGACGCGCGATGTCTGCCACGCCCTGGGCGTCACGCCCAAGGTCGAACTGCGCGACGTCGCCTGACGCACCTTTGATCCCTGTGACACTCCCCTCCCCGGGGCTGTCGCAGCGCCTGGCCCTGCCTTCCCCGAAGGCGGGGCTTTTTCGTGCACACCTGTCAGGCGCGCAGGTAATGCGGTGCGTGCTTGACCCGTGCTCGACCGTCTGGGTTGAATTCTTTGCGGAGACGCGTGATCTATATCCTCAAGCGCCATCGACGGGCCGCGGCGCGGCGATCCGACGGTAGTTCGGCAGCACTTTATCCAGGCCAGATCCGAAACAATGTTGAGCGATCCACCGAACGTCATCCAATCGCCGGGCCGTGGGGGCGGCCCGTCGATGCGCGGCCCCTACAAACCCACCGTCCGTCTCGACCACAAAGCCGACATTCGTGCCGCCCGCAACACATGCCGGGATCGAGCCCGTGAGAGACACTGGCATCGAGCCCCCGGCCGGTTAACAGCCGCGAAGCGGCCCGGCCATCGTCGGCCGCTCCCTTGGGCTGGCGATTTGGCGAGGCTGGGCGCACCGATCTTTCCGAGGATGTATCTGGCAGGCATAAAGTGCTTCAGAATTGCCGTCGGATCGCCACCCCAGGGGCTGACGCTCGCCTCCGTCGTGAACGGCGGCAATGTCCGCACAGCCAGCTTTTGCCAAGCATCGCAAACCTTCTGCGCCTCAAAAAGCAGCCCCTCCATCACCGCCACGACCCGCGAAATCCGTGATGCTTTCATGCCCCGCCGCCGGGGCGGGCTTGCCACCCTCCCCGGCCCGGACTAGCGTGCCGCCATGACCGACACGGCCCGCCCCTTCATCGCCACATCGCTCGACCAGATGCCCGACAAGGACGCGCTTTTGTCGCGCTCCGGCCTCGACTTCATGCGCGACATGATCGCGGGCCGCCTGACCGCCCCGCCCATCGGCGCCACGCTCGGCTTCACCCCGCTCTCCGCCGATCCCGGCCGGGTGGTGTTCGAAGGCACGCCCGGCTTCGGCGCGCTCAACCCGATGCGCGGGGTCCATGGCGGCTGGTACGGGGCGATCCTCGACTCCTGCATGGCCTGCGCGGTGATGACCCTGCTGGACAAGGGCCAAGTCTACACGACGCTCGAATACAAGGTGAACATCACCCGCGCCCTTCCCCTGGGCATGGCGGCGGTGGCCACCGGCACCACCCAACATGGCGGCCGCCGCACCGCCACCGCGGTGGGCGAACTGCGCGGCCGCGACGACGGCAAGCTCTACGCCACCGGCAGCACCACCTGCCTGATCATGGACGCCGCCTGACCCCCCGCGCCAAATCTTTTCGACAAAAGATTTGGCAAAACTTTTCGCGAAAGTTTTGCCCGCGCCTACATCACCGCCTGCGCATCGGTCGCATCCGGCGCGCCGCGGCCCTGCACGCTCTCGTGCAGCCGCTCGGACGGGTCCCGCCCCACCACCCTTGCCTTGCGGAACAAGAAGATCTTGCCCCAGCCGCGCCACTTGCCGATCGACGGCGCGTCGGGGTCCGTCGGATACCGCGCGCGCCATCCCTCGGGCAGGGTCAGCCCATGCGCCTCGGCCCGCTCCAGCATCCAGACCAGCGGGATGTTGGACAGGGGCCGCGCCGCTTCGAACCCGTCCAGCTGCCCGCCCACGTCGCCATGGGTGCCCCGGAACCACACCTGCTCCACCCGGCCCTCGCCCGCAGTACTGCCCGGCTCGGTTTCCCACATCACCGGGGTATAGACCCGCCGCGTCTCATCCAGCGCCAGCGCGTGATAACCATGCCGGATATGCGGCCCCAGCGCGTGACTGTGAAACGCGTTCTTCGGCGTCAGCAATCGCCAGATCAGCGGGCCGGACCAGTCCAGTGCCTTCACCGTGTCCCAGACGCCCACCATCTCGATCGGAGAGCTTTCGTGGCACAGCGCGCGGGTGAATTCCGCCGCGGCGGACCCCGCCGCCTCGTCGCGATAATGGCGATAGGCGGTCTTCACCTGCCGCTCGGTCGCATTTTCCGCTTGCAACAGCCCGACCCGGTCGATCACCCCGGCCAGCGACCGCACGGCATAGGCCCCGCGCGAGAACCCGAACAGGAAGATCCTGTCGCCGGGCCGATAGCGGGACGCGAGATAGCCATAGGCCCGCCGGATCTGCCGGTTGATCCCGCGCCCCAGCATCACGTCGCCGGTGCGCCGCCAGTCCGGCCACTGCACCCCGGGCTCGTAGTAGAGGGACATGCCCACGCCCACCGTCTCGTTCAGCAGCTTGAAGGTCAGGCCCGCATTGCTCTCATAGCCCGGATCGAGCGACGACATCGTGCCGTCCAGGATGATGACATGGCTCACCGCGCCCCGCGCGACATGCCTGGTCCGCACCCGTTCGCCACGGGTCAGGCCAACCAGCCGCCGGACAGCCCGGCCAATGCGTTTCGTCCAGCTCATCGCAGACCAGCATCCCCCAAACCCGGCCCGGGGTAAAGGACCCTGCACACCGCTCCCGCGCTTTTGCCGGCACCCTGTTTTCTCCCTGGCACCGCCGTCACGCGACGCGCCGTGGGGATCTTGTGGCCTGGGCCAGCCCGCGCCCGCTCCGCGACGACGCCGGTCGTCGCGGTGAAACCTGCCCCGGCACCGCCCCGCCCTCTCGCGGACCGCAAAGAGGCCCGGCGCCGATGCGCGGGCCCGACGCTCCGCCGCCGCGTTTCAGCCCGACAAATGTGCGCGCGGCCCTCGGCTTTCCGCACCCGCCCCGGTCAGGACAGCCGCGTCACCATGATCGGCCCGTCCGGTCCATAGCCGTTGAACCGCGTCGCCAGCGCCCGCGAATAGGCGCCCATCCCCTCGAACAGCACGTAATCTCCCTCGGCCACATCCTCGGGCAGCGCCACCGGATCGGGCAGCCGGTCCAGGCTGTCGCAGGTCGGCCCGAAGACCACGCGCGCCACCGGCGCACCGCCGCGCGGCTGCCCGTCGGGCCGGACCAGCCGCACCCGCGTCAGCGCGTCGATATCCCGCGCCTCGGCCAGCGCGCCGTAGATCCCGTCGTTGAGGAAAAGGCTTCCGTCCGGGCGCACCGCCTTGACGCGCGCGGCCAGCGTGAACGCCTCGGCCACCATCGCCCGCCCCGGCTCGCAGACCAGCGCGGGCGGCACGTCGAACGCCGCGCGCGCCACCTCCGCCACGTGGTCGAAAATCGCCTCCAGGTCCGGCGCCGCCCCCGAGCGGTGCGCCGCGAACCCGCCGCCCACGTTCAGCCGCTCCAGGGTCACCCCCGCCATCCGCGCCACCTCGGCACTGGCCCTCACATACGCCCCCCAGGCCGCCGGGTCGGCGCATTGCGTGCCGGGATGAAAGCAGATGCCGGGACGAAATCCCATCCCGGCGACCCGGCGCAACAGCGCCGCCGCCGCCTCCGGCGCGGCCCCGAACTTGGCCCCGAAATCATAGGCCGCGCCGCGCACCGGCAGCGCCAGCCGCACCGTCACCTCCAGGTCGCGCGGCAGGCCGGCCAGCTTTTCCAGCTCCGACATGCAATCGACCGAGCACGAGGCGACGCCCATCGCCGCGGCGGTGTCGACCTCCGCGACCGAGCGCACGGGGTTGTTGTAATGCAGCACCGCCCCGGGCGCGGCGGCCCGCACCGCCCGCATTTCCGCCGGGCTCGCCACGTCGAACGCCGTGAGGCCCGCCGCGGCCAGGTTGGCCAGCACCTCGTCGCCCGGATTGGCCTTGACCGCATAGGTCACCAGCCCGTCGAACCCGTCCAGGAACCGGCGCGCCGTCGCCTGAAGAACCTCGGGACTGAAATAAAGAACCGGCACGTCAGGGCGGTGCCGTACAAGATGAGCCAGCGGGCTCTGCCACGTGGATGTCTGATGCTGCATGTGTCGCCTCGTTGATGGTCTTTTCTTTAGTGTGAAGCGAAACCGCGTGGATTTGTCGGGTCAAATTGTACGAAATGTCGTAACATGTCGGCAAAACGCCGAGGGAATCATGCAAACAGACGAACTTGACGAAGCGCTGATCGCGCTCCTGCAGGAAAACGCGCGCATGCCCGTCGCCACGCTCGCCCGGCGGCTGGGCCTTGCGCGCACCACCGTCCAGGCCCGGCTCGACCGGCTGGAAACCTCCGGCGTGATCCTGGGCTACACCCTGCGCCTCAACGCCGCGCGCCGCGCGCCCCTGCGCGCCACCGCCCTTGTCCAGATCGAGGCCCGCAGCCAGCCCACCGTGCTCTCGCGTCTGCAATCGCTGCCCAATGTGCGCCGCGTGCACACCACCTCCGGGCGTTTCGACCTGATCGTCACGCTCGAGGCCGAAACCACCGAAGAGCTTGACGACACGCTCGACCGGATCGGCGACGCCAAGGGCGTGCGCGGATCGGAATCGCTCATCCACCTCGCCACCAAGCTCGACCGCGGGCACTAGGCGCGCCACGTCCCGGACCTGATCCGGGACCTCCCCGCCGCACGACCGATTCGTCCGAGCCAGCCCGTTCGGGCCGGTTTTCCCGCCTTTTTCCGCGCCGGTTCCCGCCCGTCCCTGGCCCGGAAAATCATTCCGCGTCCGACCCCCTCGAGCCCCGCCACGGTATCGCCACATCCGCGCCCGCTTCCGCCAATTTCGGGGCAAGATTCCGTACGACCTTGGTCGGACGACCTTCCGACGATCGGGTCGTAAAGCACCGCACCGACCGAGGAAGGATTTCGTACTTCGCCGCGCCGCGCCACTCTCAAGCCACACGAGGGTCGCCACGACCCGCACTCAACAACCACGACAACCACGACAACCACGACAACCACGACAACCACGGAAGAAAACGACCATGACCATCGCACGCAAATCCATCCAGACCCTCGCCCGCACCTTCGCCCGCGACGAGGACGGTGCCACCGCCATCGAGTACGGCCTCTTCGCCGCGCTCATCGGCGCCGTGATCATCGTCACCGTTTCGGAGGTCGGCACGGAAACCCATACCGGCTTCACCACGATGAAAACCGAACTTCAGAAGGCCAACGGCACCGGCTCGCCATAACCGGCCTTGCCGGTCGCCACCGGAGCGGCCCCCCACACCCTGTTGGGCCGCTCCGCAATCATCGAACGTCGACACTCTTTACCCCCGGAGACCGCCCATGCCCTTCGACACCCAAGACGGCGTCGCCCCGTCGCTCCAGGCCTATGTCTGTTCCGATACCGGCGCCGCCACGGCCCGCGCCGTTCTGGCGGAAAGCAAACAGGCGGCCAAGGCGATCCACGGCGGCGGCCTCAGCGGGGCAGCGCGGCTTCTGCCCAACGCGTCGAGGGTCAAGTGCATCCTGGCCGAGATGGGCCAGCTTTCCCTCGACATGGCGACAGAATGCGTCGCGGAACTGACCCGCGCCGGCATCGAGGTGATCGTGCTGGGCCGCGTCGACGACATCGCCACTTACCGCGCGTTGCGGCGAGCCGGCGCGCGCGACTACTTCGCCTTGCCGGCCAAGGCCTCCGACATTCTTGCCGCCACCACGGCGACGCCGCCGGCGGTCGGTCTCGCTGCAGCCGTCGCCGAACCGCAGGCCCAGCGCGGGCCTGCCATCGGCGTCATCGGCTGCAAGGGCGGCACCGGCGCCAGCCTGCTGGCCCAGAACCTCGCCGCGCACGCCTCCGCCTCCAAAGGCGCCGCGCGAAACACCGCCCTCCTGGATGCCGATCTCGAGTTCGGCAGCCAGGCGATCGACCTCGACCGCGACGAGACGCGCGGCCTCTTCGACGCGCTCCGCGCGCCTGCCCGGGTCGACGGTACATTCATCACCGCCACCATGGACCAGATCAGCGACACGCTCTCGCTCTATTCCGGCCAGGTGCGCCGCGACCAGACCGCCGCCGACTACGAACCCGGCCTCGCGGCGCTCCTGCCGCGCCTGCGCGATGCGTTCGACACTGTCATCGCCGACCTGCCCCGCGGCCTCGTCCTGCGCCAGCCCGACGTGATCGGCACGCTCGACCGCCTCGTGCTGGTCCTGCCCGCGGGCTTTGCCGGGGTCAACGCCGCCAGCCGCCTGATCGGCCAGGTCCGGGCGGATCATCCCGACATGCCGATCCTTGCCGTGCTGTCGGAAACCCTCAAGGATGCGGGCATCCGCCACAAGGACATCGCCAAGGCGCTCGACATGCCCCTCACCGCGATCCTGCCCTGCTGCACGTCGGCGCTGGCAAAGGCGCACAAGGCCGCGCGGCCGCTCGTCACGCTGCAGCCCCGGTCGCCCTGGGCCCGCGCCGTGCGCACCGTTTTCGACGCGGCCACGGACCCCGCCGCGGCCAAGGCCGCCCCGCGCAAGGCCACGCCCCGCAAGAGGCTGTTCGGATGAAACACGAGGTCGTCGAGCACGACAACCGTCCCGCGCTCGACCGCGTGCTGCACATCGCACGCCGGATCGACGCCGACGGCCTGTCGGTCGAGGAAAAGGTCAACACCGCCCTCACCTTCGTGGTCGAGGCCGCGAAGACCCCGATCTCGCTCGGCCAGCAGCGTGCCCTCCTGGCGCAGGCCGTGGCGGCCCTGGGCGGTACAGCCCCCGGCCTGTCCGATGCCCAGGCGCAGATACGCGTGCCGACACCGGCCCGGGCCGGGGCCGCGTCGCCGCAGCAGCCGTGCCCGCACGCGCCTCTTGATGCCCCGGCCCGTCCCGCCGCGCGACCCCCCGCCCCGGCCCAAAGGCCCGCGAATGGCACGCCCAGGTCCGCGCCCGAGCCGAAGCTGCCTGCCCTCATCCAATCCGTCAACGCCGCCACCACCGCCGGCTCCGACGTCTCGACCATGGTCGGCGAGATGATCCAGGCCCTCTCGGAACTGCTCGACTTCACCGAGATGGCCGCGCTGCCCCGCGCCGACCAGGAAAGCCGCATCCACGACGCCATCCACGGCATCTCCGAGCAGCGCAAGATGCACCTCAACGGGCGCGAAGTGGCCGACCTGGTGCAGGCCGTGCTGGCCGACATGCTGGGCCTAGGCCCGCTCGAACGCCTGCTGGCCGACGAGGAGGTGACCGACATCATGGTCAACGGCGCCGCGCAGGTCTATGCCGAGCGGCGCGGCAAGCTGGAACTGACCGGCACGCGCTTTCGCGACAACGCCCATGTCCATGCCGTGGCCTCCCGCATGGTCGCCGCCGTCGGCCGCCGCATCGACGAGGCGCAGCCGATGGTCGATGCCCGCCTCAAGGACGGCAGCCGCGTCAATGTCGCCATCCCGCCCTTGGCCATCGACGGCCCCACCATCACCATCCGCAAGTTTCCCGCCGCACCGATGAAGCTGGAAAGCCTCGTGGCAAACGGCAGCCTATCCGAACAGATGGCCGGCTTTCTGGGGCTTGCCGCCCACCTGCGCCTCAACGTGCTGGTCTCGGGCGGCACCGGCTCGGGCAAGACCACGCTGATGAACGCGCTTTCCGCCTTCATCCCCGCCACCGAACGGCTGGTGACCATCGAGGACGCCGCCGAACTGCGCTTCCAGCAGCCTCACGTGGTCCGGTTCGAGACCCGCCCCCCCAATGTCGAGGGCAAGGGCGAGGTCACCATGCGTACGCTGGTGCGCAACGCCCTGCGGATGCGCCCCGACCGCATCATCATCGGCGAGATCCGCGGCGACGAGGTGTTAGACCTCCTGCAGGCCATGAACACCGGCCATGACGGCTCGATGAGCACCCTGCACGCCAATTCCCCGCGCGAGGCGATGACCCGGATCGAGAGCATGGCTGCGCTCGCCGGCTTCGACATGGCCTCGGGCGTGGTGCGCCGCCAGCTGGCGGACGCGGTGCAGCTGGTGATCCAGATTTCCCGGATGCGCGACGGCACCCGCCGCATCACCTCGATTTCCGAGGTCGCCGGGCTCGAAGGCGATGTCGTCACCCTCCAGGATCTCTTCACCTTCGAGACCGACCCCGACAGCAGCCGCGCCGAGGTGCGCGGCCAGTTCCGCTATTCCGGCTATCGCCCCAAATTCGCCAGCCGAGCCGCCGACTACGGCGTCGGCGCCGATCTCGACGCCGTGCTGAGAGGATAACCCATGAGCCTTTTTCTCATCGCCCTGACGGCCAGCATCGCCACCTTCACTGCCCTCGTGCTGTGGGTGCTGGTGCATGTCGACCGCACCCGCCGCCGCCAACACGCGCGGCTCCGGCGCGGCCTCGCCCAGACCCGCGCCGCGGCGCTCGAACCGCCCCGCCGCGTGATCCGCATGGAGGGCGACAGGGGCGGCCTCACCGCCCGGATCGAGGCGCTGCTGGCCCAGACCGGCCTCAACGTCGCGCCCAGCGACATCTGCATCCAGGTCACCATCGTCGCCGTGGCGATCTATGGCCTGGCGGTGCTTTATGCCGGGATGAACCCTGTCCTGGCGCTGGGGCTGGCCGTGGCCCTGCCCGTGGGCCTCGCCGTCGCGGTGCTGCGCCACGCCCGCACCCGCTATCAGGCCGCCTTCACCGAACGCCTGCCCGAGGCGCTCGACATCTTCGCCCGCGGCCTGCGCGCCGGACGGCCCATCGCGGATTCGCTGCGCATCGTGGTGGAAACCACCACCGGCCCCGTGCAGACCGAATTCGCCCGCTGCCACGGCGAGATCTGCCTCGGCACGCCCCTGCCCGACAGCCTCGCGGGCCTCTACATGCGGATGCGCACCGCCGAGATCGGCTTTTTCGCCGTCGCCACCGCGCTGCAGGCCGACTCGGGCGGCAACCTCGTCGAGACGCTGGAAAACCTGGCTGAACAGCTGCGCGAACGCCGCAAGCTGCGCAAGAAGGCGCGGGCGCTCTCGTCCGAGGCCCGTGCCAGCGCCATGATCCTCGCGGCCCTGCCCTTTTGCATCGCGCTGGCGCTCTTCGTGCTGAACGGTGCGTATCTCAAACCGCTCTTCACCGATCCGCGCGGCCAGGTGATGGCCGCGGGCGCGCTGACCAGCGTCACGCTCGGGGTCTACCTGATGGCCCGCATGGGGCGTCCCGATGTCTGAGGCGACGGTGAATATCCTGTCCTGGATGGCCTTCGCGGGCGTGATCCTGGCCACGCTCGGCCTCGGCGCGCTGGTCGACATCGAACGCCGGCGCGCCGGCCTCATGCTGCGCCTGCGCCGCGCCGGCGGCTTGACGCTCGGCCCCCGCGCCGCGCCCGGCACCGCGGGCTCGGGCAGCTTCGCCTGGCTGCGCAGCGGGCTGCGCCGGATCGTCCTGCGCCTGGGCGAACGCCTCTCCGTGATCCTCGGCGGCGAGGCCCGCGACACCGCCGCCGACCTGCGCTCGGCGGGCTATCGCAGCCGCGACGCCCTCCTCGTCTACGCTTTCCTGAAAACGGTCCTGCCCGTCTGCGCCTTCCTGTCCGGTGGCGTCTGGGTCCTGACCGTCTACCCCATCGGCATGCAAGCGCTCATTCCCTCGGCCATCGTACTGGCCGTGGCGCTCGGCATGTCGATGGGCATCGACATGGTGGTCGACAGCAAACGCCGCGCCCGCCTCGCCCGCATCCGCCGCGGCTTTCCCGACCTGCTGGAACTCCTGGTGATCGCCTCCGAGGCCGGCCAGGGCCCGCAGCAGGCCCTGCACCGCGTCGCGCGCGAACTGCATTACAGCACGCCCGAACTTGCCGCCGAGATGCAGCAGATGGTCGCCGAGATCTCCATGACCAACGACCGCCGCACCGCCTATGCCAAGCTCTCGGCCCGCGTGCCCCTGCCCGAAATCGCGATCTTCACCCAAGCGTTGGACCAGTCCGACACCTACGGCACGCCCTTTGCCCGCGCCATGCGCAACCTGGTGGCCGAACAACGCGCCAACCGCCTGATCGCGCTCGAGGAAAAGGCCGCCCGCCTGCCCGTCCTGATGACCGTGCCGCTGATCTTCTGCATCATGCCGGCGGTGTTCGTGGTGCTGGTCGGCCCCGCCGGGCTCTCGGTCTTCGACAACATCCTCGCGGGACGCTGAGACCATGACCCTGCGCCATCTCACCACTGCCGCCCGCCGCTTCGCCCGTCAATTCGCCCGTGACACCTCCGGCGCCGTCGCCATCGAGTTCATGCTGATCGCGCCGATCCTGCTGGCGCTGATCCTCGGTATCATCACCCTGGGCTTCTACATGGGCGTCAGCCATTCGGTGCACCAGCTGGCCGCCGGGGCCGCCCGCGCCTCCGTCGCGGGCCTCGACGAGACCGAGCGGCGCGACATCGCCACCACCTACCTGGCCGAGGGCGCCACCCGCTATCCACTGCTGACGGACGACGCGCTCTCCACCTCGCTCGCCTATTCCGGGGCGGCGATGGGCAGCATCACCGTCAACGTCACCTATGCGGCCGAAGGCACGTTGCTGGACGTGGCCAACGGCTTTCTCGGCCTCGGGATCGACACCATCGAGGGGCAGGCCTATGTCGCTTACTGACCGCATCGCCCGCTTCCGCCACGACGAGTCCGGCGCCGTGGCCATCATCGTGTCGCTGATGCTGACGGTGCTTTTCGGCTTCGTGGCCCTGGGCGTCGACGTCGCCTCGCTCTACCGCGACCGCGCCCGGCTTCAGGCCACCAGTGACCTCGGCGCACTCACCGCCATGGCCGACACCTCCGCCGTCCGGGACCGCGCCATCGACGCCATCACCAACAATGGCCGGGCCGCCTCCACGCTGACCGACCTGCAAACCGGGCGCTACTTCCGCAACCCCGCCATCCCCCGAACCGAGCGGTTCGTGGCCTCCGAGGACGACTCCGCGCCGGTCAATGCCGCCTTCGTCACGCTCACCGACGACGCGCCGCTCTATTTCGGCCAGATCTTCAGCGGCGCCTCCACCGTCGCGCTCAATCGCAGCGCCCTGGCCACCCGCACCGGCGCGGCCAGCTTTTCACTGAACAGCCACCTGGCCGACCTCGACCCCGCCGCGCTCAACGCCGTGCTCACAGCGGAATACGGCGCCGGGGCGCAGATCGACGCGGGCGATCTTGGCCTTCTGGCCGAGGCGCAGGTCAATCTGGGCACCCTGATGGAGACGCTCGACGCCCTCTCCGGCGGCACGTCGCGCAACCCCGCCGACGTGCTCGATGCCGTCACCACCGCCGACACCCTGCTTGACGCACTTGCCTCCGACCTTCCGCCCGCCCTCGCCGGCAGCCTCGCCGGGCTTGCCAGCGCCGCTGCCGGGCAAGACATCGACGTCGCCGCCGTCGTCGGCGGCATCGACACCCGCCTGGGCCTCACCGCCACGGGTTTCCTGACCGAAATCGACGTCACGGCCCTCGATATCGTCAAGGCCGTGGTCGCCGCCGAGGCCATCGAGACCGCATCCCTGGGCCTCGGGCTGGACGTCACCGGCGTCGTCGGCGTCGACGCGCGGCTCTCGGCCGGCGAACCGCCCGCCCGCTCGGGCTGGGTCGCCCTGGGCGAGGACGGCGTGCAACTGCACCGCGCCGCCGCGCGCCTGGCGCTCGACATCGACGCCGATCCCGGCCTGCTGACCGGGCTCGCCCCCGAGGTCACGGCCACCCGCCTGCGCGTGCCGCTCTACGTGGAACTCGCCGGCGCCACCGCCTCGCTGGAAGAGATCAGCTGCACTGCCGCGCGCGCCTCGGATCTCGCGGCGTCCTTCTCGGTCTCGCACACGCCCCTGCACCCCGCGAACGGCACCTCGGTCGCCGCGCTCTACCTCGGCACCCTGCCCGCGGGCACCAGCGCCACCGCCGCGATCGACCCGGCCAGCCTCGGCTTTGCCGACCTTCTGACCGTGCGCATCGCGATCCCCGTGCCGCTCCTGCCCGACCTGGTGCTGGCCGATCTCGTGGTCCAGGCCCGCAGCCACGTCGCACTGGGCCGCTCGAACACCGAAACCATCACCTTCACCCGCGGCGACGTGGCCGCAGGCGACACCGTCCGCAGCTTCGGCTCGGAACAGCTGGTTACGAACGCCGTCAGCACGCTTTTGTCATCCGAAACCACGGAGATCCGTGTGAAACCCGACCAGCAGGGCCTTGTCACCGGCCTTGCGGCGCCCGTCGTCAACACCCTGCTCGCCAACCTTCCCGGCCAGCTTCTGGCCGCGCTCACCACGCCTGTCGACGGCGTGGTCGACGGCGTGCTGGCAGATGTGGGGCTGGAGCTTGGCGCGGGCGAGCTGACCCTGACCGGCCATCACTGCGAACTCATCCGGCTGGTGCAGTAAGCCCGGCCGCGGTGTCAGGCGACGTGCTGCTTGCGGCGCCCGACCAGCGGCAGCGCATCCTGCGTGCTGATCTTCGTCGCCGGTTCCTCGACCTCGCGCGCCATCGACACGACCTCGTCGGTGACGAAGGCGATCAGCTGATACCGCGATTCGAGTCCCGATTTCTGATAGATCCGGCCCAGCTGCGATTTCACCGTGGTGATGGCGCTGCCCCGCATCTCGGCGATCTCGCTGTTGGAAAACCCCTTCGCCACGAAAATCGCCACGTCCGCCTCGGCCTGCGACAGGCCCCAGTCCGGCGCATGGCGCAGGATCACCGTTTCCTTGGCGATGGGTTCGCTCATGCCCGGGGCCAGCTTTTCCTTCCGCTTCTGCACCACGTGGCGCGCCAACTGCGTGCAGGCGACATAGGCCACCACCGCCGTCAGCGCGAAAAACAGCGCGAAAAGCCCCGAGACGACCGCCATGCTCGGCGCGGCCTCGGCTTCCGCAAAGGCAAAGTGAAGAACCAATAGCGTCTTCAGGGCCGCGATGACCGAAACCAAGACACACCCAAATACCCAAATCCGTGACATCGCGTCACCTCCTGTTCGCGTTATTCCGCGGGCAACCTTACCGCAAATTGAGGCAATTTTGAGGTAACTGTTTCTAAATTGTCGACGATTTCAGGCTCCATGCACGCATTGGCAGAATTTCCCCACTCTCGTACAGGCAAAAGTGGTCCACACACGCCTCTGACCGGCCCCGAAACCCGCCTCACCCGGCGTAAAGAGCGCTCCAGCGCTCGATCAGCGCCTGCTGAAGCCGCTTGGACCGGCCGTTCCAGCTTGCCGCTCCCGGCGGGCGCGACTCCGACGTGCTGTCGATGGGCTCGCGCAGCTCCTGGTTGGCCGTCATGATCGCAAAGGCCAGCTCGGTGTCGTCGGGCGCCGTGGCATAGCCCGCAAGCGTGCTGACGAAATAGAGCGTGCCCGTCTTGGCGGCCACCTTGACGGGATGGTCGGGCATCGGCGCGCCCTGGCCGTCGCGCATCCCGAACGGCTTCAGGATCGGCTTCAACAGACCGTCGCCATGCACCCGCGCCAGCGCCCGCGCCATGGCCTCGGGCGTCACCCGCGACGTCTCGCCCAGGCCCGAGTGATCAACCAGCGTCGCGCCGGTGATGCCCAGGCTCTGCTGCGCCCAGGCCGTCATCTCGGCCCCCGACGCCGCCAGGTCCACGCTTTGGCCCAGCCGCGCCCGCGTCGCCGTCAGCCCGACCAGCTCGGCGGTCAGGTTGTTGGAATATTTCAGCATGTCCTGCAGGATCGGCACCAGCGGCTCGCTCTGGTGGCGCACCAGGACCTCGCCCTCGGGCGCGGCCTCGACCGGCTCGCCCGCCGTGACCGTCACGCCCTGCGCCTGCGCCAGCGCGGTGAACACCTCGACCGCGTATTCGCCGGGCCGCCGCACCGGCAGCCAGCGTGACCCGCCATTGCCCAGCGCGCCCGACGCCACGGTCCAGGCATCGTGATCGCCCCCATCCTCGTAGGTATAAACCGGCCCCTTGCGCTGCGCGACGCGCATCCGCGCCACCCGCACCGACGGGCGATAGCGGTCCGACCGCGCGTCCATCTCCACGGTGTAATCCCCGCCCGAGCGCTTCCACTCGAAATGCACCCGGTTGAAATTCAGGTTCAGCCCCGACAGCGACGGGTTATAGCCCACATGCAGGGGCTGTTCGTCGTCGATGAACCGGGTAAAGGCCAGCTCCCCGGCCCAGGCCCGCACATGGCCGGTCACGCGGGTAACCCCCGCCTTCTTCAGCCGCGCCGCCATGTCGGCCAGCCCGTTGGTGTCCAGCACCGGATCGCCGCCACCGGCCAGCACCACGTCGCCGTCCAGCACGCCGTCGGTCACCGGCCCGGTCGCGATCAGCCGCGTCTCGAAACGATAATCCTCGCCCAGCGTCTCCAGCGCATATAACGCGGTGATCGCCTTCATCACGCTGGCCGGCGGCAACGGAATATCCGCCGCGTGGCCTTCCAGCACCTTGCCGGTTTTCACGTCGACCACCGAAAAGCCGACATCGCCGCCCAGCTTGGCCCGCTCGATCAGCGCGTCGGCACTCGGCACCGACCGCAGGCGGGCCGCCTCCGCGCCGCCCTCGGGGCGCAGCTGCGGGCGCAAGGACACCTTGGGCGCATTGGCCAGCGCGCCACCGGCCAGGCTGGCCAGCGCGGTCGTCAACAGGAAACGTCTGGAAATATCGCGTCGCATGGGCCCAAATAACCCAAGCGCGGCGGGTCACACAATCGGCAATTCCGCCATCCCGGCCCCAGGTCGCGACGTTGCGATCAACTTTCCGAAAGATCGCCCCAGTCGCCCCGGGCCCTGAGGGCGGTCGACGACAGCGCGCTCATCGGCACGTTGACGAAACACCACGCCGGCGCGACGGCAAAGCGCAGCGCCCGCGACTGCCTCGCCGGGATGCGCGCGGCGCGATAGATCCGCGCCGGTTTCGACATCCGCGCCGAGATCCGCTGCCCGGGCCGGGCCAGCACGCCGATCGGCACCGTCTGCATGATCCGTTGCCAGTCCTGCCAGTGCTCGAACTGCGCCAGGTTGTCGGCCCCCATCAGCCAGACGAATTTCACATGCGGCCGCATCCTTTGCAGCACGGCCAGCGTCTCGGCGGTATAGCGCGTGCCGACCTGCGCCTCGAAATCGCTGACGTGGATGCGCGGATGATCCACCAGCGCCCGGCACGCCGCCATCCGCCGCTCCAGGGGCTGCGGTCCGCGCGCCTTCAGCGGGTTGCCGGGGCTCACCAGCCACCACACCCGGTCGAGACCGAAGCGCCGCAGCGCCTCGCGGCTGATATGCACATGGCCCGCATGGGGCGGGTCGAACGATCCCCCCAAAAGCCCGATCACCATGCCGGGCCGCGTCATCGGCAAGCGCACACGCATGTCCTCTCCCTTCGCGTCGCCCCTGAAATCGCCGGGATGCGGCGGGATGTCCAGCCTTTTCACCACCGCCCGCGTCCCCGGGATTCGGCGCAATTTTAGGGATTTAGCCTTTGCAGGCGCACCGATTGTTAAGCGTCGCGTGGCATGACGATACCCGGTGAGAGACGGCACGAGGTTGGGCGTGGCAGAGCCAAGCGACACAGCGCACCCGCATCCTGCCGATGCGGCGCAGGATCCGGCTGCGGACGGGCCCGGCCCGTCGCGGCCCGGCGCCGACCTGCCCTTCTGCCCGCAATTCCTCCACCGCACCCGCGACGCCATTATCCTCCAGGACATCGAGGGGCATCTGGAATGGATGAACCCCGCCGCCGAGGCGATGTTCAACGTCAGCCTCGACGCCGTGCGCGGGATCAAGGTGATGGGCCACGTCCTGCCCGACGGCGCCCGGGTCGATCCGGCCAAGATCGCCGCCTTCCGCTATGACATCGGCAGCAGCCTCTTCGACCGCACCCACCTCGCCCGGCACAAGCGCGTGGGCGGGCAGGTCTTCTGGAACCTGCACAGCTTCACGCTCCTGGCCACGCCCATGGGTCCCAAGGTCGCCGTCACCTGCCGCGATGTGACCGAAACGGTCGAGGCCGAACAGACCCTGCGCCATGCCAAGGCCCGGCTGCAGCACGCCGCCCATCACGACGACCTGACAGGGCTCGCCAACCGCAAGCGGCTCACGCAATACCTCGCCTCCGACATCCTGCGCCGCGCTCTGGCCGAACGGCGCGTGGGCGTGCTGCATCTCGACCTCGACAAGTTCAAGGAAATAAACGACACGCTCGGCCATGCGGCGGGCGACGCCGCGCTCCGGCACGTGGCCGACCTCCTGCGCCGCTTCTGCGGCCCGCAGGACCTCGCCTGCCGGATCGGCGGCGACGAATTCCTGCTGGTATGCCTCGGCACGGCCACCGAAGACGCCCTGCTGACCCGGGCCGAACTGCTGCTCGGGGCCACCCACGACCCGCTGATGTGGAACAACCAGGCGATCCGCGTGGGCCTCTCCATCGGCGCCTGCCTCACCCAGGACAGCACCGAGCGCGGCGAGGCGCTCATCCACCACGCCGATCAGGCCCTCTACGAAGCCAAGACCCGCGGTCGCGGTCGCGTCATGCTGTATACCCCCGCCCTGGGCCAGGTTCAGATCGCGCAGAACCGGATGACCCGCGAATTGCGCCTCGCCACCGCGGAAAAGCAGCTCACCGTGCACCTGCAACCCCAGCTCGACCTCGCCCGCGGCCGCGTAACCGGCTGCGAGACGCTGCTGCGCTGGAACCATCCCCGCCTGGGCCAATTGCCCCCCGGCGCGTTCTTCGAGACCGCCCGCCGCGCCGGCGTTCTGGCCGATCTCGACTACCAGTCGATGCACCTGTCGCTCGACGCGCTCACACGCCTGCACGCGGCGGGCTTCGACGATCTGACCATCGCGCTCAACGTCTCGGCCGAGGCGCTGACCGACGTCAACTATCCCGGCCTGCTGGACTGGGCGCTGCAATCGCGCGGGCTCAAGCCCTCGCAGATCTGCGTCGAGATCACCGAGACCACCATTCTCCAGGGCGGCGGGCGCACCATCGCCGCGGCCGTTGACCGGCTGAAACGCATGGGCGCCCGCGTGGCGCTCGACGATTTCGGCACCGGCTACGCGGGCCTCGCCCATATCTCGGAAATCGAGGTGGACGAGATCAAGCTCGACTGCTCGCTCACCGCCAACCTCGCCACCGACCCGCGCAACCGCGCCATCGTGCGGTCCATCATCGAGCTGTGCCGCAAGCTCGGCACCCATGTCACCGCCGAAGGGGTGGAGACCGCCGAGCAACTGCGCCTTCTGCGCGTCGCCCGCTGCCCCGCCATCCAGGGCTTCGTGCTGGCCCATCCCCAGCCCTGCGCCGACATGATCGCCTGGCTTTCGGCCAACCTGCCCCTTCCGACGGATTTCGGACGCGACCCGCCCGAGCCGCGCGTCACCCGCCTGCATCCCGGCGACTGACGCGTTTTGACCGTTTGAATTCGCCGCCCGGCGCGGTTACATGGGCTGCAACGCATTCCCTTCAGGAAAAAGAGCACGGAAAATGGCAGCCTACCAATACGTCTACCACATGCAGGGCGTCTCCAAGACCTACCCCGGCGGCAAGAAATGCTTCGAGAACATCCATCTCAGCTTTCTGCCCGGCGTGAAGATCGGCGTCGTCGGCGTGAACGGCGCCGGTAAATCCACCCTGATGAAGATCATGGCCGGCCTCGACACCGATTACACCGGCGAGGCGTGGTCGGCCGAGGGCGCCAAGGTCGGCTACCTGCCGCAGGAGCCCGAGCTCGACCCCAACCTCTCGGTGCGCGAAAACGTCATGCTCGGCGTCGCCGCCCACAAGGCCAAGCTGGAACGCTTCAACGAACTGGCGATGAACTACTCGGACGAGACCGCCGACGAGATGGCCGCCCTCCAGGACGAGATCGACAGCAACAACCTCTGGGATCTCGACAGCCAGGTCGACGTCTCGATGGAGGCGCTCCGCTGCCCCCCCGACGACGCCGACGTCACCACCCTCTCGGGCGGTGAAAAGCGCCGCGTGGCGCTGTGCAAACTCCTGCTCGAAGCGCCCGACATGCTGCTTCTCGACGAGCCCACAAACCACCTGGATGCGGAAACCATCGCCTGGCTGCAACAGCACCTCATCGACTACAAGGGCACGATCCTGATCGTCACCCATGACCGCTATTTCCTCGACGACATCACCGGCTGGATCCTCGAGCTCGACCGCGGCCGCGGCATCCCCTACGAGGGCAATTATTCCGCCTGGCTGGAACAAAAGGCCAAGCGGCTGGAACAGGAAAAGCGCGAGGACAAGTCCAAGCAGAAGACCCTCGAACGCGAGTTGGAATGGATGCGACAGGGCCAGAAGGCACGGCAGTCCAAGCAAAAGGCCCGGATCGAACGCTACAATGAGCTCGCCAACCAGTCCGAACGTGAAAAGGTCTCGCGCGCCCAGATCGTCATCCCCAACGGCCCGCGCCTTGGCGGCAAGGTGATCGAGGTCGAGGGCCTGCAAAAGGCCATGGGCGACAAGCTTCTGATCGAGGATCTGACTTTCTCCCTGCCCCCCGGCGGCATCGTCGGCGTGATCGGCCCCAACGGCGCCGGCAAATCCACGCTCTTCAAGATGTTCACCGGGCAGGAACAGCCCGACAAGGGCGAGATCACCTATGGCGACACGGTCGAGCTTTCCTATGTCGACCAGTCCCGCGACGACCTCAAGGATGGGGAAACCGTGTGGGAAGCCATCACCGGCGGCGCCGAGATCATCCAGCTGGGCGACGCGCAAGTGAACTCCCGCGCCTATTGCTCGTCCTTCAACTTCAAGGGCGGCGACCAGCAGAAAAAGGTCTCGCTCCTGTCAGGCGGCGAACGCAACCGCGTCCACATGGCCCGCCTGCTGAAAGAAGGCGGCAACGTCCTTCTGCTCGACGAGCCCACCAACGACCTCGACGTCGAAACCCTCCGCGCTTTGGAAGACGCCCTGGTCGATTTCGCCGGCTGCGCCGTGGTTATCTCCCACGACCGCTTCTTCCTCGACCGCATCTGCACGCATATCCTGGCCTTTGAGGGCGAGGCCCACGTGGAATGGTTCGAAGGCAACTTCGAGGATTACGAGGAAGACAAGAAGCGGCGGCTCGGCCCGGACGCGCTGGAACCCAAGCGGATCAAGCACAAGAAATTTGCGCGGTGACATCTGGCTTGCAGCCAGATGTCACCCGTGCGCGAAAGCGTTTCCGCAGGAAATGCGTGCGCACCCCGGTAGCAAATCCGGGTGCCACCCTCCACGCCGCCGTCCCGGACGTGATCCGGGACCTCCGGACCCCAAGATCCTCGGATCAAGCCCGAGGATGACGTAGGGTGGGGTTTCACCCCACCCCCACACATCCCCGCGCATAACGCCCGTCCGCCCTGTCCCGATGCACTGACGAATACGCCCAATCCTCCGGTTCCGCCACGAACCCGTGCTTCACCGGGTTCATCCAGCAATACCGCATCAGCGCGGCATATTCCGCGTCGTCTCTCACATGATGCTCCCAGAACCGCCGCTGCCAGATGGCCACCTCGCCCTTTTCCTTGCGTAGGCCGGGGTTCACCCCGGCATACCGGCCAGATCGAACCACCGGCAGGCGGCGCGGCGGGGTGAACCCCGCCCTACGCACATCCATCGAAAACCGTGCTTTGATCGCCCCCCACCGTGTCGAATAATCCGCATCACCTTTCGGCAAGGTCCAGATTGCATGCAGGTGATCCGGCAGCACGACCCAGGCGTCGATTTGAAACGGCCGCTCGGCCCGTGTCTGTCGCACGGCGGCGCGCAACCGTTCGATATCATCCACGAGAAGGTGGCTACCGCGTTCCGCCAGATTGACGGTAAAGAACACGGTCGCACCGGAAACGCGGGGGCGAAGATAGTTCGACATGGCAAAACCATGCCGCAAGTTTGTTTAACGAATGGTTGGGTTTCTAGGATTCACACCCCATCCCAACCCGCTCCCTTAACACCTCGTCCAACCGAACCTCCTTCGCCAGATGCATCTGCATATACGTCGCCAGCAGCCGGTTGATCCGCCCCTGGTACCCCTTCCCCATCGCCCGGTAGAACCGCGCCACCGACCGGTCCAGATATAGCGTCACCTTCTCCTTCGGCTCCTCCACCGGCACGTCCATCTCCAGCGTGTGCCACGCCTCCGGGATCTCCTCGGCGATGGTGTCGGGGATCCAGCTTTCCTGCTGCAGGTAAATCAGGCTCTGCATCAGGCTGGCGCGGGCGGCGCGTTCGGTCTTGGTGGGCATGTCGGGCTCCTCTGTGGCGAGCCCGCATCCTCGCCCAACCCCCTTACCAACACTTAACGCCACCGCACCGCCGCGTTACCACCCGGATACCGACGCGAAACCGACACGTCTTTTCGCTCCCCCCGGGATGCTCTATCTGAAATCCCACGATGCCCGATTTCGACCTTGTCATCCTCGGCGCCGGCCCCGCCGGTACAGCCGCCGCCATGCAGGCCCGCCGCCTCGGCCTCACCGCCGCGCTGGTGGACAAGGCCGTCTTTCCGCGCCCCAAGCTCTGCGGCGGGCTGGTCACAGGCCGCTGCGCCGCGCACCTGGCCGAGATCTTCGGGATCGAGATCACCCCCGACCTCTTCGAGACCCGCCGCAACTTCGAATTCCACCTTCGCGATCAACCACTTGGCACGCTCGAAGACGTCCCGCCCCTGCACCTGACCATGCGGTGGGATTTCGATCACCGCCTCCTGCAAGAGGCCTTTGCCGCCGGGGCCGCCGACTATACCGGCCACCGCGTCGAGACCCATGACCTCACGGCGGACCGCCTCACGCTGGCCAGTGGCGAAACCCTCGCCTACCGCCTGCTCATCGCCGCCGACGGCGTGCAAAGCCCCACCGCCAAGGCCCTGTTCGGACAGCCTTTTTCCCGCGACACCATCGGTTTCGCGCTCGAGGTCGAGGCCCCGTCGCAGGCCCCGACCGAGGCCACCCCCATCCGCATCGACTTCGCCGCCGCCAACTGGGGCTACGGCTGGTCCTTCCCGAAAAAACACAGCACCACCATAGGCTTGGGCGGCCTGCACGCCCGGAACCCGCAGATGAAGGCCCACCTTTCCGCCTATCTCGCCAGGCTGGGCACCGGCCAGAGCGCAACGGTCAAAGGCCACTTTCTGCCCTTCGGCGCGCCGAAACCCACCCCCGGCAAGGGAAATGTCCTGCTCGTGGGCGACGCGGCGGGCCTTGTCGACCCGATCACCGGCGAGGGGATAGGCCACGCCATCCACTCCGGCGCGCTGGCCGCGCGTGCGGCGAAAACCGCGCTGGATCAAGCGGATGCCGGGCGCGCCCTGGCCCTCTACACGAAGGCCACACAGCCCATTCGCCGCGCCATCGCGCAGGCCCGCATCCTGCGGCCGCTGATCTTCTCGGCCCGTCTCCAGCCCTTCTTCGCCCGCACCTTCGCCGCCTCGCAGACGCTGAAACGCGACTACATGCACCTGCTTTCGGGCGACATGGAATATCCCGCCCTGCTGCGCCGCACCGCCCTGCGCCTGCCCCGCGCGGCAATCCGTTACCTCTCTGCCGCAGCGTCGCGAAACTGAGACCCGGGGGTCACAGAATCGCTTGCCCTGCCGCCATTCACTTGTTTTTGATTTCTAAATGCTCATGTGGCGGAATATCGCCATATTCAATCTGCCGCCGTTTCGAGGGGAAGAAAACATGATAAATCGCCGCCAATTCGTGGCCACCGCCGCCGCGGCCGCCACTGCGCCCGCCCTGCCTGCCGTCGCGCAATCGTTCCAGATCGCTCCGAAATACATGCCGCAGGACGTGAACATTTCGGCCAGCTACGCGCCCGGCCAGATGCTAATCCTGCCCAAGGCGCATTTCCTCTACCTGATCACCGAACAGGGCCGGGCCCGCCGCTACGGCGTGGGCGTCGGCAAGGCCGGGCTGGAATTCACCGGCCGCGCCACCATCGACGTCAAGAAAAAGTGGCCCACCTGGCGCCCGACGCAAGAGATGATCGAGCGCGAGCCCAAGACCTACGCCAAGTTCAAGGGCAATGACTATGTTCAGCCGGGTGGCAAGGGCAACCCGCTGGGCGCGCGCGCGCTCTATCTCTTCCAGAACGGGCGCGACACGTATTTCCGCATCCACGGCACAACCGCGCCCCGGTCAATCGGCCGCTCGGTCTCGAACGGATGCATCCGCATGATCAACGAGCACGTGATCGACCTTTACGAGCGCGTGCCGCTGGGCACGGTGGTCACGGTTCTTTGAGAACCTGCGCGGAACCAAGGCGCGGCTTGCCGCGCCGCCGCGCCCCCTCACTCGACCCGCTCGGCCAGTTCCGCCACCGCGGGTCCCATCGCCTCGACGATCCGATTGACGCCCTCGGCATTGGGATGAATCCCGTCCGACTGGAAATAGCCCTGCAACCCGGACGGATCGCCCTCGCCCAACCCCTTGAAGAAGCTCTCGAAATAAAGCGCGCCGAACTCTTGCGCCAGCTCGGGATACATCGCGTCGAACGCCGCCTTGTAATCCGGCCCGAAATTCGTCGGCGCCTGCATCCCCACCAGCAGCACGGGCAAGTCGCGCGCCTTCGCCGCCTCCAGGATCGTCCTCAGGTTCGCCCGTGCCGCGCCGGGGTCCAGCCCGCGCAGCATGTCGTTGCCGCCCAGCGCCACGATCATCGCGTCCACCTCGGGCGTCAGGCTCCATTCCACACGTGACGCACCGCCCGCCGTGGTGTCCCCCGATACGCCCGCGTTGATCACCTCCGCTGCGACGTCGTTCTCCTGCAACCAGTCCTGAAGCTGCGGCACGAACCCGTCCGCCTGCGCCAGACCGTAGCCTTGCGTCAGGCTGTCACCCAGCGCCAGGATCGTCACCGGCTCTTCACCAAATGCCGGTAAACCAAGGAAAACAAGCACCGCGACCTTGCCCGCCAAGGCACGGACCCCATATGTGAAACGACTAAAAACAGACAGGCAAAACCCCATGACAGACCCCGTGTTATCGCTGCGCGAGGCGGCTCTATCGCTGCAAGGCAATGCCGGCCCCGTCGACATACTTGAGGCGATCAGCCTCGATGTCCACCGCGGCGACACGCTGGGGCTGGTGGGGCCGTCGGGCTCCGGCAAATCCTCGCTGCTGATGCTGATGGGCGGGCTGGAACGCGCCACCGGCGGCACGGTCACGGCCTTGGGGCACGACCTGACGACCATGTCCGAGGATGCGCTGGCCCGCCTGCGCCGCGACCATATCGGCGTCGTGTTCCAGTCCTTCCACCTCATCCCCACCATGACCGCGCTGGAAAACGTCGCCACCCCGCTGGAACTCGCCGGTGCGCCTGACGCCTTCGCCCGCGCCGAGGAGGAACTGACCGCCGTGGGCCTCGGCAAACGCCTGAACCACTATCCCTCGCAGCTTTCAGGCGGGGAACAACAGCGCGTCGCACTCGCCCGCGCCGCCGCACCGCGCCCCGATATCCTCCTGGCGGACGAGCCTACCGGCAACCTCGACAGCACCACAGGCACCGCCATCATCGACCTTCTGTTCGGGCTACAGGAGCGCCACGGCGCCACGCTGGTCCTCGTCACGCACGATCCCAGCCTCGCCGACCGCTGCGCCCGCGTGGCCGAGTTGAGCGACGGCCATCTGTCCGAACGCCAGCCCCCCAAGGCCCGGACCGCATGAAATTCCGTCTCGCCGCACGCCTTGCGGGCCGCGAATTGCGCGGCGGCCTGCACGGCTTCCGCATTTTCCTGGCCTGCGTGATCCTCGGCGTCGCGGCCATCGCCGCCGTCGGCACCGTGCGTGAAAGCATCGCCGAAGGCTTGGCACAGGAAGGCGCCACGCTCCTCGGCGGCGACGCCGAGATCGAACTGACCTATCGCTTCGCCACCCCCGAAGAACGCGCCTGGATGGACACCACCGCCACGCAGGTCTCCGAAATCGCCGATTTCCGCTCCATGGCCGTCATGGGCGAGGAACGCAGCCTAACGCAGGTCAAGGCTGTCGGCAGCGCCTATCCCCTTGTCGGCACGGTAGAACTCTCCCCCGACATCCCTCTGGACCAGGCGCTGGCCGATGACGGCCTCGTCATGCACCCCACCCTCGCCGACCGCCTGGGTGCCGCCCCCGGCGACACCGTCACGCTGGGCTCCAAATCCTTCACCCTCCGCGCCCTCATAGAACGCGAACCCGACAGCCGCACCGGCGGCTTCGGCCTCGGCCCCCGCACCATCGTCCTGCGCAGCGCGCTGGACGGCGCGGGGTTGTTGGAACCCGGCACGCTCTTTTCCTCGCATTACCGCCTCGACCTGCCCCCCGGTACCGATCTCGACGCCACGCGGGCGGACGCCGAAGCGGCCCTCGAAGGCAGCGGTATGCGCTGGTCCGACGCCCGCAACGGCGCGCCGGGCGTGGCCGAATTCGTCGAGCGTCTCGGCGCGTTCCTGATCCTCGTGGGCCTGTCCGGTCTCGCGGTCGGCGGCGTCGGCATCTCCGCCGCGCTCCGCGCTTACCTCTCGGGCAAGACGCAGACCATAGCGATCCTGCGCAGCCTCGGCGCGGACCAACCCACGATCTTCCTTACCTACCTGATGCAGGTCGCCGTGCTGGGCGTTCTTGGCATCACCCTTGGCCTTGCTCTGGGCGTGGGCCTGCCCGTGCTGCTGTCGCCCATCATCACCGCGCAACTGCCCGTTCCGGCGGTCTTTGCGCCATATCCGGGACCGATGGCCGAGGCCGCGATCTACAGCGCCCTCAGCATCCTCATCTTCACCCTCTGGCCGCTGGCCCAGGCCCGCGATATCCGTCCCGCAGCCCTCTACCGCGATGCCGACACCTCCGGCACGATCCCCGGCGCCCCCTTCATCCTGACCACCGCCGCCCTCGTCGCCTCCCTCGTCTGGGTCGCCTCCTGGTTCTCGGGCAATTCAACCCTCACCTACTGGACCGCCGGCTCCATCGCCGCCGCCCTCGTGGTGCTGGCCCTCGCCGGTCTCGCCCTGCGCGCCGCCGCCCGCCGCCTGCGCCCGCTCGCCCGGGGCCGCACCGCGCTTGGCTGGGCGCTTGGCGCCATCGGCGGGCCGCGCAGCACCGCCAGCGCCGTGGTCCTGTCGCTCGGCCTCGGCCTGTCGGTCCTGGCCGCCGTCGGCCAGGTCGACCGCAACCTGCGCGACGCCATCACCCGCGACCTGCCCACCCGCGCGCCAAGCTTCTTCTTCGTCGACATCCAGCGCGACCAGATGTCCGACTTCTCCGCCCGGCTCGACAGCGACGACGGCGTCACCCGCGTCGACGCCGCCCCCATGCTGCGCGGCATCATCTCCGAGATCAACGGCCAGCCCGCCGCCGAGGTCGCAGGCCAGCACTGGGTCCTCCAAGGCGACCGCGGCGTCAGCTATGCCGCCGCCCTGCCCGAGCGCAGCACCCTCACCGCCGGCGACTGGTGGGGCGAGGATTACGACGGCCAGCCCCAGGTCAGCTTCGCCGCCGAAGAGGCACAGGAAATGGGCCTGCAACTCGGCGACGAGATCACCCTCAACATCCTCGGCCGCGACCTGACGGCGGAAATCACCTCCTTCCGCGAGGTCGATTTTTCCACCGCCGGCATGGGCTTCATCATGATCCTGAACGAGGCCGCCCTGGTGAACGCGCCGCACAGCTATATCGCCACGGTCTACTCCGACGCCGAGTCCGAGATCGCCATCCTCCGCGACCTCTCCCGCCAGTTCCCCAACATCACCGCCATTTCCGTCCGCGACGCCGTCTCGCGGGTCAGCGATCTGCTGGGCAGCCTCGCCTCGGCCACCGCCTGGGGGGCCGCCGCCACGCTTCTGACCGGCTTCATGGTCCTCATCGGCGCCGCCGCCGCTGACGCCCGCGCCCGCAGCTACGAGGCGGCGATCCTCAAGGTGCTCGGCGCCAGTCGCGCGCGCATCCTCTGGGGCCTGTCGCTGCGCGCCGCCCTCCTGGGCGCGGCAGCCGGCAGCGTCGCGCTTGGCGCGGGCATCGCAGGGGCCTGGGCGGTCAGCCATTACGTCATGGAAACCTCCTTCGCCGTCGCATGGCCCCCCGCCCTTGGCATCGTCGCGGGCGGCGCGCTGATCAGCCTTCTGGCTGGGCTCGCCTTTGCCCTCGGCCCCATCTCGGCCCGCCCCGCACAGGTTCTGCGCAGCCGCGAATAACCGCCCGCGCCGCCCCTGACCCGGTTGCGATCCGGCGCCCGGGGTGGCACGTCACGACCAACCCGAACCACCCCCGAGTCGAAGGAGCGTGCCCATGTCCGCAACACAGTCGGAAACCCTTCCCATCCCTGTCTCCTCGCCGCTGACCAACGCCCAGAAGGCCGCGCTCATCAACCTCGTCCGCCGCGCGGCCAAGGCCGAGATCATGCCCCGTTTCCGCAATCTCGCCAGCGCCCAGGTCACCACCAAATCCGGCCCCGAGGACCTGGTGACCGAGGCCGACCACGCCGCCGAGGCGATGCTGTCGCGCGGCCTGCAACAGATGTTCCCCCACGCCCTGATCGTGGGCGAGGAAGCCGCCAGCGCCGACCCGTCGCTGCGCGGCAAACTGGCCGAGGCGGACCTGGCCTTCATCCTTGATCCGGTCGACGGTACATGGAACTTCGTCAACGGCCTGGCCATGTTCGGCGTCATCGTCTCGGTCACCCGCTTCGGCAAGCCCGTCTACGGCCTGCTCTACGATCCCGTGATGGATGATTTCATCGCCGCCGAAGAGGACGGCCCGGCCGAAATGACCCGCGCCACCGGCCGCGCCCGCCCCGTGTCGGTCTCGCAGGGCGGCGAGGTGGACGCGCTCTCGGGCTACATGCACTACTACCTCATGGACCGTGCCGTTCAGGCGCAGCTGGCCCCGCTTCTCCCAAAATTCGGCCGCACCGGCTCGCTGCGCTGCTCCTGCCACGAATACCGGATGCTAGCCCAGGGCCACGCTGATTTCCTGCTCTCGGCCACGCTCAACCCATGGGACCACGCGGCCGGCGTGCTGATCGTTCAGTGCGCAGGCGGCGTGGTGCGCATGCTCGACGGGCGCGACTACAACGCCGGCATCGCCACCGGCTACCTGCTTGCCGCCCCCGACGAGGCCAGCTGGCAGAAGCTCCACGCGGTGCTCAACCCGCGGCTCGACCCGGCAGCCGAGCCGCCGAAAGCCGAAAAAGGCGACTGATCGGCGTCCTTTTCACCCATGAATTGAAACGTCACAATCGGGCCATTTTCCCGGAACCCGGCCCCGCGCTCGGCGTTATGTCCACACTGCATATCGATCGCATCAGCAAGCCTTCGGAACAGGCAAGACGCCGCCGCGAAACGGCCGGCGCCCTGCAAATGTACCGAATGTCCCGAGGTCAGTTTGAACCGTCTGACCGATGGCCGCGACCCACAGGTATTCGTTCCAAGGGTCATCCCGCCCGACCGAACGAGGGCCCTGCCCCTGTCCCGGGCAAGGCCCGATCATTTTAGCGAGTGATTTCAGTAGCCAAGTAAGGGCGGTCTCCCTCGGGAGGCCGCCTGATTTACGTGCTCACTCCGCCGCCTCGGCATAGGCCTCCATCGGCGGACAGGTACATATCAGGTTGCGGTCGCCATAGGCATTGTCCACCCGGTTGACCGGCGGCCAGTACTTGTCCACCCGGAACGCGCCCGGCGGGAAACAAGCCTGTTCGCGGCTATAGGGCCGGTCCCAGTCCCGCACCAGGTCCTCCATCGTGTGCGGCGCGTGTTTCAGCGGATTGTTCTCGCGGTCCATGTCGCCATCCTCGATGGCGCGGATCTCCTCGCGGATCGCCAGCATCGCATCGCAGAACCGGTCCAGCTCCGCCTTGGTCTCGCTCTCCGTCGGCTCGATCATCAGCGTGCCCGCCACCGGCCAACTCATCGTGGGCGCGTGAAACCCGCAATCCATCAGCCGCTTGGCGATGTCGTCCACCGTCACGCCCGCACTCTCGGCAAAGGGGCGCGTGTCCAGGATGCACTCATGCGCCACCCGGTCGTTGCGCCCGCGATAGAGCACGTCATACGCCCCCTCCAGCCGCTTGGCGATGTAGTTGGCGTTCAATATCGCCACCCGGGTCGCCTGCGTCAGCCCCTCGCCGCCCATCAGAAGCGTATAGGCCCAGCTGATCGGCAGGATCGAGGCCGAGCCGTAAGGCGCCGCCGACACCGGCCCCGGCCCGTCGTCCTGCCCGCGCGGATCGCCCGGCAGGTGCGGCGCAAGGTGCGCCTTCACGCCAATCGGCCCCATGCCCGGCCCGCCCCCGCCATGCGGAATGCAGAAGGTCTTGTGCAGGTTCAGGTGGCTGACATCCCCGCCCAGGTCCCCGGGCCGCGACAGCCCCACCATGGCGTTCAGGTTGGCCCCGTCGATATAGACCTGCCCCCCATGCGCGTGGGTGATCTTGCACACGTCGAGCACGGTCTCCTCGAACACGCCATGCGTGCTGGGATAGGTGATCATGCAGGCCGCCAGGCTGTCGGCATTGGCCTCCGCCTTGGCGCGGAAATCGTCCAGGTCGATATCGCCGTTGCTGTCGGATTTCACCGGCACCACCTTCCAGCCCACCATCTGCGCGCTCGCGGGGTTGGTGCCATGCGCGCTCGTGGGAATCAGGCAGACATTGCGGTGCCCCTCGCCATTGGCCGCGTGATAGGCCGCGATCGTCAACAGCCCCGCATACTCCCCCTGCGCGCCCGAATTGGGCTGCATCGACATCGCGTCATAGCCGGTGATCTCGCACAGCCTTGCACTCAGGTCGTCGATCAGCTTTCCATAGCCTTCGGCCTGGTTCTTGGGGCAGAACGGGTGCAGCCGGGCGAACTCGCGCCAGCTGATCGGCATCATCTCGGCCGCCGCGTTCAGCTTCATCGTGCACGACCCCAGCGGAATCATCGCCCGGTCCAGCGCCAGGTCCCGGTCCGCCAGCCGCCGCATGTAGCGCATCATCTCGGTCTCGGCCCGGTTCATGTGAAAGATCGGATGCTCCAGGTAGCCGCTCTGCCGGTGCATCTTTTCCGGCACACGGTACTCGGGCGTGAAATCCTCGTCCGCCTTCGCGATCCCGAAGGCGCGCCAGACCGCCTCGATATTCTTGGGCCGGGTCGCCTCGTCCAGCGTGATGCCGACACGGGTGTCGCCCACCCGGCGCAGGTTGATCCCCTCGTCGACGGCCGATTTCATCACCGCCGCCTGCAACGGACCCACATCGACCGTGATCGTGTCGAAATAGGCCTTCGGATCCACCTTGAACCCCGCCGCCTCCAGCCCCTTGGCCAGCCGCACGGTCTTGCGATGGATGCGCTGCGCGATGGCCTGCAAGCCCTTGGGGCCGTGAAACACCGCATACATCGACGCCATGACGGCCAAAAGCGCCTGCGCGGTACAGACATTCGAGGTGGCCTTCTCGCGCCGGATATGCTGCTCGCGCGTCTGCAACGACAGACGGTAGGCCCGGTTGCCATGGGCATCCACCGACACGCCCACGATCCGCCCCGGCATCGCGCGCTTATAGGCATCCCGGCATGCCATGTAGGCCGCGTGCGGCCCGCCATAGCCCATCGGAACCCCGAACCGCTGGACCGAGCCCACGGCGATATCCGCCCCCATCGCGCCGGGCTCTTTCAACAGCGTCAGCGCCAGCGGGTCCGCCGACACGATCCCGACCGCGTTCTCGGCATGCAACGCCTCCATCTGGGCCGTGAAGTCCCGCACATGCCCATAGGTCCCGGGATACTGGAAGAGCGCGCCGAAAACCTTGTCCGCCTCCAGCTTCTCCGGGTCGCCCACGATCACCTCGATCCCCAGCGGTTTGGCACGGGTCTGCACCACCGCGATATTCTGCGGGTGACAATCGCGGTCGACGAAGAACGCCCTGGCCTTCGACTTGGCCACCCGCTGCGCCGTGGTCATCGCCTCGGCACAGGCCGTCGCCTCGTCCAGCAGGGACGCATTCGCCACCTCCAGCCCCGTCAGGTCGCAGATCATGGTCTGGAAGTTCAACAGCGCCTCCAGCCGCCCCTGGCTGATCTCGGGCTGGTACGGCGTATAGGCGGTATACCACGCCGGGTTCTCCAGAATATTGCGCTGGATCGCCGGCGGCGTGACCGTGCCGTGATAGCCCTGCCCGATCAGGCTCACCAGTACCTTGTTCTGCCCCGCCACCATGCGCATCTCGTGCATCAGCTCGCGCTCGGACTTGGGCTTGCCGAAATCCAGTTTCCCGGCCTGCCGGATCGACTTGGGCACGGTCTCGTCGATCAGCTGGTCGAGGTCCTCGACTCCCAGCGCGGCATACATCTCGGCCATCTCCTCGGGCGACGGCCCGATATGGCGCCGGTTGGCGAAATCGTAGGGCAGGTAGTCTGTGGGTTCGAACGGCATGACAATCGCTCCTTGGTGTCAGACAAGAGACGGGACCGGGGCGACGCGCGCCGCCCCTGCTTCCTCTGGCCAAAAATATCCCCGCCGGAGGCACAAAAATCTTCACAAGATTTTTGCCAAAATTTTCCCAAAATTTTGCGCCCGGCGGCGTGGATCAGTCGATGAAATCCTTGTAGGCGGCTTCATCCATGTAGTCGTCCATCGGCGAGGTGTCCGACGGCTTGATCTTGAAGAACCAGCCGTCGCCCTCGGGGTCCTCGTTGACCTTGCTGGGGCTGTCGGCCAGCACCTCGTTGACCTCCACGATCTCGCCATCCAGCGGCGCCAGGATGTCCGAGGCCGCCTTGACGCTCTCGATCACCACGATCTCGTCGTCCTTGGTCACCTCCGCACCCACCTCGGGCAGTTCCACGAAAACGATATCGCCCAGTTGCTCGGCGGCGTGGCTGGTGATGCCGACCGTGACGATGTCCCCGTCCTGGTCCAGCCACTCGTGTTCTTCGGTGTATTTCATGCAAGTCTCCTGATGTTCAGCGTTTGAAATTTGCGGGCGTGAACGGCATCTCCGCCACCCGGACGGGCAGGCGCTTGCCGCGCACCTCGCCATAAAGCGTCGTTCCGGCCGAGGCGTGGCTCGCCGCGACATATCCCATCGACATCGGCGCCTCTATGCTGGGTCCGTAGGCGCCCGAGGTCACCTGCCCCACCGCCTCGCCCCCGGTCTCGCTGCCGAAAACCTGCGTGCCGGCCCGCATCGGCGCGCGCCCCTCGGGGCGCAGCCCCACGCGGCACCGCGCCACGCCGTTCTCCAGCTGGTCCAGGATCACCTCCTCGCCGGGAAATCCGCCTTCGCGCTCTCCGCCCCGGCGGCGCGCCTTCTGGATGGCCCAGCTCAGCCCCGCCTCCACCGGCGTCGTCTCCGCGTCGATATCCTGACCGTAAAGGCACAGCCCCGCCTCCAGCCGCAGACTGTCGCGCGCGCCCAGGCCCACAGGCTCCACCGCCTCGTGCAGCAAAAGCGCCCGCGCCAGCGGTTCGGCCTGCGCCTCGGGCACCGAAATCTCAAAGCCGTCCTCGCCGGTATAACCAGAGCGCGACACCCACAACTCCCCGTAATCCGAGGTGAAAATGCCGGTATCCAGGAATTTCATGATCTCGCAGCCCGCGGCGATGGGCGCCAGCGCATCGACGGCCTTCGGCCCCTGCAACGCAATCAGCGCACGGTCCGTCACCTCGACCACCTCGCAATCGGGCAAACCCTCGCGCATCCACGCGATGTCATCCGCCTTGCAGGCCGCGTTCACCACCACCAACAGGTGATCGCCCCGGTTGGTCAGCATCAGGTCGTCGCGAATGCCGCCCGCCTCATTGGTAAAGAAACCGTAGCGCTGCCGCTTCTCGCCCAGCCCCATCAGGCTCACCGGCACCAGCCGCTCCATCGCCTGCGCCGCGCCGCCATAGCCCGCCTCGTGGCGGACCAGAACCTGACCCATGTGGCTCACGTCAAAGAGCCCCGCCTTGTCCCGCGTATGCAGGTGCTCGCCCATCACGCCCAGCCCGTATTGCAGCGGCATCTCGTAGCCCGCGAACCCGGTCATCTTCGCGCCCAGCGCCTTGTGCAGGCCCGTCAGCGGCGTCTCGCGCAGATCACTCATCGGCTCTCCTTCGCATCTCGCACCGGGCGCATCTGGCTAGGCAACCGGCATCCGTTCCGCGCACCCTCGTGTCGCGTCCGATGCCCCCTCTGTCCTTTCGCCTGAGATCGCTATCCCTTCGGCGCCGCAGGATTTTCCCGCGGTCTCTCCAGAGTCGTCCATCGGCCGGTCCTTGCGCCTGAGAGTTTCCGGGGCGGTTGCTCCTTCGGCACCGGCAACGCCGGTTCTCCCGTTCCGATACTCAACGAGCGTAGTGACCGCTCCGGACCTCTGCAAGCAGAATGACGGACCAGGATCACAGTTCGGTCGTCCGCCTTGACCTTTGCCCCCGCACCTGTTGACATCAAGGCGCGAACAGAAAGGCGGTTTCCACGTGCAACCCGGATTCTTCTTCGGCTATGGCAGCCTGGTGAATCGCGGCACCCATGCTTACGAAGATGCCCACCCGGCCCAGCTTTCGGGCTGGCGTCGCGCCTGGCGCAAGACGACCCTGCGCGAGGTGGCGTATCTCACGGCCGTGCCCGACACCACCGCCCAGATCGACGGCCTCGTCGCCGGCGTGCCCGGCGCCGACTGGGCCGCGCTCGACGCGCGCGAACGCGCCTACATGCGCGTGCCGGCCCGCCACCAGGTCCGCACCCACTTGCCCGAAGACGCCGACCTGGTGGTCTTCGCCATCGAGGACGGCCAACACCAGAACCCCGACGCGGTCAGCCCGGTGCTGCTCAGCTATATCGATGTGGTGGTCCAGGGCTACCTGCATGTCTTCGGCGAAGACGGCGTAGAGCGCTTCTTCGACACGACAACCGGCTGGGACGCCCCCATCCTCGACGACCGCCGCCGCCCGCTCTACCCGCGCCACCAAAAGCTCAAGCGAAAGGAAACCGCGCTGGTGAACGACATGCTCGACCGTGTCGGCGCAAAGGTTCAGCCTGTCTCGACCTTCAGCCCGTTGCGGGACTGATCCGCACCTCGCGCGCACGCCGGCATTGCCTCGCCGGGCACGACGGCGCCCGTCCGAGAACCGCCGCCGACGCAAAGGGCGATACCGTCAGACGCGATCCCGCGCCGACCTCGCCAGAAGTGCAAATAACAGAACGGTAACGATCAGAAGTCCGATCAGTACGATGGCGCTAGACATGTCTCGATCCCAGGCAAGCGGTAGTGGCAGAACTCTCTCATGAGGTGGAATCAGGCAAGTCGACAAGCCCGCGCTCGCATAGCCACGTCGGTGTGTTGCTCAAATACGCGGCCCATCGGCAAAGAAGCACCGATCGGGCGCCAGGGTGCCTCGTTTTTTAGCCAGAATGCGGGTCCGGGCCGGGTCCGGCGCCGGGCTGATTGAACATTCCAACCGATTAACGGGGTGGAAAGGAACGCTGTGTAAGACCAGAGCCTGTCGGAAAAGGACTGGAGTTCGATCAGTGCGCCTGCGTGTCGTGATGTTTCTCGTGATTGCGCCGCTCTTTGCAGCGGTCGGATACCTGACATCGGTCGAGGTGGCCCAGAAACGTGCCGATGCCGGTCAGGCCGAAACCTCCCGCATCCTGGCGCATGAAAGCGCGATCGTGGGCGCGCTCGTGCACGAATTGCAAAAGGAACGCGGCTTTTCCGCCGGCCTCATCGCCTCCCGCGGCGCGAATTTCAGGTCCGACCTGGCGCGACAGCGCACCGACTCCGACGCGGCCATCGCCGCCTTCGCGGCAGAGGTGTCTGCCTTGCGCCGCGCACGCCCCCCCGAAATCGCCAGTGTCAACACGCGGCTGGACCAACTCGAAGACATGCGCAAGCAGGTGGATGCCTTCGGTCTTGCCGTGCCCGACATGGCCGCGTTCTACACCGAGACGATCACCCACCTGCTCGAGCTCGAACGCCCTGTGGCCGCCAGGACGACCCGGGGCGAAACCAACGCCCTGCTGGAGGCGCGCACCCTTCTCAGCGCGGCGAAAGAGGCCGCGGGGCTCGAACGCGCGATGGGCGCGACCGGCCTTGGCAGCGGCTTCAGACCGGCTGTCTTCAATCGGTACCTGCGCCTGAACGGCGCACAGGAGGCGCTTCTGACCGAAGCCGCCGGCACGCTCGAAGACCCGGAATGGCTGGCCCGGATCAGGGCGTCCGACGCATCCGCAACCATCCGATCCGCGCGCGACCGTATCCTCGCCGGGACTCGAACCCGCAATTTCGATGGTCTGACGGCGCCAGAATGGTTCGCGATTTCAACAGCCTGGATCGACCTGCTGCGCGCCGAGGAACTGAAGCTTTTCGAGGCCGTACGCGTCAAATCGGCCGAGATCGAAGCGACGGCCGATACCACGCTCAAGCGGTTTGCGATCTTCGGATCGGTCCTGGCGGTCTCGGTCCTGGCCTTCGCCGTCTTCGCCTTCGAGCGGATGATCGCGCGGATCAAGTACCTGATCTCGGTGATCAACAAGTTCACCGGCGGTGACTTCTCGGTCTATATCGACGGGATCGACAGCAAGGACGAGCTTGGCCAGATGGCCTCGGCGATCTTCCACTTCAAGCAGGAAACGATCGAGATGCGAAAGGGCGCCGAGGCGCTCAAGGCCGATCAGGAGCGGATCAAGGCCGAACAGGATCAGGTTGTCACGGCCCTCCGCGACGGGCTCAAACGCCTGTCGGACGGCGACCTGGCGCAGCGGTTCGACAATACGTTCCCGCAGGAATACGAAAGCCTCAGGCACGATTTCAACACCACCGTCTCCAGGTTGAACGACGCTCTTTGCAAGGTCGTCGACGCAACCCGGAGCATTCGCTCGGGCAGCGGCGCGCTCGAGCGGTCCTCGGGCGACCTGTCCTTCAAGGCCGAAGAGCAGGCACAGAATGTCCGCAACACCGCCGACGCGGTCAAGGAGGTCACCTCCAGCGTCCGGGCCGCCTCGCTCGGCGCGGGCGAGGTCCAGCAGACGACCCAGGCCGCGAAGAATGCGGCACTGGAAAGCGATCCGGTCGTCAGGCAGGCCGTCGACGCCATGGAAGAGATTTCCGGCTCGTCCGAGCAGATAGCCCAGATCATCGTCCTGATCGAGGACATCGCGTTCCAGACGAATCTTCTGGCCCTGAACGCGGGTGTCGAGGCGGCGCGCGCCGGCGACGCGGGCCGCGGCTTCGCGGTGGTCGCCTCGGAGGTCCGCGCCCTCGCCCAGCGTTCGACCGAGGCCGCGATGCAGATCAAGACCCTGATCGGCAACAGCTCGCTTCAGGTGAAGAACGGCGTCGAGCTGGTCAACGAGGCCGGCACCGCACTGAAGTCGATCCTCGAAAGGGTCGCGCAGATCGACAAGCTCGTCGCCGACATGGCGAAGGCGACCGAGGAACAGGCCTCGGAACTGGAAAACATCAACACCACCGTCACGCGGGTCGACAGCGTGACCCAGGAAACCGCCACCATGGCGGCCGAGGCGCGCACCACGTGCGAGGACCTCAACACCTATGCCGGCCACCTGGAACAGCTCGTCGGTCAGTTCAGACTGACGCGCGCCGAACGTAACGGCCTACCCAGCGCCGCCTGACCTTGCCGCAAAGCACCGAACGGGCGCGCCAGGCTCAGGCTCCGGACCCCGCCTGACCGCCCGCCAGGGCCGACGCGCGGCTCAGCCCTTGGCCCTGATCACCTGCAAAAGCGGCAAGACCTGGCTCATGTCCGGCCCGTGGTTCTGCCCGGTCAGCGCCTTGCGCAGCGGCATGAACAGGCCCTTGCCCTTGCGGCCGGTCTCCTCCTTCACCGCGTTCGTCCACTGACCCCAGGTGTCGCCGTCATGCGGTCCCTCGGGCAACAGCGCCAGCGCCTGGGCCACGAACTCGCGGTCCTCGTCGTTGATGACCGGCTCCGCCCCGTCGCGGAACATCACCCACCACGGCTCCAGGTCGTGCAGCGTGGTGATGTTCTCGCGCGTCACGCTCCAGAACCGCTCGGCCTGGTCCTCGGGCACGCCCAGCCCCAAGATATGCGCTTTCACATCCGCGAAATCGCGCCCCTGCAACACCCGTGCCGTCAGCGGAAAGAGGTCATTCGCATCGAACTTCGTCGGCGCAGAGCCGAAACGCGAGATGTCGAACCCCTCGATCAATTCCGCCATCTCGCTGCGCAACTCCACCGGATCGGCCGAACCCAGGCGCGCCATCAGCGACAACAGCGCCATCGGCTCCACGCCCTGCGCCCGCAGATCGCGCAAGCTCAGCGTCCCCAGCCGTTTCGACAGCGATTCCCCCTGCGGCCCGGTCAGCAGCGAATGATGCGCAAAGCTTGGCACGGTGCCGCCCAGCGCCTCGATGATCTGGATCTGCGTCGCGGTGTTGGTCACGTGGTCCGACCCGCGCACCACGTGGGTCACGCCCATTTCCGTGTCGTCCACGACCGAGGCCAGCGTATAGAGAACCTGCCCGTCGCCCCGGATCAGCACCGGGTCGCTGACACTCGCCGCATCAATCGAGATATCCCCAAGGATCCCGTCATCCCACTCGATCCGCTCATGATCCAGCTTGAACCTCCAGACGCCGTTCCCCCGCTCGGCGCGCAGCGCGTCCTTCTTTTCGTCGCTCAACGCCAGCGCCGCCCGGTCATAGACCGGCGGCTTGCCCATGTTCAGCTGTTTCTTCCGCTTCAGGTCCAGCTCGGTCGGCGTCTCGAACGCCTCGTAGAACCGTCCCATCCCGCGCAGCTTGTCGGCGGCCTCGGCATAGCGGTCCAGCCGCTCCGACTGCCGCTCGACCCGGTCCCAGGTCAGGCCCAGCCATTCCAGGTCTTGCTTGATCGCGTCCACGTATTCCTGCTTCGACCGCTCCGGGTCGGTGTCGTCGATCCGCAGGATGAACGTCCCGCCGTTCTTGCGGGCAATGAGAAAGTTCATCAGCGCGGTGCGCAGGTTGCCGATATGGATATACCCGGTGGGGGACGGCGCGAAACGGGTGGTTGTCATGGGGTGTCTCCTGTTGCCGCGCCAAATGTCACAAGGGGGGGCGCTTGTCCAGCATCACGGGCGGTCCGGCGTGCCGCAGTGGCACGACGCCTCAAATCCTTGTGAAAGGCGCGCGACACATGCGCGACTTTTCACGAATGCGCTTTATCTATCCGCTCGACAACAACAGGAGGCTTCACATGTCGACCCTTTCCCGCCGCACCTTCCTCGCCTCGGCCACCGCCCTCTCCGCCGCTCCCGCCCTGCCCGCTTGGGCCACCGCGCCGATGCTGGGCGCCGCCACGCCCCCCTTCCGCCGCTTCAAGCTGGGCGGGTTCGAGGTCACGACGCTTCTGGCGGGCGAGGCCACGCGCCCCGATCCCCACACCATCTTCGGCCTGAATGTCGAGGAAGACGAATTCAACGCCGTCTCCGAGGCCGCGATGATCCCCACCGACCAGGCGCAGTTCTTCTTCACCCCCACCGTGGTAAACACCGGGTCCGAGCTGGTGCTCTTCGACACCGGCCTGAACGCCGAGGGCACCACCGCGGCGCTCGAGGCCGCGGGCTACAGCACCGACATGATCGACACGGTCGTCATCACCCACATGCACGGCGACCATATCGGCGGGCTGATGGAGGGCGACACGCCCACCTTCGCCAACGCGGGCTATGTCACCGGATCGGCCGAGTTCGACCATTGGGCCGCCGCCGGCGACGACAATTTCGAAGCGAAAGTCCGCCCGCTGGCCGAGCAATTCACCATGATCGGCGATGGCGACGCCGGCTTTTCCGGGCATACGGCCATGGCCGCCTTCGGCCACACGCCCGGCCACATGGTCCACCTGATCGAAAGCGAGGGCGAAAGCCTGATGATCGCCGCCGATTTCGCCAACCACTACGTCTGGTCGCTGGCCCATCCCGATTGGGAGGTGAAGTTCGACATGGACAAGGCGGCGGCCGCGCAGACCCGAAAGACACTGCTCGACATGCTGGCCGCCGAGAAATTGCCCTTCATCGGCTACCACATGCCCTGGCCCGCCACCGGCTTCGTCGAGAAAACGGACAGCGGCTACGCCTACGTGCCCAGTTCCTACCAGCTGCGCCTCTGACCGCTTGCACCGCCCGGGCGCGCGGCCTAGATCACCTCCATGCCCGCGCCCGACACCTCTCTCGACTGGATGGAAGACGTGGCCCGCCGCACCGTGGCGGGCTTTCCCGATGTTTTTGCCGAGGCCGCGCGGGCCGTCGCGATCCACGTCGCTGACTGGCCCGACCGGGAGATGCTGGACAGCCTCGACATGACCGATCCGGTCGAACTGACCGGGCTTTACGACGGTATCCCGATGACGGAAAAGTCGGTCTTCGATCAGCCCACCGGCCCCGATATCGTTTGGCTCTTCCGCGAACCGATCCTGGCCGAATGGCGCGACCGGGGCGATGTCGACCTGGCCGATCTCGTGGCCCATGTGACGGTGCATGAATTCGCCCACCATTTCGGCTGGTCCGACGACGACATCGCCAGCATCGACCGCTGGTGGGAATAAGAGAACCCGAGTAGCGCTGGACTGCCGCGCGAGCGCCAGACCGCGGGATGGCGACCAACAGATATTCAGATCGCTTTATCTCCGCCACATCCGCAAAACCTCCAATCGAAGCGCTCACGGAACCCAATCGCCAGCCCGGGGGGCGGTCTGGCGATCGCGCGGCGGCGCGCAAAGCGCGCCTTGATTCCGCGCGAAGAACAAAGCTACGTGCCGTCCCGGGCCCGATCCGGGACCTCCTCCTCTCTCACCAACATTCCCGTTGCACCCCCGCGCCCCGCGTGCATTCTGGCCCCATGGATGATTACCGCGCCCACGACATGACATCCCTCGCCGGTCTCGTGGCCAAGGGCGAGGCCACGCCCGACGACCTGCTCGACACCGCCTTGGCCCGGATGCACGCCGTGAACCCCGCACTCAACGCCGTGGTGCACGACTATTCCGATACCGCCCGCCGAATGATCGCCGACGGCCTGCCCAAGGGTCCGCTCACCGGCGTGCCCTTCCTGCTCAAGGACATGGGCGCCGAATCCACCCGGCACCCCGCCTCGCTCGGCTCGCGCCTTCTGGCCAATACCCGCTACAGGATGAATGCCACCATCTACGACCGGCTCGAGGCGTCCGGCCTCGTCACCTTCGGCCGCACCGCCGCGCCCGAGGGCGGCGTCGGGGCCGCGACCGAGGCGGCGGTCTATGGCGGCCCCACCCGCAATCCGTGGGACACGTCCCGCACCCCCGGCGGCTCGTCCGGCGGCTCGGGTTCTGCGGTGGCGGCGGGCATCGTCCCCGGCGCGCATGGCAGCGACGGCGGCGGCTCGATCCGCATCCCGGCCTCCAATTGCGGCCTGGTCGGGTTCAAGCCCACCCGCGCCATGGTCCCCGACGGGCCCTACGCGGGCGAAGGCTGGGCCGGCATGGCGATCGAGGGCTTTCTCACCCGTTCGGTCCGCGACACTGCGCTCCTGCTGGATATCGTCTGCGGCCCCGACCTCGGTGCGCCCTACGTGGCGCCCCCCATGCCCTGCACCTTCATGGAATCGCTCGACCGCCCCAATGGCCCCCTGCGCATCGCCCTTTGCGACACCACCCTCACCGGCGAGGCCATCCACCCCGAATGCCAGGTCGCCGTGCAGGACGCCGCCGCGCTCTTGCACGACATGGGCCACCACGTAACGCAAGCCCGCCCCGCCGCCGACACCACGGGAATGATGCACGCCTGGACCAAGATTGTCGCCTGCGGCACCGCCTCCTGGGTGCGCGCGGCGCTGGCGAAACAGGGCCGCGAGCTGCGCCAGGGCGACATCGAAGGCGTCGCCCGCGGTGCGGTGGAGTACGCCAAGACCATCAGCGGCGCGGATTACCTCGACGCCGTGGAAACCGTCCACGCCTATGGCCGCCAGATGGCCGCCTTCTTTGAGGATCACGACATCCTGCTGACCCCCACCATGGCCGAGCCGCCCGCCGCCATCGGCCGCTTCGCCCACGACACCGAGGATTACGTCGCCTACCGCATAGGCGAGAACGGCATTTTCGCCTACTCGCCCTACACAGCGGCCTTCAACGCCACCGGCCAGCCCGCCGTCTCGCTGCCGCTTTGCCGCGGCGCCGACGGCCTGCCCATCGGCGTCCACCTCGCCGCGCGCTTCGGGGCCGACACCGCCCTGATGTCGCTCTGCGCCGAGATCGAACGCGCCCGCCCATGGTTTGATCAAATTCCGGCATTGCCCGGCATCGACACCTGAAAACACTTGAATGTCGCGGCCTTGTCGGGAAACATCAAGGCCATGAACATGGGGGACAACGCATGACCGAAGCCGCGGTCGAGGCCCGATCGGCCCGAAAAGAGTACGGCGCCGGCGAAAAGAAGGTGCGCGCCCTGAACGACGTGTCCGTCGTCATCAACAAGGGCGAGTTCTTCACCCTGCTCGGGCCTTCGGGCTGTGGCAAGACCACCCTGCTGCGCCTGATTGCAGGGTTCGAATCGCCCACCGCGGGCATGATCCTGCTTGGCGCGCGCGACATCAGCACGATGGCGCCCTACGACCGCCCCGTGAACACGGTGTTTCAAAGCTACGCGCTCTTCCCGCATCTCAGCGTGGCCGACAATATCGGGTTTGGCCTGACCATGCAGGGCACGCCCAAGGCGCAGGTCCAGGCCCGCGTGGCCGAGATGCTTGCCCTGGTGAAGCTAGAGGCCTTCGCCGCCCGCAAACCTCAGCAGCTCTCGGGCGGCCAGCAACAGCGCGTGGCGCTGGCCCGCGCGCTGGCCCCCGCGCCCGAGGTGCTCTTGTTGGACGAGCCGCTCTCGGCGCTCGACCTCAAGCTGCGCAAGGAAATGCAGTTGGAACTCAAACGCCTGCAAACCGAAACCGGCATCACCTTCGTCTTCGTCACCCACGACCAGGAAGAGGCTCTGACAATGTCCGACCGCATCGGCGTGATGCGCGACGGATCGATCCTGCAAATCGGCGGCCCGCGCGAGATCTACAACAAGCCGGTCAACCGCTTCGTCGCGGATTTCATCGGCGAAACCAACGTCTTGATCGGTACCGTTGAACAGGGCGGCGTGCGCCTGCCCACCGGCGACGTCATCGCCGTGGACAACCTCGACGCCGCCACCCAAGGCACTAAGGTCAGCCTCGCCGTGCGTCCCGAACAGGTCCGCATCGGCGACGGCGCGCTGCAGGGCCGGGTGGCCGAAACCGTCTATTTCGGCACCGACACCCATTGTCACCTGCGCATGTCCGACGACACCGAGGTCGTCGCCCGGATGCAAAGCCCGCCCTCGGGCGACACCGGCCTGCAGGAAGGCCAGACCGTCGCCTTCGATTTCGTCCCCGGCGCCGTCCGGGTGCTGGAGGACTAGCATGGCAGGCACCACCCACGGCAGCGGACGCACCGGCTGGATCCTGTCGATCCCGGCGCTGATCCTGCTGGCGCTCGGGGCCGCCGGCCCGCTGCTGATCGTGGTGGTCTATGCCTTTCTGGAGCCAGGCGAATATTCCGGCGTGGTATGGGACTTCACCACCGAGGCGTGGTTCCGCGTCTTCTTCGAGCGCGACATCTTCGACGACACCGTCACCTTTGCCGACGCGCACCTGACGATCTTCTGGCGCTCGGTGAAACTGTCGGTGCTGACCACTCTGATCGCCTTCGCCATCGGCTTTCCGACGGCGTGGTTCATCGCCACGCGCCCGCCCAACAAGCGCGGCTTCTGGCTGTTTTTGATCACAATTCCGTTCTGGACCAACCTGCTGATCCGCACCTTCGCCATCATGGAAGTGGTCCGCAACCAGGGCCTTCTGAATTCCTTCCTGATGAACCTCGGCATCATCGACCAGCCCTTGCAGATCCTCTACACCGACACCGCCGTGCTGATCGGCATGGCCTATGTCTATCTGCCGCTCATGGTGCTGCCGCTCTTCGCCGCCATCGACCGCTTCGATTTCCGGCTGGTCGAGGCCGGGTACGACCTCTACGCCACCCGCATGAAGGTGCTGCGCCGCGTCATCCTGCCGATCGTGAAACCGGGCATCGTCGCGGGGTCCATCCTCGTCTTCGTCCCGTCGCTGGGCGCCTACGTGACGCCCCGCATCCTGGGCGGCGGCAAGAACATGATGATCGGCAACTTCATCGAGCTTCAGTTCGGACAGGGCCGCAACTGGCCCCTTGGCGCGGCGCTGTCTCTGCTCTTGCTGATGATCGTGCTGGTGGCCCTGCTCGCCTATGTCCGCGTCACGTCGAGGGACGAAACCAATGGCTAAGGGCAAGAGCTTCTCCGTCACCACGCTGCCCGGCTTCACCGCCATCGCGCTCACGACCTTCGTGCTGCTCTACGCGCCGATCGTCACGATGGTGATCTACTCGTTCAACGACTCCCAGTCCGTGGCGCTCTGGGGCGGCTTTTCGACCCGCTGGTACGTCGAGGCATGGGACAACACCCAAGTCCAGGAAGCCACCGTGCGCTCGCTGGTCATCGCCGTCTCGGCGGCGTTCATCTCGACCACCGTCGCCACCATGGCCGCGCTCGGCACCACGCGGCGCGGTCGCTTCAAGGGCCAGACGCTGATCTACGTGATGATCAACCAGCCCCTGATGGTGCCCGAGATCGTCACCGCCGTGGCCCTCCTGATCTTCTTCGCCTCGATCAAGGTCGCCACCGGCTACACCGGGCTGGCCTACCTGATCCTCGCGCACTCGGCCTTCTGCGTGCCCTTCGCCTACCTGCCCATCCGCGCCCGGCTGGAAGGCATGGACCTCGCGCTGGAAACCGCCGCGTCGGACCTCTACGCCCGGCCCTGGCAGACCTTCCGTCACGTGACGCTGCCGCTGATGATGCCCGGCATCGCCGCCGGCGCGATGCTGGCCTTCGTCATCTCGCTCGACGACGTCATCATCACCGAGTTCGTCAAATCCGCCGGGCAGGATACCCTGCCCACCTACATGCTGGGCCAGCTGCGCCGCGTCGTCACGCCCGAGGTCAACGCGATCTCCACCGCGCTCCTCGCGCTGACCGTGCTATTGCTGACGGCCTTCTTTATACTGAACCGCAAGCGGGACTAACCCGCGCACAACCACACCAAGGGAGAATGACGATGAAGACATACCTGACCACCACAGTGGCCGCCATCGCACTGGCCGGGGCGGCCCATGCCGAAGGGTCGCTCAACATCTACAACTGGGGCAACTACACCAGCCCCGAGATGATCGAGAAGTTCGAACAGAAATTCGACGTCGACGTCACCATCACCGACTATGACAGCAACACCACCGCGCTGGCCAAGATCGAGGCGGGCGGCCACGGCTTCGACATCGTCGTGCCGACGCACAGCTACATGGGCGTCTATATCGACAAGGGCCTTTTGATGAAACCGGGCATCCCCGAGATGGAAAACTACGGCAACATCTCGGACCAGTGGAAGAACGTGGAATGGGACCCGAACCGCGAATATTCCGTGCCGTGGCAATGGGGCACGACCGGCATCGCCGTGAACAAGTCGGCCTATGACGGCGACATCAACACCTCGGCCATCTTCCTCGACCCGCCCGAGGAACTGGTGGGCAAGGTCAACGTCGTGCCGGAAATGCAGGACGTGATGAACCTCACGCTGTTCTACGTCGGCGGCGAGCCCTGCACCACCGACAAGGAAATGCTGAAAAAGGCCCGCGACGTGCTTATCGAGGCCAAGCCCAAGTGGATGAGCATGGATTACGGCATGACCGAGAAGCTGTCGAACGGCGACGTCATGGCCTCGGTGAACTGGAACGGCTCGACCTTCCGCGCCCGCAACAACAACGAGGACGTGTCCTACGGCTACCCGAAAGAGGGCTACCCGGTCTGGATGGACAGCGCCGCGATCCTGGCCGACGCGCAGAACGTGGAAAACGCCAAGCTCTTCCTGAACTTCATCATGGACCCGGAGAACGCGGCCATGCTGTCGGACTTCGCCCGCTACGCCAACGGCATCGACGGCTCCGAGGAATTCATGCCCGAGGACATGCGCTCGGCCCCCGAGATCGTCGTGCCCGAAGACCTGAAGGCCGCCGGTCAGTTCACCACCGCCTGCCCCGCCGAGGCGCAGGAATTCTACACCGCGATCTGGACCGAACTGCAAAAATAAGCCAGTCGTCGAGGGACGGGAAACGGGGGCCTTCCGGGGCCTCCGTTTTCTTTTGGGCGCCTGCGCAACGCGCCATGACCTCCCCGACATGCAGAAAAAGGGGGGCTTCAGGCTACTATCACATCCAATACGTGAACTCCCCCCACGACCTCTACAAAAGGTTCATCAAGCCCTTCTCTGGACCGGCCACGAAGAACCTCAGCGGCTACATCCGCTGACTAGAGGTGGGGCCGGCGGGTATGCGTCCAGCGGAGGTTGCCCGCGCATAATACACGAAGTGTGGCGCAGAGGTCTGCTTTGAGCCCTTTGCGGACACGTGTGATCTATATCCCCGGGCGCCATCGACGGGCCGCGGAGCGGCGATCCGACGGTGGTTCGGCAGCGCTTTATCCAGGCCAAACCCGAAATAGGATTGAGCGATGGACCGAACGTCACCCAATCGCCGGGCCGTGGGGGCGGCCCGGCGATGGCGCGGGGCCTGCGGCCCGTTTCCGCGCCGGGGCTGTAGATCAAACGTCTTTTATGTACGGTTCGAGCCCTTGTGAAACACCGGGTTCGAGCACCCAGCCGGTTAACAGCCGCGAAGCGGCCCGGCCATCGTCAGCCGCTCCCTTGGGCTGGCGATTTGGTGAGGCTGGGCGCAACGATCCTTCCGAGGATGTGTTTGGCAGGCACAAAAGGCTTCGTAGTTGCCGTCGGATCACCACCCCAGGGGCTGACGCTCGCCTCCGTCGTGACCGGCAGCAAAGTCCGCAAAACGGACCAACACGCTTTGCGGACACCCCCCCAAAAAAACGCCCGCGACGATCAACTCGCGCGGGCGTCCTACGTTGAAACTCAAGGCGTTTCAGGTTCCGCGAAAACCCGTGATCCGGGTTTTCGCGGACCGCTTCAGTTCATGCTTTCCGCGGTCACCTTGTGGATCTCGCCTTCTTCCGTCGCGATATACAGCGCGTTGTCCGGCCCCATGGCAAGCCCGCGGAACCTGGCCGAAAAGCCAAGCGGCATCCGTGTGATCCCGTTGATCCCCAGGCCGTCGGGCGTGATGCTGATCAGGTCGATCCTCGACCCGATCGGCGTGTCACCAAAGCCGATACCCATGATGCCAACGGCCAGGCGCCCCTCGTAGATGCCCCAGTTTTCGCCCGTCAGGAAGGCGGCGGAACTGGTGCCCTGGGAAAACCCGTTATTGTTCCATGTCGGCGGCATCAGGTCGTCGAAACGCGTGTCGCTCATGGGGGTGTAGGCCGCGCGTATCGCGGGGTCCACGGCTTCGGTCTGGTTCGGCTCGTAGCCACAGTACTCGTCCGGGCACTCGCCCCGGCCACCCGTGTTCTGGGCCGGATCCCAGCCGCCGTTGCCGCCATTCACAAGGGCCGTGATCTCGTCGTTGTGCCAGGGGCCATGCTCGGCGGTGAACGCCTTCCCGTCGCTCGGGCGGAAATCGATGCCCTGGACGTTTCTGTGCCCATAGGTGTAGATTCGCGGGTCAAAGCCTTCGGGCGGATTGTTATCCGGGTGGGCATTGCCGTCCCCGTCGATTCTCAGCACCTTGCCGCAAAGCAGTGTTCCGTCCTGCGGGCAAACCCCGCGGTGACGGTCGCCGCCCGTAACCCACAGATAGCCGCCGGGTCCGATGCGGATCCTGCCGCCGTTATGCGCGCCGGGTCCGCCAAAGGGCTGATCGGAATCGAACGGCTTGAACTGGATGTCGGTCACGATATCGGTTCTGTCGGACACGCTCGCCAGGTCCTCGCCGACCTTGAACTTCATCACGATGTTGCCGTCGCATCTTTCGAAATTGGTCGTGCAGCCATCGCCGTGATACTTGTTGGATGTCGAGTAGACGAACAGCGTCCGGTTGTCCTCGAAATGCCGATCCACGGCCACGCCCAGCATTCCGGCCTGACCTTCGCAGATCAGATCGCTGCCGACATCCGCATAGCCTTCGGACCCGTCGATACCATAGAGCGCGTTCACGGTGCCATCCGGCATCCTTACAGACAGACCGTCGCATTTCTCCGTGAAGAACATCGTGCCGTCCGGCAGAAAGGCCATGTCCCAGGGTGTGTCCAGCTCCTCCAGCACCACCGACGACGTGATCTTGGGAACATCCATCGCCCCGTCGTGCTCGTCCGACCATGCGGCGGGGGCCGCGGTCATCACACTCAATGAAGCGACAGCCGATAAAAGCCGTGTGCTCATAGTAGTCCTCCCAATCCTGGCAATTTCCCGTTAAAGGTTACTGATGCTCGGACGATTGCAACTCAAGCGTCAAGGAAAATCGTGACCGGGCCGGCACACCTGCCGAGAGACACGGGCGACCGGCAGCCGCGATCCAAGACCGCCCCGCAAGCGTATTCACCGGCCTGGCAGCCCCGCGGAACTGCCGGCTCTAGCCGCCGTCGCGCCAGCGGTTCACGATGGGATAACGCCGGTCCAGCCAGAACGCCCGCTTCGACAGCCGCGTGCCCGGCGCCGACTGGAACCGCTTGTATTCGCTGATGTAAATCAGGTGCTCCACCCGCGCCGCATCCTCGCGCGAATACCCCGCCTTGACGCAATCCTCGATCGACCCGTCCTCGTCCACCAGGATCTGCAAGATCCCGTCCAGCACAGGATAATCCGGCAGGCTGTCACTGTCCTTCTGGTCCGCGCGCAGCTCCGCACTGGGCGGCTTCTCGATGATGGTCTCGGGGATCACCTCGCCCCCGGGCCCCATCATCCAGTCCCGGTGGTTGGCGTTGCGCCACCGGCACACATCGAACACCCGCGTCTTGTACAGATCCTTGATCGGGTTATACCCGCCCGCCATGTCGCCATAGATCGTGGCATAGCCCACCGCCACCTCCGACTTGTTGCCGGTGGTCAACAGCATCTCCCCGAACTTGTTGGAAAGCGCCATCAACAACAGCCCGCGCAGCCGCGACTGGATATTCTCCTCGGTGATCCCCGGCTCGGTGCCCTCGAACAAGGGCGCCAGCGTATTGGTGATCGCCGCCCGCCCCTCGGCGATGGGCACGAAATCATACCGCGCGCCCAGCGCCTTGGCGCAGGCCTTGGCATCGTCCAGCGACCCTTGCGAGGTATATTCCGAGGGCAGCATCACGCAGCGCACGTTCTCGGACCCCAGCGCATCCACCGCGATGGTCGCGACAATCGCACTGTCCACGCCGCCCGACAGGCCCAGCAGCACTTTCCCAAACCCGGTCTTGCGCATGTAATCGCGCAAGGCCAGCACCATCGCGTGGTAATCGCTCTCCAGCGTGTCGGGGATGTGCGCCAGCGCCTTCGTCTCGATCCGCCAGCCATCCTCGCCGCGCACCAGGTCCACATGCGCGATGTCCTCCTCGAACAGCGGCATCTGCACCGCCAGCCCGCCGCCGGGGTTCAGCGCAAAGGTGCCGCCGTCGAACACCTGGTCGTCCTGCGCCCCCACCAGGTTCAGGTAGATCAGCGGCAGCCCCGTCTCGACCACCCGGTTCACCATCAACTGGTGCCGATGCGCCAGCTTTCCGCGATAATAGGGCGAGCCGTTGGGCACCAGCAGGAACTCCGCCCCGGTCTCGGCCAGCGTCTCGGGCACGTCCTCGTGCCAGCTGTCCTCGCAGATCGGCGACCCGATGCGCACACCGTCCACCGCGTAAGGCCCCATCACGTCGCCCGACGCATAGAGCCGCACCTCGTCGAACACCGTCTCGTTGGGCAGGTGATGCTTCAGCACGCAGGCGGTGATGCTGCCGCCCTTCAGGATATAATAGGCGTTATACAGCTCCGCCCCTTCCAGGGCCGGCCCGCCGATGGCCAGCGCGGGGCCGACGGCGCACTCCTTGGCCAGGTCCTCGATCTTCGCAATCGCCGCCTGGTGAAACACCGGCTTCCTGATCAGGTCCTGGGTGTTGTACCCGGTGATGAACATCTCGGGCAGCGCCACCAGGTCGGCCCCGGCGGCTTTCCCGGCCTCCCATGCCTCACGCGCCAGCGCGGCATTGCCCTCGAGGTCGCCCACCGTGGCGTTCAGCTGTGCCAATGTCACGCGAAACCGATCCGCCATGCGCCCTCAAACCCCTGCCATTCATCGCTCCCCTTCGATTTAACAGATGAACGCGCGAGGGAAAGCCGAAACCGGGAAAAGCCGTTGTCACCCCTGCGCCGGTCAATTACGCTCTTGCAGACCCGTTGGGGGGTTGTCGCAGAACCTGGGTGAGTGGGCAGACATGCAGAGCAGAACCGTCACATCTATCGTCCTGGCCGCCGTGCTGGGGCTGACCGGCCCGGTGCTGGCGCAGGACGGCGAGGTCCAGACCAAGCAGTATGACGATGGCGGCATCTACGAGGGCACGTTCCGCAACGGCCTTCAGCATGGCACCGGCACCTATACGCTGCCCAACGGCTATGAATATTCCGGCGAATGGGTCGATGGCGAGATCCGCGGCACCGGCACCGCCCGCTTTCCCAACGGCTCGGTCTACGAGGGCGAGTTCGCCAAGGGCAAGCCCGAGGGCGTGGGCCGCATCACCTTCTCCGACGGCGGCACCTACGAGGGCACGTGGGAGGAAGGCAAGATCACCGGCGAAGGCGTCGCGGTCTATGCCAACGGCGTCCGCTACGAGGGCGGCTTCCGCAACGCCCAGCACCACGGCCGCGGCAAAATGGAAAGCCCCGGCGGCTATGTCTACGACGGCGACTGGGTGAACGGCGTCAAGGAAGGCATGGCGACGATCACCTATCCCGACGGCGCGGTCTATGAAGGCCAGGTCAAGCGCGGCGCCCGCGACGGCGAAGGCACGCTGACCATGCAGGACGGCCTGATCTACGAAGGCACCTGGGCCGAGGGCCAGATCAACGGCACCGGCAAGCTCACGCAGCCCAACGGCGACGTCTACGAAGGCGAGCTTGTGGCGGGCCGGCGCGAGGGCACGGGCCGCGTGGTCTACAACAACGGCGATGTCTACGAAGGCGAGTTCGCCGATGACAGCCGCCACGGGCAAGGCACCTTCACCGGCTCCGACGGCTACCGCTACGAAGGCTCCTGGGTCGCGGGCAAGATCTCCGGCGAAGGCACCGTGACCTACCCAGACGGCTCGGTCTATGTGGGCCAGTTCCGCGACGATCTGGCCAACGGCCAGGGCAAGGTCACCTATCCCGACGGCGCCACCTACGAGGGCGAATGGTCGGGCGGCGTGATCGACGGGCAAGGCAAGGCGACCTATCCCAACGGTCTGGTCTACGAAGGCGAATTCCAGAACGCCAAGAACCACGGCCAGGGCGTGATGACCTATCCCGACGGCTACCGCTACGAAGGCGCGTGGCGCGACGGCCAACGCCACGGCCAGGGCACCGCCACCTATGCCGACGGCACGGTCTACGAAGGCGAATTCGTCGATGGCCAGCGCCACGGCACCGGCAAGATCACCATGCCGGACGGCTTCGTCTACGAAGGCGAGTGGCAAAACGGCGAGATCTCGGGCCGGGGCGTCGCCACCTACACCAACGGCGACGTCTACGAAGGCACGTTCGAGAACGGCAAGCGGCAGGGCACCGGCACCATGCGCTATGCCACCGGCGAAGAGGCGACCGGCGAATGGTCCGACGGCGCCCTGGCCGAGCAGACCACCACCGTCACCGAGGAAGAGACCCCCGCCGTCCCCGAGGACACATCCGGCGCCTCCGGCACCGAGGCCGGCGCAGAGACATCCGACACCGCCGACACGGGAACCTCGCCCGAGGCGGAAACCGCGACCGAGGCCGAGACGGAGGCCGAAACCGGAACCGCGACCGAGGGCGGCGAGACGGACGCCGAGCCCGAAGCCGAGACCACCGAAGACGCGGCCACCGAAGAGAGCAACTGACCCCTCGCTCCGCCCGTCCCGGACCTGATCCGGGACCTCGTAGGGTGGGTGAAAACCCACGCGCGCTCCGGTTAATCAAACATGAACTCCGCACGCTGCGTTCACCCGGCAGATGGCTGAAAACCGCACCGCCGCGATACCACCCGGATACCGACGCGATACCGACGTGCCGATTCCGCCGGCATCCGCTCCGTTAACCCTCGAGTCGCACCCTCACACGATTTCGCCCGCATCCAGCCGGTCGAGGATGCGTTTCGCGCCTTTCAGAACCGCGTCCTTGCGATCCTCCTTCATCCGGTCCCACGTGGCATACATCTGCCCCATGCGCGGATTGTTCGAGAATTTCTCCCGGTGCCTTACAAGAAAGTCCCAGTACAGAAGATTGAAAGGACACGCTTTTTCGCCGGTCTTGTCCTTGACGGAATAGGCGCAGGAACCGCAGTAATCCGACATCTTGTCGATATAGTTGCCCGAGCTGACATAGGGCTTCGACGCAATGATCCCGTCATCCGCGAACTGGCTCATCCCGATTGTGTTCGGCGCTTCCACCCATTCGAACGCGTCGTGGTAAACCGCCAGGTACCACTCGTGCACCTGGTGCGGATCGACCCCCGCCAGAAGCGCGAAATTGCCCGTCACCATCAACCTCTGGATGTGGTGCGCATAGGCCAATTCCCGTGTCTGATCAACGGCATGGGCGACGCAATTCATCTGCGTTTCACCGCCCCAATACATCCAGGGCAAATCCCTCTCATGCCCCAGCGCATTGCGCGTCACATAGTCCGGACCTTCCCGGAAATAGATCCCCCGCACATATTCCCGCCAGCCGATGATCTGCCGGATAAAGCCCTCCGCCGCATTGATCGGCACGTTCCCGGCTTTCCATTCTTCTTCCACACGGGTGCAGATTTCCACAGGATCCAGAAATCCGATGTTCAAATACTGCGATAACAGCGAATGGTGCAGGAACCGGTCATCCTGCAGCATCGCGTCCTGGTAATCGCCGAAACAGTCCAGCAAGTTCTTGGCGAAATGATCCAGAGCCCGCAGCGCCTGCCCCCGGGTCACAGCATGAGTAAAGGGACGCAACACACCGAAATTCTTGTCGAATTTCTTCTCGACCAGATCCAGGACCTCCTCGGTCATCTGGTCCGGCGTGAACTCCATGGGCTTCGAGCGCAGCATGTCGCCCGACGCGGGCTTGCGGTTCTCGTGGTCGTAATTCCACTTCTTGCCCGCCGGCTCATCCCCCTCCATCATCAGGCCCGTTTTCCGCCGCATGTCGCGATAGAAATACTCCATTCTCAAGGACTTGCGTCCCTCGGCCCATGTGTTGAACTCATCCAGCGAGGCCACGAAGCGGTCATCGGGCAGCATCGTCACCGTCAACGGGGCATTGTCCAGCGCTTCGACCAGCCGCCACTCGCCGGGTCGGGTCGCGACTACCTCGGTCGTGTCATGCTCCTGCCCACGTCGCATCAATTCGCCGACGATGGATTTCGACGTGTCATCGTCGTCCAGTCGCGAATACGCGACCTGCCAGCCATCATCCTGTAATTCTTCAGCAAAATGGCGCATGGCCGCGAAGATCAGCGCGATTTTCTTCGGATGATGCCCCACGTAACTGGCCTCGTCCGCGACTTCGGCCATCACCACTATGTCACGCTCCTTGTCCGCGTCGCGCAGCGCCGACAGGTTATTGCTCAGCTGGTCCCCCAGTACCAGAATCAGACGCTTCACCACGGCACCGGCTCCCCGGCCCAATCAAAGAATTGCCCCGTATTCTCGGGCGTTAGCGCCGATAGCACATCCAAGAGGTTCGTCGCTGCCGCCTCGGGCGTCACCGTCTTATGACCGCCCGCGAACTTTTGCGTCAGCGACGTCTCCACCGTGCCGGGATGCAGCGCCACGCAGATCGACTGCCCGTGCGTCCGGGCCAGTTCGATCGCCCCGCCATGGATCATCTGGTTCACCGCAGCCTTGGCCGTGCGATAGCTGTACCAGCCGCCAAGCCCGTTGTCCCCGATCGACCCCACCCGCGCCGACAGGGCGGCAAACCGGCATTCCCGGTCGCGCGGTAACAGCCGAACGCTATGCTTCAGCACCAGGGACGGCCCGATGCAATTCACCCGGAATTGCGCCTCCATCGCCTCAGATCTCAATTCTTTCAATGACTTCTCTGGCCCGCTCCCCTCCAGCTCCAGCGCGCCCGTGGCCACGAAAACAAGGTCGTATTCGCCCTCCAGCGCGCCCAGATGCGCCTCGACCGACGCCTCGTCCGTCACGTCCAGTCCATCGACGGACCGTGACAGCCCGGTCACCCGCACGTCGCGCCGTTCCAGCTCGGCCACTAGGGCCGATCCGATCCCACCCGAGGCGCCTATGATCAATGCATCTTTCATGACGCCAAGAGCTAGCGGGCGGTCCCCCTGCTTCAAGACGCAAATCGCCGCCAGATCGGGGGTTTTCAAAGCCGCCCATCGTCCTTATGCTTTGCTCATGTCTACGCGCTGCCATATCTCCGGCCCCGCAAGCCCTGACCCGGCGGCTTGCCTTTCCGCGCGTGTGCTCCTAAGCCGCCTCTGAGCGTGCCCTGATCCGGCGCGACCGCTCAGAGGAGTAGCCTTTCGCGCCACAGGCTTAGGACCAAAACACGAGACATGACATGACCAATTCCGAACAAAACCGCGTGGTGATCTTCGACACCACCCTGCGCGACGGAGAACAATCCCCCGGCGCCACTATGACACACGCCGAAAAGCTGGAGATCGCCGGCCTGCTGGACGAGATGGGCGTCGACATCATCGAGGCGGGGTTTCCCATCGCGTCCGAGGGCGACTTCAGGGCCGTCTCCGAGATCGCCAAGAATGCGAAGAACAGCGTGATCTGCGGGTTAGCGCGCGCCAACCTCAAGGATATCGACCGCTGCTGGGACGCGGTGAAGCACGCCAGCCAGCCCCGTATCCACACCTTCATCGGCACCTCCCCCCTGCACCGCGCCATCCCGAACCTCAACAAGGATGAAATGGCCGAGCGCATCCACGAGACGGTCACCCACGCCCGCAACCTTTGCGACAATGTGCAATGGTCCCCGATGGATGCGACGCGGACGGAGTGGGATTACCTCGCCCGCGTGGTCGAGATCGCCATCAAGGCCGGGGCCACCACGATCAACATTCCCGATACCGTGGGTTACACCGCGCCGGTCGAGAGCGCCGATCTCATCCGCCGACTGATCGCCGAGGTGCCGGGCGCCGACGAGGTTGTCTTCGCCACCCATTGCCACAACGATCTGGGCATGGCCACGGCCAACTCGCTGGCCGCCGTCGAAGGCGGCGCGCGACAAATCGAGTGCACGATCAACGGCTTGGGCGAACGCGCCGGCAACACCGCGCTGGAAGAGGTCGTGATGGCGATGAAGGTCCGCAACGACATCATCCCCTACCACACGCGCATCGACTCGACGAAGATCATGCACCTGTCGCGCCGGGTCGCCACCGTGTCGGGCTTCCAGGTGCAGCCGAACAAGGCCATCGTCGGCAAGAACGCTTTCGCCCACGAGAGCGGCATTCACCAGGACGGCATGCTCAAGAACGCCGAGACGTTCGAGATCATGCGCCCCGAGGATGTGGGCCTGACGGAAACCAACATTGTCATGGGCAAGCATTCCGGCCGTGCCGCGTTGCGCTCGAAGCTCAAGAACCTCGGGATCGACCTGGCGGAGAACCAGCTGAGCGATGTCTTCGTGCGGTTCAAGGAACTGGCCGACCGCAAGAAGGAAGTGTTCGACGAGGACCTGATCGCGCTCGTCACCGCCGGCGAGGATGCCGAAAACGACCGCCTCGTGCTGAAATCCCTGCGCGTGGTCTGCGGCACCGGGGGCCAGGCCGAGGCCGAGATGGTCATGTCCATCGACGGGGTCGAGACCTCCGCGACCGAGCAAGGCGACGGGCCCGTCGACGCGACGTTCAAGGCCGTGCGCCAGTTGCACCCCAACGACGCGCATCTGTCGCTTTACCAGGTACACGCCGTGACCGAAGGCACCGACGCGCAGGCCACCGTCTCCGTTCGGCTGGAGGAAGGCGGCAACATCGCCACGGGCCAGTCGGCCGATACCGACACCGTCGTGGCGAGTGCCAAGGCCTATATCAACGCGCTCAACCGCCTGTTGACCCGCCGTGCGAAGCTCGGTGAGAACGAAAAGGAAGTCAGCTACAAGGACGTCAGCTGACCGCAGCGCCTCGCCCGGTTCCGACCGGGCGAGGCCGTCGTGCCAGAGGCTGAAAGGCCGCCTCTTCAGACCTTTGCAATGGAATTTCCCCCGTCCGCCAGCATGGCCGATCCGGTGACGAAGCTCGACAGATCCGACAGCAGGAACAGAGCCGCGTTGGCGATCTCCTGCGGCTGCGCCATGCGCTTCAGGGCGTGCAGCCCGGCAATGAACGCTGCTGTCTCCGGATTGGTTGCCGCATCCTTGGCCATTTCCGTCATCGTGCCCCCCGGCATCAGTACGTTGGCCCGAATGCCCTCGCTGCCGGTCTCGACGGCAATCGCCTGCACCAAGCCCACCAGCCCCGCTTTCGACGCGGCGTAGGCTCCCATCCCCGGCAAGGTCGCGGTATGACCGACGAAGGTTCCGGTGAAGACCAGCGATCCGCCGCCCCGCTCGCGCAGCGCCGGAACCTGCGCGCGCACTGCATGGAAACCGGCCGTGAGGTTGGTTGCCAGCACCTCGGCCCAGTCCGCGTTTTCGGTGTCAGCCACCATGGCGCCGCTGCCGACAGTCCCGGCGTTGTTGAACGCCCCGTCCAGCCCGCCATACGCCTCGCGCGCGGCATCGACCAGTCGCTGTGCATACTCCGGATCGCACACGTCGCCCGCCACCGCGACGGCGTGCCCGTTCGACTGATTGATCTGCCCCGCGATCCGGCTCAGCATGTCGGCCCGGCGCGCGCCCAGAACCAGCCGTGCCCCCTGTGCGGCGAAGATCAGCGCGGCGGCGGCGCCGATCCCGCTCGAGGCGCCGGTGATGATGATGGACCTGTCTTGCAACAGCATTTCAACGCTCCTTCAGCTGTGTCGTGCGGGCATCCTTGCCGCACTGTCAGGGAGGAGCGACCCGGATCATGCGGTTCACGACCCGGATCTTGCGCGTCCGGCACCGCCGCGACGTCACAACGAAAAACGGCGCCCCCTATGGGGACGCCGCGTTCCATGCCTGCTCGAAAGTTGTGTCAGTCCCAGCCGACCGCGTTGAACAACTCTTGTGCCTTGGCAGCATTCCGGCTGAACGCCGCGGTGGGCGTGGTCTCGTCGGGCTTGAACTCACCCAGCCGCTCGGTGGTTGCCGTGCCCGGCGCGTCCTCGACGGCGGGGTATTCGTGGTTGCCGGTGGCCAGATTGGTCTGCGCCGTGTCGCTGGTGAAGAACTCCATCAGCTTCATTGCATTTTCCGGGTTCGGCGCGGTCTTCAGCATCGCCGCCGTCGACAGGTTCACGTGGGTGCCACGGTCGTCCTGGTTCGGCCAGACCCAGCCGATTTTCTCGATGCCGTCGCTCAGGCCCTCGACGTCGGATTCAAACCCGCGCACGAAGTAATAGTGGTTGCCTACCGCCACTTCGCACTCGCCCGACACGATGCCGCGCAGCTGGTCGGTGTCGCCGCCCTGCGGGTCGCGCGCCATGTTGTTGACGATGCCCTGCGCCCATTCCTTGGCCGCTTCCTCGCCATGTGTTTCGATGATCGACGCCATCAGCGACTGGTTGTAGATGTTCGAGGACGACCGGATGCAGATCTTGCCTTCCCACGCGGGATCGGCCAGCTCTTCATAGGTCTGCGGCGGGTTTTCCACCTTTTCCTTGTCGTAGTAGATGATCCGCGCGCGCTGCGCGATGCCGTACCACAGGTTTTCGGGATGCTCGAGGTGGTCGGGGATGCGGTCCTCGATGGTCTGTGAGTCGTAGGCCGCCAGCAAATCCAGTTCCTCGGCGCGCGCCATGCGGCCCGCGTCCACGGTGATCAGCACGTCGGCGGGGCTGTTCTCGCCTTCCGCTTCCAGCCGCGCGATCAGCTCGTCGGCATCGGCCTCGATCCGGTTCACGGTGATGCCGGTTTCCTCGGTGAATGCTTCGTAAAGCGAGTCGTCGGTGTCGTAGTGACGCGAGGAATACACGTTCACCTTCTGCGCGACCGCGGGCATGGCAACGCCGCTCAAGGCCAGAGCGGCAACAAGAGAACGAGAGGTCAGATGAGCCATCAAGAAACAGCCTTTCTTTTTCCGAGTGAATTTGTAGGCTATTGATGAATTTTCTGACTGAAAGAGTCAAGAGACGTATTCGGCAGGCGACCTCCGACAAAACGCAGCGTAAAACTTGCGCGGCCCGCAATTCGTGATCATGCTGCCGGGACGGGAGAAAAGGGCGCATCGAGACGCGCCGCGGGAGGAGACACCATGACATTTTCCACACGCCAGGACGTGATCGCTATCCAGCAAGAAATGCCGTGGGAGGCACGCGACGTACCGAAAACGGTTTACCAAATGCTGGCCGACACCGCCACGGCCTTCCCGGACCGTCCGGCCGTCAGCTATCAGCTTCTGTCGGGCCCCATGGACAAGTCGCAGACGCTCACCTGGTCCGAGTTTCACGGGCGTGTCTGCCAGGCCGCCAACCTCTTCCGCAGCCTGAAGATCTCCGAGACCGACGTGATCGCGCTGGTCATGCCCAACTGCCTGGAAACCGCCATCGCCACGATCGGCGCCATGGTCGCGGGCATCGCCAACCCGATCAATCCTTTGCTGGAGCCCGAACAGATCGGCGCCATCCTGCGCGAAACCGACGCCCGCGTGGTGGTGACCCTGCGGTCCTTCCCGAAGACCGACGTGGCCCAGAAAATGGCCGAGGCCGTGCGCAACGCGCCACGCGTGCACACGGTGCTGGAGGTCGATCTTGTCCGCTACCTGACGCCGCCCAAAAGCTGGATTGTCCCGCTCATTCGGCCCAAGAACCCCGACAACCACCACGCCGACGTCAAGAATTTCAACGCCGAGGCGCGCAAGCACCCCAACACCTTGGTCTTCAAGGACAGCGCCACCGATCGCGTCGCCGCCTATTTCCACACCGGCGGCACCACGGGGATGCCCAAGGTCGCGCAGCACAAGTATTCCGGCATGGTCTATAACGGCTGGCTGGGCCATCGCCTGCTCTTTGACGAACATGACAGCATCATGTGCCCGCTTCCGCTGTTTCACGTTTTCGCCTGCCACGTGATCCTGATGGCGATGATCAAGTCCGGCGCGCATGTGGTCTTCCCCACCCCCGCCGGGTATCGCGGCGACGGCGTATTCGACAATTTCTGGAAGCTGCTGGAACGCTGGGGCACAACCTTTGTTATCACCGTCCCCACAGCCACCGCCGCGCTGATGCAGCGCAAGGTGAATGCCGACATCTCCAAGGTGAAGAACGCCTTCTCCGGCTCCGCGCCCATGCCGCTGGAACTGTTCAAACGGTTCGAATCCGCCACCGGCATGACCGTGATCGAAGGTTACGGTTTGACCGAGGCCACCTGCCTTGTCTCCTGCAACCCGCCCACCGGCGAGAAGAAAGTCGGCAGCGTCGGCGTGCCCCTGCCCTATACCGACGTCAAGATCTACAAGACCGACGGCACCGAATGCGGCCCCGACGAAGTGGGCGAGATCTGCATCGCCAACCCCGGCGTCTTTGCCGGCAACACCTATACCGAGGTCGCCAAGAACAAGGACCTTTACCATCACGAGGTCTATCTGCGCACCGGCGACCTGGGCCGGATCGACGACGACGGTTACCTCTGGATCACCGGCCGCGCCAAGGACCTGATCATCCGCGGCGGCCACAACATCGACCCCGCCGATATCGAGGAAGCGCTGATGGCCCATGCCGAAGTGGCGGGCGCCGGTGCCATCGGCCAGCCCGATGCGCATTCGGGCGAGCTGCCGTGCGCCTATGTCGAACTGGTCGACGGCGGCTCGGTCGATAGCGCCGCGCTGCTGGAACATTGCAAGGTGCATGTCCACGAACGCGCCGCCATCCCGAAATATATCGAGGTGCTGGACGAACTGCCCAAGACCGCCGTCGGCAAGGTCTTCAAGCCCGACCTGCGAAAGCGGGCGATCACCCGGGTCTATAACGCGGCTCTGGCCGATGCGGGCATCAACGCCGAGGTGACCGAGGTGATCGACGACAAGAAGCGCGGCCTCGTGGCGCGGCTGTCAAAGACCGGCGACGCGGACGAGGCGGCGATCTCGCAATGCCTGGGCGAATTCACCCGTCCGTGGGAATGGGCCGACGCCAAGCCCAAGGCCGACTGAAGCTCCGGCCTCAGCCCTTGAAGGACAGGATCGCACCGACGTCTTCGCGCTCGGTGCGATACTGGTTCACCGGGTGCGTCTCATCGGCATAGCCGAATGAAATCGCACAGAGGATCGCGTGGTGCTCGGGCAGCCCGAACTGTCGCCGTATCACGTGCGGATAGGCCGCGACCGCCGCCTGCGCGATCGTGCCCAGCCCTTCGGCCGTCGCCGCCAGCATGAAGGCCGTCAGGAACCCGCCCGCGTCCAGCGCGCCATAGGACCCCAGAACCTGCGGGATATGCAGGATGGCCACATGCGGCGCGTCGAACAGCTCGAAATTCCGCATCGACTGCCGCGCCCGCGCCTCGCGATCCTCTCGCGCGATGCCGACCGCGTTGTAAAGCGCATAACCACAGGTCCGCCGCCGCTCGCCCAGTTCGCCGGGATAGCTTTCGGGCCAGTCCATGTCCGGCCCCGGCTTTCCCGTCTGCACCTCCCTCAGCAAAGCCTGCCGGAACGCCTCCGTCTCCGTGCCCCGCGTCACCAGGAGTTCCCAGGGCTGCGTATTGTTCCAGCTGGCGGTATGCCGCGCGGTATCGACGATCCGCTCGATCACCGCGTTCTCCACCGGCTCGGGCCGGAACGCGCGGCACGAATACCGCGCCTGCATCAGCAGCTTCAGGGCGTCGCCATCCGCGCTCATTGGCTCATCGCCACGCCGTACCCCACCGCTGCCGCCAATATGACCCCGATCACCACGGCAATCGCGATCTTGATGGCTGAATAGGGCCGCTCGCCCTGCACCTTGCCGTTGCGACCGTTGACCACAAAGCGATAGGTTTCGCCGCGGTACTTGTAGGCCGCGAGCCACACCGGCAGCAGCACATGCTTGAAGGTCACATCGCTGACCGCCGTGTCGATGGAATGAATGCGCTGCCGGTCACCACCGATGTCGAACCGAACGTCCCGCGCGATCCGCGCATCCATGATCTGGCGCGCCTGCACGAACCCGTCCTCCAGTTCCACCTGATACCCCTCGGCGCGGAACCCGGCCAGGAACTCCGGACTGTAGGGCTGCAACTCGCCCAGCTCCCACGGCTCCAGCGCGTCGGTATAGCGTTTGGGAAGGGTTTTCGAGGCCAGCACCAGCACATCGTCGAAAAACCGCGCCACCCGGCCTCGCACCGGCGTCCAGCGCACCTTGGCCACCTGCACCTGCTTTCGCTTGCCGTCGCGCATGACCGTCCTGGTCTCGTAATAGACCGTCCCTCGCTCGCCGGTGTAGCTGGATTTGGTGTCGGCGTCATAGGTCCAGTAAGGCACGTAAATGCCCTGCATCCTGCGCCCCTTGCGGGCATAGTCCTGCAACCCGTTCGGGGCGAACCACAACCGGCCCAGCCACTCGGTCATCGCACCCCGCGCGGCGGGTTCGTCCACCTTGAACGGCAAGACCCCGCGCGGCTTGATATGCCGGTGGGTGCCGGTATCGGTGACCACCGGCGTGGCGCAGAACGGGCACTCTCTGGCGTGCACCGTCGCGTCGAATTCCACCTGCGCGGCGCAGTTGGGGCAGGTCGCGACGCGGGTTTCCTCGATCTCCGACGCCGCCAGTTCGCCTTTCACCGCCGCGCCGAAATCCAGTTCCTTCAACGGCGCGGCCCAGGGGCCCGCCTGCTCCATCTCGGCCTCGTTGCCGCAATGATCACAGATCAGCTTGCCCGCCTGCGGATCGAACCGGAAGTCGGCGCCGCACTGGTCGCAGGGGAAACGGTGTTCTTGGTCTACGGTCGGGGAATCGAGCATATGCCTACAGGTACTTGTGCAATTTGACCGGGATGATGCGGCGCAGCGCGCCGTCCCGCAAGGCCGTGTGACGCCAAAGATGAAATATCGCGTGAAAGAGCGCCGCCGCGCCCAGCACCAGCAAGGCCGTCCGCGCTTCCGGCCCAGGCAGGGGCCGGTCCAACGCTCCGGCAGCCAGCGCCACCACGGCCCATGCCAGCAGAACGTACATGCCGCGGCTCAGCCACGGATGCGCCGTGCGCAACACACCCTCCAGCGCCGGACCCGGCCCCTTGTTCAGAAGGCCGAAGCACAGCCAAAGAACGCACAGCGTCCCGCCCGACACCACAAAGGCCCAGCCCAATACGCCGAAGATCCGGTCGTCGACCGACAAGAGCAGGTAGAGCAGGACGCCGGTCGTCCAGTGCAGGACCTGCGTCGCCAGCCGTCGTGCCTTGAACGCCCTCACGCCCCGGGCGGCGGCGGCGGCAGGATGGTGAAGAGCTGCGCCAGTTCCTGCACGTCACCGGCTTTCAGCCAGCCATCCTGCCCGGCGGTCCAGACATGGCTGTCCCGCGTCAGCTTGCCCTCGCTTGCCATCCGACCCAAGGCCGCCTTGGAGTAGGGGCCATGGGTTTGGCCGTTTTCCGCGATGTGCCAGACATGCTCGACCGGCGGTGGGGGCGGCGCGGGCGAGGCAGCCGGTGACGACTGATGAGCGCTTGCCCCCCAAGGACCGCCCTGCCCGGCCATTTGACCCGCCATCGCCATGCCCAGACCAGCCCCGATCCCGGCGCCCATGCCACCCCCGGCGCCGCCGGGGTTCTTGGCCGCCGCAGTCATCGCCTCGGCGGCCGAGTATTGCGTGAACTTGCCCAGATCGCCGGCCAGCCCCATCGACGTGCGCTTGTCCAGCGCCTCCTCGACGGCGGGCGGCAGCGAGATGTTCTCGATATAGAATTCCGGGATCGTCAGACCGTACTCCGCCACCACGGCGGAAATCTCGGCCGCCACCAGCTTGCCCAGATCGGCGGTGTTGGCCGCCATGTCCAGCACCGGAATGCCACTGCCCGCGATGATCCGGCTGAAGCTCTGCACGATGATGTTGCGGATCTGATAGCTGATCTCGTCCATCGTGAACTCGCCGTCGGTGCCGACGATCTCAGTCAGGAACTTGGCAGGGTCCGTCACCCGCGTGCTGTAGGTGCCGAAGGCCCGGATGCGCGTCGGCCCGAACTCGGGATCGCGAAGCATGATCGGGTTCTTCGTGCCCCACTTGAGATCGGTGAACCGGGTCGTGTTGATGAAATAGATCTCGGACTTGAACGGGCTCTGAAACCCGTGATCCCAGTGCTGAAGCGTCGTCATGATCGGCATGTTGTTGGTCTCGAGCATGTAGAGACCCGGCGTGAACACATCCGCCAACTGCCCCTCATGCACGAAGACCGCCGCCTGCCCCTCGCGCACTGTCAGCTTGGCGCCGTACTTGATCTCGTGCCCGTGCCGTTCGAACCGCCAGACCATCGTGTCGCGCGTGTCGTCCACCCAGTGGATGACGTCGATGAATTCACCTGAAAGAAAATCGAAAATGCCCATGTCTTTGTCCTGTGTGTTGCACGTGTCACCCCGGGATCAGGGTGTCGATGAACTTGCGGTCGCTCTCGCGACCCGCGATATCGACAAGGATACCGCTGACGTCTCCGCTGGCATCATAAAGCCAGACAGCGTCAAAGCCACCATCGGTTCCGGTGGTTACAAGATAGATTGCCGCATCGCTTTGAGGTATCTCTACCTTCCTTGTGAACATGTACGGCCCATCCAGAAGGAACGGCTGCAAGAACTCGAAACTGTCGCCCTTGCCCGCCTTCTGCCAGCGCTCGCCAAGCGCCACCAGCGCCTTGCCGCCGTTCAGATCCCCAAATCCGATCACCGCAGCATCCGCGCCAAAGCCGACCCGCTCGCCCTTGCGCACCGGCGTTTTGCCCGAAAATTCAAGCCACAGAATGCCATTCTGAGTCCCCGTGGACCCGTCGCCCTGCCAGATGAAATCATAGCTGTAGGTCCACAGCCGCGCGGTCGAGGCCGGTGCAGCGCGCGGGTCCTTGATATGCGCGCCGTCACCATAGGTCGGATCACCGAAGAAGACCTTGCCTGATGGAAACTCGATGACGCCATGATCAGCCCATTGGCCCTGCCTTTCGCTGAGGTCGGCGAGATAGGACAACGCACCTTCCTCCGCGCCCGCTGCTCCGGCGGCCTGAAAGAGGCCGAGAATCAACAAAAGACGCGGCAGAAGCTTCATGCGCTGTCCTCCCGAACGCGCTTCACGACGCACCCCTCTCGAACAGCCGCCGCAGGATCGGGCGCGCCTCGTCCAGACCCATGCCCGGCTTCAGCGCGGGATCGTAGAGCGCCTCCAGCAACATCTCGTCATGGGTAGTCAACAGGGCGAACTCCTCGTCATCGTTGAAGATCGACGGCCGCGCCCGCGGGCTGTCATTGGTCAGGCCCAGGCCTTGCGCGATTTCCTCGTGGATGCAGGCCAACCGTTGCAGGTCGGTCAATTCCGTCCGGATATAGGCCAGGGCCACGCCCAGATCGTTTTCGCTCCGGGTGCCTGCCGAGATCACGAAGCACTGGGTCGAGCGCGGCAGGTTCGTGACGATCGCCAGGTTGGACTTGGCAATCGCCGGGATCACTTCCAGCGCCCGCGCACGCGATTGTGCGGCATCGTCGTTGCTCATGAACATCACGACGAAATTGGGCGAGGCGTCGCTGACCGAAATCGGGTGTCCGGTGACCCGCGCCAGGCGGTTGGCATAGGCCGCCACCCGCGCGCGCTCGGTCGACTTGATCGCGTCCGGCACATTGCGCCCGAACTCGACGCCGATGCGCACGGGCCCGGTCCATTTCTTGATCGCCACGGGGCCGCTTTCAGATGGCAGCAGGCCCTTGTCGCGCTGATACTCCTCGAAAAACCCGATCCGGATGAAATTACGCAGAAGGTCGGTATCGGTGAAAGGCGTGTCCACGCCACCGCCGTCGCGCCGCATCAGGCCCTGGGCCACAAGGTCGTTTTCCACCCGCGTGTAGTACCGAGCCAGGTTCTGGCTGGCTTCGGAAGGGCCGTCCGGCAGCGGCGCACGCACCATCGCGTTCGGGCGCGCCTGCGGCTTGGTGGGCGGCGTCTCGGGCTCGACCGCGTCGCAGCCGACCAGCGCGAACGCACCGGCCAGCATCGCCGCGCCGAATTTGAACGGTCGGAGGTAACGCACGTTTCTACTCACTTACCCCGGAACGGAACCGCCGGCATTCTCGCCGACACTGTCACGGCGCGACTTGGCGGCGGCCAGCGTATCGCGCAGTTCCTTTTCCATGCTTTGCAGGTCTTCCTCGGCCTTGGCGCGGCGCGCCTTGCCCTCGTCGGCAATCTGCAGGCTTTCCTCGATCGTGCCGATCAGGTCCGCGTTGGCCTGCTTGACCGCCTCGATGTCGAAGACGCCGCGCTCCATCTCTTGGCGGATCGTCTTGTTGGCGTCCCGCAGGTTCTTGGCATTCGCGGTCAACAGCTCGTTGGTCAGGTCGTTGGCCTCGTGCACCGCCGCAGCGGCCTCGGCGCTGCGCTGGATGGTGACCGCCTGCGCCAACTGCGTCTCCCACAGCGGCACGGTGTTCACCAGGGTCGAGTTGATCTTGGTCACCAGGCTCTTGTCGTTCTCCTGCACCAGCCGGATAGACGGCAGCGACTGCATCGTCACCTGCCGCGTCAGCTTCAGGTCATGCACCCGGCGCTCTAGGTCGTCGCGCGCGGCGCGCAGATCGCGCAATTCCTGCGCCTTCATCACCTGATCATCCTCGGGCGCGGCATTGACCTCGGCCTCCTTGGCGGGGATGTCGTTTTCGTCCAACTCTTTCAGCTTTTCCTCGCCCGCCGCGATATAAAGCGCCAGCTCGTCGTAGAACTGCAACGTCTTTTCATACAACAGATCCAGTGACTTGATGTCCTTCAGCAGCACATGTTCATGCTTCAAAAGGTCATCGGTGATCTTGTCGATCTGGCCTTGCACGTCTTCGAACCGCGCGGTGAACTTGGCAAAAGGCGCGGCCCGACCGATCAGTTTTTCCCACCACGACCGTTCGCGCCGCACGTCCAGTTCGCTGACCGAAAAGCCGCGAATGGTCGTCACGATACCGCGCAGGCTGTCGCCGGCGGGGCCCACATCCTTGTTGCGCACGCCCTGCAGCATGGATTGAGAAATCTCCTGCAGTTCCGACTGCGCGGCCGAGCCGAACGAGACGATCGAATTCGTATCGCTCATGTCGATCTCGTCCATCCGCTGCCGGATCTCGTTGCCGAGGGCCGGCTCGGCGTCTGCCAGCGGCACCACCGCTCCGGCCTCTTTCGGCTCGGGCAGGACCACGCGGTTCACCTCTTCCACCTCGGCCAGAGCGGCTTCGGCCTTCGTGCGTACGTCTTCTGACATCGTCAATGTCCTTCCTCAAATTCTCGGGTGTTGCCTAAACGGATGCCCTCGCGCGCCAGGCGATCGCGCAGGACTTCGATCTCGATTTCCAGGTCGCTATTGTCGTCGGCCAGCAGGGTCTTGGTCTTCGCCTCAAAATTCGTCTCCAGGTCGCCCAGCAGATCCAGGTAATCCGCCCGCGCCTTCTCATCCCGCGACCGCGCGTAGATATCGGCGAACTTCACCGTCGCGTCTCTCGCTCCCATCAGGTAGACGCCAAGGTATTTCCGCGTCGCCGTCAGGTCGCGCGGGTCGTTCTCCACCGTACGCAGCATGTTGCGCACGCTTGCCTGGAACCGCTCCAGCCTGGCTTCGGCCTTGCGGTCGCCCGCCCGCGTGATCGCATCCGACATGGCCCGCAGATAGGTTTCGGCCTGGTCGACCACACGGGCCACGCGATCAGTCTGCATCTTGTCGATACCTTCGATGCCCTTGTCGCGCATCGGGTCCAGCCCGAAGGAAAAGACGTGAAGCCCCGTGGTCACCGCACCGAAGATCACCGGCGCCACGAGCCCCGGCTCGACCTTGTAGGCCGCCACGGCGATCCCCAGCCCCGCCAGAACCGACGAAAAGAGCTTGCGCGGAATGCCCGGACTGCGCGCCACCTTGCGCGTGTTATACGCGGCCTCCGCCTTCAGCCCGTCGCGCAGCAACCAGGCGGACAGCGCAAGGATCCCGGCAGATGCCACTCCCAGCGCCAGGCCGGTCGCACCCGAGGTGATCGACGTGAACAGCACCAGGACCGCGGGTAGAAACATCAGGTTGGCGCGCGCGCCCGCGGGCTCCACCGTGGCGCCGCGGTAGGAGGAGGTATCGCCAGAGCCGGTTACCCTCTCGCCGCCGCCATCCGGGCTGTATTTTCCGCCGAACTTGCGTGCCATGCCGGTCACAATCCCCCGATCAGGCCGCTGGTGACGCCCATCATCAATATGAACAAGGCCGCATAGGCGATTTTCTGCACGTTCGTTCCCCTTGTCGTTATGGCGATATCCCGCCCGACGGATCCTGCGTCCCGCGCCGCACGTGCCATCGCCGCCATCGCCACCGCGGCCAACGCGACAATCGCAAGCGTTACCAACAACAGCATGAAAAGGCGCGCCATGCCGTACCATCTCCCGCGTTTGGCCTACCAACACTCCCGGGAAACTTAGGTTAACGGTACTGGGGTTGCTAGGGGAAACATCACGCAACCTCCCCCCGGCGCGGCGGTGCCGCCGGAATGGACGCCTTGCGCGCCATCGCCTAAGCTTCTTTCGCAAAGGGAAAGGCCCTGCCTCGCGATGATATCGGTTCGTCTACGCCTGCTGATCCTGGCATTGCTGCCGCTGGTGGTTCTGCTGCCGCTTCTGCTGTGGCTGGCGGTCAGCCGCTGGGCCGCGAACTACGACAACCTGTTGATCGCCAACGTCGAAAGCGACCTGCGGATCGCCGAACAATACCTGGACCAGATCCTCACCACCACCGGCGGCGGCGTCGCCGCGCTGGCGCGCTCCACAAGGTTTCGCGACGCCACCAGCCGCTCCGAGGACCAGATGCAAAGCTTTCTCGACACCGAACGTAAGGCGCTTGGCCTGGATTTCCTCTATTTCCTGCCGATGTCCGAGGCGGACGAGGCTGCGCGGGACTGGCCGGTCATCGCCGCGGCCACGCGCGGCGACAGCGCAACCGAGATCGACATCTTTTCCAGCACCGATCTTTTCGCCATAGACCCCACGCTCGAGGACCGCGCCCGCCTGCCGCTGATCGAAACCGAGGCAGCAGTCCCGACCGACCGGATGATCGAAGATCGCGGCATGGTCGTGCATACGGCCACAGACGTCCCCGCCCCCGGGCGCGCGGGGGTCCTGGTCGGGGGCATCCTGCTCAACCGCAACCTCGATTTCATCGACACGATCAATGCGCTGGTCTACCAGGCCGAAAGCGGCGCCAAGGCCGACAGGCAAGGCACCGCGACGCTGTTTCTCGAAGACGTGCGCGTTTCCACCAACGTCCGGCTGTTCGAGGGCGAGCGCGCGCTGGGCACACGCGTCTCGGCCGTCGTACGCAATCGCGTGCTGGGCGAAGGGCGCACCTGGCTCGACCGGGCCTTTGTCGTCAACGACTGGTACATCTCGGGCTACCTGCCGCTGACCGACAGTTTCGGCAATCGCGTCGGAATGCTCTATGTCGGTTTCCTCGAAGCGCCCTTCGTGGCCGCCAAGCGCAGCGCCTACATCCTCGTCTTCACGGCGTTCGGCGGCATTCTGTTGCTGACCATACCGCTTTTTCTTCGGATGGCGGGCGGAATCTTCTCTCCGTTGGAACGCATGAACGACACGATCAAGCAGGTCGAGAACGGCCAGTTGGACGCCCGCATCGGCGCCGTCGACAACCGCGACGAAATCGGCCAGGTGGCGGCGCATCTGGACGAGTTGCTGGATCAGGTCCAGGCCCGCGACCGTGCCCTGCGCTCATGGGCGGACGAGTTGAACACCCGCGTCGAAGATCGCACCTCGGAACTGCGCCAGGCCAACGCTAAGCTGGAAAGCACCTACCAACAGCTGGTGATGAGCGAGAAACTGGCCTCGATCGGTGAAATCACCGCCGGGGTGGCCCATGAAATCAACAACCCCGTCGCGGTCATCCAGGGCAATCTCGACGTGATCCGCGAAACCCTGGGCGAGGCCGCCACCCCGCTGATGACCGAACTTAACCTGATCGACCGGCAGATCGGCCGCATTAACGCCATCGTCGGCAAGCTGCTGCAATTCGCGCGCCCCAGCGAGTTCAACGCCTTTTCAGAGCATGTGGACGTTGCCACCGTCCTGGACGACTGCCTGGTACTGGTGGACCACGTGATCACCCGCGCCGAGGTTACGGTGAAGACCGAACGCGCGCCGGAAACTCCGGCAGTCCAAATCAATCCCGGAGAGTTGCAGCAGGTGATCATCAATCTTGTCGTGAACGCGGTCCAGGCGATGAACAGCGCGGGCGAACTCTCGATCTCTGTGCACCCCGCAGAGCGCGACGGGCAGAACGGCACCGCGCTGGTTGTCGCCGACACCGGCCCCGGCATCGCCCGCGAAAGGCTCAATACGGTGTTCGACCCGTTCTACACGACCAAGCCCGGCGAAGGCACCGGGCTGGGTCTTTCGGTCAGCCAGACCCTGATCCGGCAGGCCGGCGGCATCATCACCGTGCGCAACCGGGCAGAAGGCGGTGCGGAGTTCACGGTCTGGCTACCCGAACACAATGACCAACTCTCCGCCGCCTGAACACGGCACCGGGGTCGTTCAGAGGCCCCAGGCCGCGCATTTGCGGTCGACCGTCTTTCGACTGACGCCAAGGCGCCGCGCGGCCTCGGCGCGGTTGCCGTCGCAGGCGTCCAGCACGCTCATGATGTGACGCTGCTCCACCAGCTCCAGGGTTTCGATCGCCTCCTGGCCGGTCACGGCGCCCTGCCCTTCGAATTCGTCCGGCAACTGGCCCAGGATCACCGAGCGTTCGATCAGGTTGCGCAACTCGCGCACGTTGCCGGGCCAGTCATAGCGGCTCAGTTTCAGCAGCACTTCCTCGTTGAGGTCAAGCGCGGGCAAGGCCAGCGCACGGGAAAATTCGCTCATGAACAGCGCCGCAAGCTCGACGATATCCTCGCTTCGGTCGGCCAGGGGCGGCATTTCCACGTTCACCACGTTGATCCGGTGATACAGGTCGGCGCGAAAGCGGCCCGCCGCCACCTCGGCCTGAAGATCGGCATTGGTGGCAAAGAAGAACCGCAGGTTCAGCGGGATCTCGCGCTCTGCTCCCAGGGGCCGGATCTTGCGGTCTTCCAGCACGCGCAACAGGCCCGCCTGCACCTGTTCGGGCAATTGCGCCACCTCGTCGAGGAACAGCGTGCCGCCGTCCGCGTGCAGGAACAGGCCGTCCCGCGTACGGTCGCCCCCTTCCACAAGGCCGAACAGTTCTTCGGCGATATGATCGGGCGAGACGGCGGCACAGTTCACCGCGACGAAAGGTTTCTCGGCGCGGTCGGACATGCCGTGCAAGGTGCGCGCGGCGATCTCCTTGCCGGTGCCGCTGGCGCCGGTGAACAACACCGAGGTCGGCGTCGTCGCCAGTTTCGCCAGCACGTCACGCACCTTCTGGATGGCCGGCGAGTTTCCCAGCAAACGCCCCCGCGCCGCCTGCCCGCCCTCGCTCAGTTCATGTTTCAGCAGGAAATTCTCGCGCCGCAGATACTTGCGGTCCAGCGCGCGGGCCACCGCGTTCAGGATCTGGTTGGCGCGAAACGGCTTCAGCACAAAATCCGCCACCCCCGTGCGCAGCGCACGGATGGCGGTGTCCAGGTCGGCATAGGCCGTAATCATGATCGTGTCGGCGAAAAGCCCGACGCGCCGCTGATCGGCCAGCCAGTCCAGCCCGGTCTTGCCCGGCATCACGTTGTCCAGGATCACCAGGTCGAAATGCGCGAGATCGAGTATCTCGGCCGCCTGCTCGGCCGAGCGCGCCTGCTCGACCCGCTTCACGCGCGGCTCAAGGATCTTGATCAGGAAATTCCGCATCCCCGGCTCGTCGTCGATGACCAGCACCGAGGCGAATTGCAGGTGTTCGCCATAGTCGTCCCGGCCCTTTTCGGCCGAAGTCCCGGGCAGGGGCGCGGCGGCGGGTCTTGTCATGCCTCAGCTGTCCTCCAGCCGCACCGACTCCCCGGAATTGCGCTCGCCGGCGGAAAAGCCCGCCTCGTGCAGCCCGTACCACGCGACAACGGCGATGATGGCCGTGGCGGCAAACGCGGAAAGCATGGCTTTCATGTCTCGGTTCTCCCTTTCAAAGCGCGCCTCAAGGCTCCGTGGCCTCGCGAAGGTAGTCGATCAGGTCCTGCCGGTCCTGCCCGGCGGTGATGCGCTGCATCGGCATCTTCGAACCTGGAATATAGTGGTCCGGGCCGATATCGAAAAGCGCATCTATGGTCTCTTCTGTCCAGACGATATCGGACCCGTCCAGGATTTCCGAATAGGGATAGCCCGGCACCCCCCCCGCCTTGCGCCCGAAAAGCCCGTGCAACGATGGCCCCGCCTTGCGCGAGGGCGGCGGGGTCAGCGCATGACAGATGCTGCACTTGCGCATGAACTGCCGCTCGCCATTGGGCATCGCCTCGGGGTCGCGCAGAAAGCTGCGCTGATCGCTGCCCGCCGGGTCGAACGCGTCAAGGTCCGCCACGGGCCATCCGAAGGCCACGTCCTCGATCCCGCCGGCATAGATCATCGTGCCATCGGGCGAGAATTCAAGCGCCCAGACCGGCCCCTGCCGCATGGCGCGGAAATCCTTGACGATCTGCCAAGTTTCGGTGTCGATCATCATGATGAACCCGTGCCCGTCGCCCACCGCCAACTGCCCGCTGGCCGCGTGATAGGCCATCGACAGGATCGGTCGCCGGTCGAGCGAGAAATCCCGGAGCGTCTCGCCCGACATCGGGTCCACCACCCGCGTCACGCCATCCACCGCGCCATAGGCCAGCCACTTGTCGTCGGGGTCGAGGATCAGGCGGTTCACGCCGAAACCCGCGTTCACCACAACGCGCGGCGCGCCGTCCGGCTCCGCCATCTGCCACAACCGGATCGTCCCGTCGGCAGAGGCCGAGTACAGCCGTGTGCCGTCCGCACTGAACGCCACATCGCTGACCGACGCGTTGTGCCCTTTCAGAAACCGTGCCGCACCGCCGTCGCGCGGCCAAAGGCCAATCGAGCCGTCCCAGCTTGCCGTCGCCAGCGTCGCGCCATCCGGCGATAGCGCGATCTCGGCGACCTTGCCTTGGTGCCCTTCCAAACGTGTCGGGGAGCCGTCCGGCAGGGACCACAGGATCACGTCGAAATCGTCGCTGCCCGACGCCGCCGTCTGCCCGTCCAGGAACCTCACGGTGATGACTGCCGCGTCATGCCCTTCCAGCCAGCGCGGCGCGCGGCCCTCCCACAGCCCGACGGAATTGTCGAAGCTGGCCGTGGCGACCTGGCCTGTCTCGGGGTTCACGTCGATCCCCATGACCGGCCCGCCATGACCTTTCAGCGTGGTGAATTCCTGCGCCGCCACCGGCGCACCGGCGGCCAGCAGACCCGCGCATACCAGCAGCAGGGCGCGCATCTATTCGGCGGGCGTCGTCGCGGTGTTGGCCGGCTTCGGCTCGCCCTCGCGCTTTTTCACCTCGTCCAGCCACAGGCTGTGGTGCTCGCGCGCCCACTGTTCCTCGACCTGGCCCGACCCCATCGCGTCATAGGCGCCTTCCATCCCGACCGAGCCGATGTAGATATGCGCGATCACGATGGCCATCAGAACGAAGCTGACAATGGCGTGCCACAGTTGCGCGTATTGCATCTCTTCATGCGGCGCCAACTGTTCCGGCAGCGCGCCGAAGCCCAGCAGCTGCGGCACCCCCATGTCGTTCAGGATGACAAATGTCTTGGCGAACATCGGCAACTCGAACGGGAACAGAAGCGACAGGCCAGAGGCCGAGATCGACGCGCCCAGGATCATCACCGACCAGAAGATCATCTTCTGGCCCGCGTTGAACTTCTTGGCCGGCGGGTGCACGCCTTTCTTGAACAGGCCACCGCCCACGGCGATCCATTTCAGGTCGGTCTTGTTCGGAATGTTGTGCGCCACCCAGAAGATGAACGCCAGAATCAGGCCCAGCATAAAGGCCCAGCTGACGTTGTTGTGGATCCATTTCGAGGCCACGGCCGCCGTCGCGAACGCTTCATGCCCGAAGGTCGGGATGATGAACTTGCGCCCCATCAGGACCAGCAGCCCGGTGAGGCCCAGCAGAACGAAAGACCCGGCCATCAGCCAATGCGCGAACCGCTCGATGAACTTGAAGCGGGTCACGGTGCGGCCCGTCTTTTCACCGTCGATGCGGATGCGGCCCCGGATCAGGAAAAACAGCGCCAGAAACGCCATCGTGCCCAGGAGCAGCCAGCCGCCATACTTGATCAGCGGCCCCTGCCGGAAATTCAGCCACCACATGCCGTTGTCCTGGATCAGGACCCGCGCCGGCGCACCGCCCGAAGACACGGTCACGTCGGCGGTGCCATAGCGCAACGCGCTCCAGACGTCGGCATCCGATGACCCACCCAGTGCTCCAAGCTGTCCCACCATGGCGCCTGCGCTATCGGGGTCTTCGCCCGCACGCGCACGGTCCGGCACCTCCTCGCCGCGCTGCCGGGCCAGGATGTCCTCCAGCGTCTGCGCGCCGCCCGTGGCCGAACGGTCCGCCTGCGGGGTCTCGGTCGCGCCGTCGGTCGCTTCCTGTGCCTGCACGCCCGGCGCGGCCAGCATCGTCAAGCTCAGAAGACAAATCAGAATCAGCCTGTGCATGTCTTTTCCTTTCTACCCTACCCTGTGTCGCGGGCCTCACCTTCGCGTCGGTGCATTGCGAATATTCTGGGAAACGGACTTTGCGGCGTGCGCTCACGTGATCCAAAGTGCGTTTCTCAAGATACTCTTGCCCCCCTGCGCGGGGACGGGATGAAAGAGGCGGGACGCACCCGCCTCTTTCGCCTGGTCTCAGACTGACGTCGAAAAGCGGTCAGCCGCCCTTCTGGTCATAGGCCGTGCCCCAGCCCCAAGCGCCCGAGCCGAAGCCACGGGAAACGACACGCTCGCGATAGATATTCGCGACCACGTCCCCGTCGCCGGCCAGCAGCGCCTTGGTGGAACACATCTCGGCGCAGATCGGCAGCTTGCCTTCCGCGATCCGGTTGCGCCCGTACTTGTTGAACTCGGCCTGGCTGTTGTTCTCTTCGGGGCCGCCGGCGCAGAAGGTACACTTGTCCATCTTGCCGCGCGATCCGAAGTTGCCCGCCTGCGGGAATTGCGGCGCGCCGAACGGGCACGCGTAAAAGCAATAGCCGCAGCCGATGCACAGGTCCTTCGAGTGCAGCACAACGCCTTCCTCGCTCTGGTAGAAACAATCCACCGGACAGACCGCCATGCACGGCGCATCGGAACAATGCATACAGGCCACCGAGATCGAGCGTTCGCCGGGGTTGCCATCCTCGATGGTCACCACGCGGCGGCGGTTGATGCCCCACGGCACCTCGTGCTCGTTCTTGCAGGCGGTCACGCAGGCGTTGCACTCGATGCAGCGTTCGGCGTCACACAGGAATTTAGCTCTAGCCATTCCATCTTCTCCTTATGCTGCTGAGATTTTGCAGAGAGTCGCCTTCGTCTCCTGCATCTGGGTTACCGAGTCGTAGCCATATGTCTGGGCGGTGTTGGTGGATTCACCCAAGACATAGGGGTCGGCGCCATCAGGATACTTGCTCCGCTGGTCCTCCCCCTGGAAGTGACCGCCGAAGTGGAACGGCATGAAGGCCACGCCTTCGCCCACCCGGTTGGTCACCATGGCCATGACCTTGACCTTGCCGCCTTCGGGTCCTTCGACCCAGACCTGCTCGCCATCCCGCACACCAAGGTTGTTGGCGTCACGCGGGTTGATTTCAACGAACATGTCCTGCTGCAGTTCGGCCAGCCAAGGGTTCGACCGCGTCTCGTCGCCGCCGCCTTCGTACTCGACCAGACGACCGGATGTCAGGATTATCGGGAAATCCTTCGAAAAGTCGTTCTTCTGGATCGAAGCGTAAAGCGTCGGCAGGCGGTACGCGTGCCGGTCCTCGTAGGTCGGATAGTCCGCGACCAGGTCGCGCCGCGACGTGTAGAGCGGCTCGCGGTGCAGCGGCACCGGGTCGGGGAAGGTCCACACCACGGCACGGGCCTTGGCGTTGCCGAAGGGTGCACAGCCGTGCTTGATCGCGACCCGCTGGATACCGCCCGAAAGGTCGGTCTTCCAGTTGACGGCCGAAACCTTGTCGTTGAAATCCGACGGGAAGGGCGACATCGCCTGTTCCCCGACTTCCTCGGAAGATCCCTGCTCGCCATTCGGCTGCGCCAGGTTCTGGGCCTCGGCGGTGTCCTGCACCTCCTCGGTCTGGCCGCCTTCGGTCGCGTTCTGTGCTTCCTCGCCGTCGTCCTGGTTGCCGACCGAGGCGTCCTCGTCGATACCCTCGACGCCCGCGACACGGCCCATGACACGCTTTTCTTCCTCGGTCAGGTCACTGTCCCAACCCAGGTCGACAAGCATCTGGTAGGTGAACTCGGGATACCCGTCCTGGATTTCCGAGCCGACGCTATAGACGCCCTCGGCCAGCAGGTTGTCGCCCTCGTACTCCACACCGAAACGGGCGCGGAAGGTCAGGCCACCCTCGGCCACCGACTTCGACATGTCATAGAGGTTCGGCGTCCCGGGATGCTTCATCTCCGGTGTGCCCCAGCTTGGCCACGGCAGACCGTAATAGTCGCCATCCGCCGGACCGCCCACCGCCTTCAGCGTGGTGCGGTCGAACGTGTGCTGGTTCTCCATGTGCATCTTCAGCCGTTCGGGCGATTGACCCGTGTAACCGATCGTCCACATGCCGCGGTTGATCTCGCGCAGCGTGTCCTCGATGTTCGGCGTCACGCCGTCATCCTCGATGCCGATGTTGCGGAACATCCGGTCGTGGAAGCCGAACTTCTGCGCGAAGAGACCGATGATCTCGTGGTCCGACTTCGATTCGAACAGCGGATCGACGACTTTCTCGCGCCACTGGATCGACCGGTTCGACGCGGTGACCGAGCCATAGGTCTCGAACTGCGTACAGGCCGGCAGCAGGTAGACGCCGTCGGTCCGGTCATGCAGCACCGCGGACACGGTCGGATACGGGTCGACCACGACCAGCATGTCCAGCTGCTCCATCGCCGTTTTCATTTCCGTCATACGGGTCTGAGAGTTGGGCGCGTGGCCCCACAGAACCATGGCACGCACCTTGTTGGGGTTGTCCATGTTCTCGGGGTCTTCCAGCACGCCGTCGATCCAGCGGCTGACGGGGATGCCCGACAGGTTCTGCAGGCTCTGGTCCTTGCCGTCCTTGGTCTTCGTCGTGACGAACCGCCCGGCCAGCCACTCGGGATCTTCACCCCACACGCGTGACCAGTGGCCCCATGCCCCCGCCGACAGACCGTAATAGCCCGGCAGAGTGTGGCTCAGAACACCAAGGTCCGTCGCGCCCTGTACGTTGTCGTGGCCGCGGAAGATGTTTGTGCCGCCACCCGACGTGCCCATGTTGCCAAGGGCCAGCTGCAGGATGCAGTAGGCGCGGGTGTTGTTGTTGCCGTTGGTGTGCTGCGTGCCACCCATGCACCAGATCACGGTGCCCGGACGGTTGTTGGCCAGCGTGCGCGCAACGCGCTCCAGCTGGCTTCCCGGCGTACCGGTCACACGCTCGACTTCCTCGGGCGTCCACTTGGACACTTCGTCCTTGATCTGGTCCATTCCCCAGACACGGGTGCGGATGAATTCCTTGTCCTCCCACCCGTTCTCGAAGATGTGCCACAGGATGCCCCAGACCAGCGCCACGTCCGTGCCCGGACGGAACCGGACATACTCGTCCGCGTGGGCGGCCGTGCGCGTGAAGCGCGGGTCGCACACGATCAGCGGTGCGTTGTTCTGTTCCTTGGCCTTCAGCACGTGCAGCAGGCTGACGGGGTGTGCTTCCGCCGGGTTGCCGCCGATGATGAAGATCGCCTGGGAATTGTGGATGTCGTTGTAGCTGTTGGTCATCGCGCCATAGCCCCAGGTGTTGGCAACACCTGCAACCGTGGTCGAGTGACAGATACGGGCCTGGTGATCCACGTTGTTCGTGCCCCAGTAGGCCGCGAACTTGCGGAACAGGTAGGCCTGTTCGTTGTTATGCTTGGCAGAGCCCAGCCAATAGACGCTGTCCGGGCCGCTTTCCTCCCGGATCGACATCATGCCGTCGCCGATCTCGTTGATCGCCTGTTCCCAGCTGATGCGCTTCCACTCGCCACCCTCTTTCTTCATCGGGTATTTCAGGCGGCGCTCGCCATGGGCGTGCTCGCGCACCGATGCGCCCTTGGCACAGTGGGCGCCCAGGTTGAACGGGCTGTCCCAGCCGGGCTCCTGGCCCACCCAGACGCCGTCGCTCACCTCGGCCACGACCGTGCAGCCGACCGAGCAATGCGTACAAACCGATTTGACTGTCTCAACCGCCGCTGCTGCGGACGATTGCGCGCTGGCCCGGGTGACACTGCCCCCCGTTGCGCCAATCGCGGCCAGGCCACCGATGGCCAAGCCAGAGCCGCGCAGGAAGGCGCGGCGGTCGATGGTCTTTCCCCCGACCTCAGACAGGATACTTGTCCGCTGGGGGCGTCGCGCAACCCCGTTGGTCTTTTTCCTAAGCATGTTTCTTTCTCCTCCCGAGCTTTCCCCATTGGGATTGCTGGGTACTAAGGTTATCCACCGACAGTCGGGCGTCCCGCAACCAGTCGCCGGCAGGTCAAGTGATCACGTCCGGTCCGTCAGAACCGGGCGCTATCGAAGTATGCGCGCGTATGCGCGGTGTCCTGCATCTTGTCCGATGACAGGTCCGGTTCCGCCGCCTCGGCAGAGCCGGTGGACGCTGCCGTTGCGACCGCGACCGCGGGCGCGCCCGCGGCGGCCATCTTCAGAAAATCGCGCCGGCTGTTGCCTTGCGTTTTCTCGCTCATGAGAGTCCTCCTCTCTGGTGGTGACAGGTCACCCTGCCGGTTCATGCGGATCCCTCCGCGCTCATCCGGAAACCTTCGGTCTCGATCTCCATGAACACCCGGCCGACAGCGCCGACCGAGGCAAAGAGAACCGAGTTCTTCGCAGCCTCCAAATCCGTGAAAAAATGCCCGGCCCACGGGCCGATATGCGTGTTAAAGAACGTCTTCTGATCGCTCAGGCTGGCCGGTTTGCCGAACCGCCCGGTAATCAGCCCGCCCATCATCTCCATCAACGACGCGATGTTGTCCTCGGGCTCGTATACGTTCTGCGCCCGGGTCATGCCGCGCGCCGCCATGTCCCGCCGCAGGCTGGCCAGCGGCTTCTCGTTCAGAAACCCGGTCAGGTAATAGCTCGCATAGGGCAAAAGCTCGCCCCGCCCCAGCCCGATGAACAGCGCGTTGAACTCGCGCTCCACCGCCTGCGGCTTGGTATGCTTGGCGATACGCGACAGCGCCGCGACGGCAACGCCAAGGTCGGTCTCGTTGTCGCCCGACAACCCGGAGGTCTGCGCCAGAAGCGCCTCGGATGGCGGCCCGGCCAGAAGCACGCCCAGAAAATCGTAAAGATCGGCACGCAGCCGGTCTTCCTCGGCAATCTGGGACCGGATGTCTGTCATTATGACCGCCTCCTGGTTGCTCATGTCGTGCTCTCGCTTGCATCGTCAAAGGTGAAGTGCATCCGCCGGCGCGGCGGCGGCGCGTACGTGTCCGCCTCTGCCGCGGCAGGCTCGTAAGTGTAGCTGTAGACCGGCTCGGCCTCCGTAATCTCGACCGACTCCTCGACCTCCGTCTCCGGCGCGCCGGTGTCGTCTTCGGCCTCACCCTCGGCGTCGCTCTCGGCCATGGCCGTCAGGGCCTCCGCCTCGCGGGCCAGCTTCTGCACATGGGTCAGCATACCCTTGCCCACCTGATAGGCGGTCTGCATGTTCTCGATCACCATCGCCTTGTCGGTAAAGTCCTCGCCGTAATCCAGAAGCCCGTCCAGGTTGGCCAAGGCCGGGTTCGTGCCCCACAGCCGCCGCAGCGCCCAGCGGCGAATGCGGTCCGGTACCGCCTCGGCCATGAAGGCGCTGAAATCGTCGCCACGGTTCATCGTGTCGGGATCGGGCAGGCCCAGCATCTCCAACACCTCGGCATCGCTTTTCTCTTCGAGCGATGCGCGCGCCTCGGCCCGCTGCGCCTCTTCGCGCGCCTCGGCCTCGGCGGCATCCTCCGCCGCCACCCGCGCCTTCCGGCGCGACCAGAAATCCTCGCGTGCGCTCATTGCATCCGCCCTTTCCGCCGCAGCGTGGGCGAGCGGTAGATGTCGCGCTGCTGCACGATACGCGGGTCGCCGATCCCGTCCACATGCGCGTCCACCTTGACCTTGTCGCGGCGGCGTTTCTTGAATTCTTCCTCGATATGGTAGGTCTCGACGAAATCCCGGACCCAGGCGATCAGGCCTTCGGGCATCGGGATCTTCTCCACGATATCCTCGCCATTGTCCTCGTAATCCTGCGCTTCATAGGGCGAGGCCGTCACCAGCACTGCCTCCATCGGACAATCACCGCCCGTCTTGCGAAAGACCGCGTAAACCGACGGGACCTGCGCCGACAGGCCGTGCAGATAGCTTTCGGTCTCCGCACCGTGCAGCTCAAGCGTCACGGTCGCCGCGTGGTATTCGGTGATATCGCCTTCCTCGCGCAGCACGCGCCACGCGGCGGGGCCGGCCCCGGGCAGGACGGCAACCGCCCTCCACGCCCACGCAGCCCAGCGCGTCACGCCCGGCGTGCGGCGCATGACGATCCCCAAAGGCATAGTGGCGTACATGTCCGGATTGTGGATCATGTGTGGCTGGTATCCTCCCGATAACTTATCCTGAGCCAACTGCACCGGCGTCTCAAAGAAAAAAAGCATGCAATTGTGGACGGAACGCAAATCTGGACAATTTGGGCAGCCATGGACGGGATTCGAAAGGGCGACGGACAGAATGTCCGGACAAGAAAAATGGTCGGGTTTCCCGCTTGCAACGGCGTCGCGAAGGGCAGAAGAATCGAAGGCCAGACGCCCCCTATTCCTGACCATGCTTGTCGGGAAAAGCGGCGCGAGGCCCGTGCAGGTTCACGAGGAGGGACCCGCATTGCAATCCATAAGCTCGTCGTGCGGCATCGTCCCGCGACCCGCCAGTGAAAGCCGGGGCATACAATGACTAAGCAATTGATTCTGTGCAATTGTGCGGGCTCTCAGCAGCTCGACAAGGACGCGCTCGAAGCGGCCACCGGCCTCACCTGCAGCGCGGTGCATTCCGGCCTCTGCACCACCCAGACCGACGCCACGGCACAGGCCATCGCGTCGGGTGACGCCATCCTCTGCTGCCGCCAGGAACAGCGCCTGTTTACCGAGCTCGCCGCCGAAATGGAGATGCCCGCGCCCCCTGTCACCGACCTGCGCGACCGGGCCGGATGGTCCGACGACCCCGCCAGCAAACTACCCAAAATGGCCGCCCTTCTGGCCGAGGCCACCTTGGACGTGCCTTCGGGCAAATCCGTCGACGTCATGTCCGAAGGCCTGTGCCTGATCATCGGCCCCTCCGGCACCGTTCTGCCCGCCGCCGACAAGCTCAAGGACATCCTCGGCGTGACCGCCCTGCTGACCGACGACGCGGACGCGCCCGACCCTGCGGGCCATGACGTCATTCGCGGGCACCTGAAACGCGCCACCGGCGCCCTTGGGGGCTTCTCGGTCCAGATCGACGCTCTTCAACAGGTCGACCCGTCGGGTCGCGGCGCGCTGACATGGACCGCCCCGCGGGACGGTGCGCGCACCGAATGCGACGTCATCCTCGATCTGACCGGAGGCACCCCGCTCTTTCCCGCCCCGCAAAAGCGCGAGGGCTACCTGCGCCCCGATCCCGGCAGCATGACGGCGGTGGCCGACGCGATACTCGAGGCCAGCCAGCTGATCGGCACCTTCGAAAAACCGCTCTACGTCGCGGTCGAGCCGCTGACCTGCGCCCATTCCCGCGCGCAGCAGACCGGCTGCACCAACTGCCTCGACGTCTGCCCCACCGGCGCGATTTCCCCGGCGGGCGAGCACGTCACCGTCGACCCGATGATCTGCGCCGGCTGCGGCGCCTGCTCGGCGCTCTGCCCCTCGGGCGCCATCTCCTACGACGCGCCCTCGCCGGCCACGCTCTTCCGCCGCATCCAGACGCTGGCCTCGACCTTCCGCAAGGCCGGCGGCACCGCCCCGCGCCTGCTGGTCTGCGACGACAGCCACGGCCAGCAGATGATCAGCCTCGCCGCCCGCTATTCGCGCGGCCTGCCCGCCAACGTGATCCCGCTGGAAGTGCCCGCGCTGTCGGGGTTCGGCCATGCCGAGATGCTGGCCGCGCTGGCATCTGGATTCACAGACGTGACGATCCTGCTCTCGCCCACCACCGAACGCGACGCGCTCGACCGCGAGATCCCGCTCGCCCGCGCCATCGCGGGCGAGGCCCGCGTGACGCTCCTCGACGTGGCCGAGCCCGATGCGCTTTGCGAAGCTCTCTACACCGACGCAGCCCGCCCCGATCCGGTGGCCGAGCCGGTCCTGCCCATGGGCAGCCGCCGCCAGGTCGCGCGCCTTGCCGCCAAGGCCCTGCATGGCGACGACACCATCCTGCCCCTGCCCGACGACGCCCCCTATGGCGCCGTTCTGGTCGACACCGACGCCTGCACGCTCTGCCTTTCCTGCGTCTCGCTCTGCCCCTCCGGCGCGCTCGTGGAAAACCCCGACCGCCCCGAGCTGCGCTTTCAGGAAGACGCCTGCCTGCAATGCGGCCTCTGCGCCAACATCTGCCCCGAGGACGCCATCGGCTATGAGCCGCGCCTCAACCTGCGCGACGAGGCGATGGGCCAGGTCGTTCTGAACGAGGAGGAACCGGCCCAGTGCATCGAATGCGGCGTACCCTTCGGCGTGAAATCCACCATCGACCGGATCACCGAGAAACTGGCGGGCAAGCATTCCATGTTCGGCTCCGACTCGGCGGCGCGGCTTATCCAGATGTGCGACGATTGCCGTGTGAAGGCGCAGTTGCACTCAAAGGACAACCCCTTCGCTGGCGGCGAGCGGCCGCAGGTCCGCACCACCGACGACTATTTCTCGAAACGCCGGGATCACTGATGCTCGATCGGCGCCCCGAGGTCGGCCGGCTTCACGCCGGCCACGTAGGCCAGGATCGCCTGCAAGTCGTCTATGGTGATCTCCATGGGCGCAATCGGCGACGGGCGATTGATCGGAAACGGCTCGGTCACGTCCTTGACCTGGGTGAAGGCCGGATGCGGGTTCAGGATATAGAAGGTCTGAAACCGCCGGTCCCAGTCCGCCATCGCCCGCAGCACGGCGAAACTGGGGGTCGAGGCCATGGCATTCATCCGCGTCGCCTCGCTCACCGCGTGGCACCGGGCGCAATGCGCCACCGACAGGTCATGCCCAAGCCCCGCATCCCCGTCGAAACTGACCTCGGCCACTTCCTGCGCGTTCTCCTTCGGCAGGCCGAACGGCGCCGCGCCCCCGACCTCGTAGCTGGTCACCGTGCGCTGGCCGATCTCGGAGGTCAGCCAATCGGCAAAGCTCACCGCGCCTTCATGGCTGGGCGTGTTGATCTGCATCCGCCACTTGGCGTGCGGCCCGTCGAAGACGCGCGGTCCCTCGGCATCGGGCGCCAGCAGGATATCGGCGCCCTCGTCCAGCTCCACGATGTCGACCCTGATCCCGGTTTTCAGGGAAAAACGCGGCACCACATAGTCCAGAATCCCGCTTTCGGTCAGCGCCGGTGGCGCCCCAAGGCGAAAATCCTCCGCCGCGCGGCCTTCTGCGGTGGACATCCCGAGACAGACCACCACAATCACGCCAATAAGGGTTAACATTTGCGCGCGCATGGCCCAAGCCTAGAAAGCACGCGGGCCGCGCGTCAACACTCTTGGAAAAAGGAGAGTAAAATGAGCGACGATTTCAACATGTCCATGCGCAAGTTCCTCAAGCAGGTCGGCGTGACCTCGCAGCAGGCCATCGAGGACGCCATGCGCAACACCGACGGCACCGAGGGCAAGACATTCGAGGCCAAGGTTGTACTCACCGTGGACGGCCTCGATGTCGAACACGTGGTCACCGGCACGATCAAGGGCGGGTGAACGTGACGGCAACAAGGGAAAGCGTGCTCGCCGCGCTGAAAAAAGTAAAAGACCCAGGCACGGGCGACGACATCGTGTCGGCGGGCGTGACCCGTGGCCTGAATGTCGAGGGCGGCACCGTCCGCTTCGTGCTCGAAATCGACCCCGCCAAGTCGAAAGCCTACGAGCCGGTTCTGGCCGAGGCGCAGGAGGCCGTGCGCGGCGTTGCGGGCGTGACCGAGGTCTCCGCCGTGCTGACCGCCCATTCCGCCAAGGCGCCGCCCGACCTCCAGACGAAACGCAAGCCCGCCGAACCGCAGGGCCCGCAACGCGTGCCCGGCGTCGACCACATCATCGCCATCGCCTCCGGCAAGGGCGGCGTCGGCAAGTCGACCGTGTCGGCCAACCTCGCCTGCGCGCTGGCCGCGGAGGGCCGCCGCGTCGGCCTGCTGGATGCCGATGTCTATGGCCCCTCGCAGCCCCGGATGCTGGGCGTCTCGGGCCGGCCCGCCTCGCCCGACGGCAAGACGATCCTGCCGATGCGCAACCATGGCGTCACCATGATGTCGCTGGGCCTGATGACCAACGAGGACCAAGCTGTCGTGTGGCGCGGCCCGATGCTGATGGGAGCGCTGCAACAGATGCTGATGCAGGTGCAATGGGGCGCGCTCGACGTGCTGATCGTCGACCTGCCGCCCGGCACCGGCGACGTGCAAATGACGCTGGCGCAAAAGGCGCGCGTGGACGGTGCCATTATCGTCTCCACGCCGCAGGACGTCGCCCTCCTCGATGCCCGCAAGGGGATCGACATGTTCAACCAGCTCAAGGTGCCGGTGCTCGGCATGATCGAGAACATGTCGACGCATATCTGCTCCAACTGCGGGCACGAGGAACATGTCTTCGGCCATGGCGGCGTCGCGACCGAGGCGCAGAAAATGGGCGTGCCGCTCTTGGCCGAGGTGCCGTTGCATATCGACATCCGCACGGCCTCTGACGGCGGTGCGCCGATCGTGGTGTCCAAGCCCGACGCGCCGCAGTCGCAGGCCTTCCGCGACATCGCGCGCGCGCTGGTGGCACAGGGCGTGGCATGACGCGCGAGCCGGCCTTTCCGCCCCTGATGCAGGGTCACGCCGTGGACGCAGGGATAGACCCGTTCGAGAAGGCTTGCGCCATGGCGGCCCTTGGCTGCGACGCCGGGACCATCGTGCATAACGTGGGCGCCAACCGGCTCGCCGCGGCGCTGATCATGGCGCCCGAGGTGGCGCTGGAACAGGCCATGGCCATGCTGCCCACCTGCGGCGTCGGCTTTCAGAACGCGCTCGGCGCGATCGCCCCGCCCGAGGTGGCGGTGCACCTGGAATGGGCCGGCGGCCTGCGCGTCAACGGGGCCAGCTGCGGCCGCCTGCGCACGATGGCCGGTACGACCGATCCTGCCGCCATGCCGGGCTGGCTGGTGGTGGGGCTGGAATTGCCGCTGATGCTGACCGACGCCACGCCGGGCGACGCCCCCGACCGCACCGCGCTTTACGAGGAAGGCTGCGCCGACGTGGACCCTGTCGCCCTGCTCGAGGGCTGGGCGCGCCACACGCTGGTCTGGATCACCCGTTGGGAAGACGACGGCCCCCGGGCCCTGCACTCCGAATGGCGCGGCCTCGCGCACGGCATCGGCGAGGACATCACCATCGACGGCCAGACCGGCACCTTCATGGGCGTCGACGAAAATTTCGGACTGCTATTGCGGACCGGGGGCGAGACCCGCCTCATTCCGCTCAGCACCGTGCTGGAGGAAGCGTCATGAAACTCGCCCGCGCCATCCACTTTGACGAGAGCGACACCCGCGTTTATCCCTCGCCTGCCCGCACCGGCGAATGGTGCATCTCGGGCGGGTTCGAGTTTTCCAACTGGTCCGAGGCTGACCTCAGCGGCAAGCAACGGCAGGCGTTCTCGAACGGCTGGCTGGGGCTGGAAACCTTCGGTCGCGTGACCTTCGTGGCCGTCACAAAGATCGAAGAGCCCGAACGCGCCACGCTGACCGACGCCCTGGCGCAGCACTTCGTCTCGGTCTACGGCGCGCCCGACATCGACGCCGCCCGCCCGGTGGCCGCCGACGAGATCGCCCAGATGATCGAGATGTGCGACGACCACGACCCCAACACGCTCCTGACCGTCGCGCGTGAGTTGACCGAGGCCGGCGTGCGCGAAACCTACCGCGCCATCGCCGCGCAGGATGCCGGGCTGGAACAGTTCGCCATCCACGGCAGCCTCGACGAGTGATGCGGCCAGGCACCTGGGGTGCACCCGGGGCCACCGTCTCCATCGCGCATCCAACCGAAGAGGACGCAGGGCGACGTCACTACTTTTTCTTGCTGAAAATACTCAATTCCCATCCGGCGGCAGCCTGAGGATCGCGCCGGGATTCAGGATGCCCTTCGGATCCAGCGCCGCCTTGATCGCCCGCATCGCCGCCAGTTTCGCCGGATCGCCATAGCGTTCCAGGTCATCGACCTTCAACCGCCCGATCCCGTGCTCGGCCGACACCGATCCGTCCATCTCGTGCACCAGGTCATGCACCAGCCGCTTGATGGCGTCGCGCTGGCCCGTATAGCCGTCGCGCGTCTCGCCCTTGGGCGGAAACACGTTGTAATGCAGGTTCCCGTCGCCCAGGTGCCCGAAGCAATTGATGCGGAACGGCCCCAGTTCCTTCAGCGCCGCGTTGCCCTGATCGATGAAACCCGGCACCGCGCTCAGCGGCAGGGAAATGTCATGGCTGCTGATCGCGCCGATCCGCCGGTTGGCCTCGGGGATCGTCTCGCGCACCTCCCAGAATTCCTGCCGCTGCGCCTCGGACTGCGCGATCATGCCGTCGCTCACCAACCCGGCCTCAGCCGCCTCAACAAAGAGCGCCTCAAGCGCCTCTGCCGGATCAAGGCCCTTGGCCAGCCCGATATCGATCAACACGAACCACTCGGGTGGCTCGGCGAAAGGCAGACGCATGTCCGGCATGGTCTCTGCCAAAAAATCCAGCCCCGCGCGATGCATCAATTCGAATGCCGACACGCCCTCGCCCATGTGATCGCGCGCCATCGACAGCAGTCGCAGCGCCGCTTCGGGGCCGTCCACCACCATCAGCGCCGTGCCTTCCCCGGCGGGCTTGGGGAAAAGCTTCAGCGCCGCGGCGGTGATCACCCCCAGCGTGCCTTCGGACCCGATCAGCAGGTTGCGCAGGTCATAGCCGGTATTGTCCTTCCTCAGCCGCTTCAGCCCGTGCCAGATCGTGCCGTCCGGCAGCACCGCTTCCAACCCCAGGCAAAGGTCCCGCGCATTGCCGTAGCGCAGCACGTTCACGCCGCCCGCATTGGTGGCCAGATTGCCACCGATCCGCGCACTGCCCTTGGCGGCCAGCGACAAGGGAAACAGCCGGTCCACCGCGTCCGCCTCGGCATGGATGTCCTGCAGGATCGCGCCCGCCTCGACCACCATCACGTTTTCCTCGGGCCAGACCCCGCGCACGGCCCGCATCCGCTCCAGGCTCAGCAGTACTGGGACCGGCCCCTCGGGCGACAACTGCCCGCCCACCAGCCCCGTGCCGCCGCCATATGGCACCACCGGCACACACGCCTCGGCGCAGGCACGCACCAGGGTTGCGACCTCCTCGGTGCTGCCGGGTGCGACCAGCACGCCCGCCTGCCCCTTCCAGCGCCCGCGCGGCTCTTCCAGGTAGGACGGCATCACCTCGCGGAACGCCGCCTCGGGCAACGTGGCGCGCAGCTGCGCGATGAAGTCTTCGGTCACGGGATTGAGTGTCATGCCCGGCTCCTAGGCTGCGGTTCCGTCAGCGTCAATCGAACAGCTTCAGCAGGCCGCGCTCCAGCTCGTCCTCCAGCGCATCCTTCGCCGCATCCTCCAGCGACTGGCCTTCCTGCCGCTCGATACCCAGCTGCTTCTCGACCTCGCGCTCGATCTCGTCCCGCGCCTGCCGCTCCAGTTCCTTCTTCTCTTCCTTAAAGTTCAGGTCGATCGCCGCTTCGAGGTCCGGCGTGATCTTCGGATTGGCCCACGGCCCCCGGATTTTCACCGGAATCGCCAGCCCATCGCGGCTGCCCCCATCCAGCAGGCGCGGCGTGAAGAGGTAATCGATATCCCGCGCCCCCAGCCCCACGCGCCCGTCGCCCGCGGCACTCGCCTGCGGCAGCTTCAGCGTCAGGTCGTCGTTGAACAGGTTGCCTTCGTCCATCGTGAACGTAGCGCTCAACGTATCAAACACCGTCGTGCCCCCGGTGCCGCTGCCCGACCGCATCAGCCGGTCAAGGTCAAAGCCCGAGATCACGCCCCGCCCGGTCTTGAACGCGCCGCCGCCGCTCAGCGAATGCATGATCGCATGCACGCTTTCACCGACGCCGAGGAAATCCACCTCGCCATCCGCTTTCGCCTCGAAACGCGAGACATCCATCGCGTCGCTCAGGAAAGTCTTCAGGTTGATCCCGGTGGCGATCATCTCGCCGCCCACCGACAGGCCGGAACGGTTGTTCATCACGAATTGCCCGGTGATCAGCCCGTCATACGCCCGCACCTCGCGCAGGCCGAAGACCAGTCGCGAACGGTCCAGCGTGGCCAGCGTGCGCACCTTGCCCAGCTTGAAATCGCCCAGGTCGATGCTTTCGGCGACCAGCGCGAACTCTCCGTTCACAGCCCCCAGGCCCGAGGCGTTGATCGGTGACTTGGACCATCCGTCATCCGCCGTGCCACCGCTGCCGCCGTTGCCAGTGGTGCCACTGCCACTTCCGCCCCCGGCGTCGTCGGCGCTCAATCCGGTCAGGTCCAGCGCCCCGGCGTTCAGTTGCACATTCAGGCGCGGCCTGTCCTCGCTCAGGTCCACGTCCGCAGCCCCGGTCAAGCGGTTGCCATCCAGCCCCAGCGCCGTGTTGCGCAGCGACAGCCGGTCGTCCTTGAACGTCAGGTCCGTCTCCAGCGTCGCGGCCCGGCCCAGGCCTTCGGGGATGTCCATCGGTCCCTGACCGATCAGCGCCATGAACTCCGACGTGCTCTCCAGATCCGCGGTCAGCTTGCCCGCCACCTCCGGCGCCGATCCCGCACGCCCGGCAAAGCTGGCCGTGCCCGCCTTGGTCGTAATCTGCGCCTGCACGTCGGACACGCCGCCATCTATGAAATGCCCCACGCGGTCCAGCGTGCCGGATATCTCGACCACCTCGCCGCCGGGGCGCAGTGTCAGGTCGAAATCCGCCGCGCCGTCGTAATCCGGCCACCGCAAATCGAAATCCACGCCCGACTGGCGCACGGTGGTCCCGTCCACTTCATCGACATAAACCAAAGAGGCATTCTCGATCAGCGCCCGGTCCAGTGTAAGCGACAGCCGGTTCGACCGCGCCGGTGCCCCGCCGCCTTCGCTCTGGCCCTGGCCCGACGGCGCCACGCCTTCGACGTTCAGCTCCCAGTTGACCCGGCCATCGCTGGCGCGGCGCAGGTTGATCTGCGGGCCCACCGCCTCCAGCCCCGTGATGCGGATATCGCCGCCGAACAGCGCCTGCGGCTCGACCCCGATCTTCAGGCTTTGGGCTTGAAACATCGGCGTCTCGCCGGCCCAGTCCGCGTTGGCGACCGTCACCGCGCCGGTGCTGACCCCGAGGATCGGCCAGAAACTGATCGTGGTTTCGCCGCTCATCGTCACCTGGCGGCCCGTCATGCGGCTCAGCTGGTCCGCCGCGATGCCCGCGATCCGCTCGCCGGGCAGGAAAAACACCGCCGCGACGACCAGAACCGCCGCCGCCAGCACGATCATGAAAAGGCGAATGAGCCACCGCATCCTGCTCTCCGTTCTTTTCCCTGCAGACTAGGCGCAGGCCTCGCGCCCAACAACAGCTTTTCCGCTTTATCGGTTGGCCTTTGCGGACTATATCGCGCCGGATGAGCACCAACCCACCCGATCTGCGCCCCGACCTCGCGCGCGCACGCGTCACCGAGACGCCCCGAAAGGGCCAGCCGGTGATCGGCATGGTGTCCCTGGGCTGTCCCAAGGCGCTGGTCGACAGCGAACGCATCCTGACGCGCCTGCGGGCCGAGGGCTATGGGATCTCGCCCGACTATTCCGGTGCCGATGCGGTGATCGTGAACACTTGCGGCTTTCTTGACAGCGCCAAGGCCGAAAGCCTCGACGCCATCGGCGAGGCGCTTGCGGAGAACGGCCGCGTCATCGTCACGGGCTGTCTGGGGGCCGAACCCGAATACATCACTGGCACCCATCCCCGCGTCCTCGCGGTGACTGGCCCGCACCAGTATGAGCAGGTGCTCGACGCGGTGCACACCGCCGTGCCGCCCAGCCCCGACCCCTTCATCGACCTTCTGCCCGAGGCGGGGGTCAAGCTGACCCCTCGCCACTACAGTTACCTCAAGATTTCAGAGGGCTGTAACCACAAGTGCAAGTTCTGCATTATCCCCGACATGCGCGGGCGTCTTTCCTCGCGCCCCGGCCACGCCATTCTGCGCGAGGCCGAGAAACTGGTCGGGAACGGCGTGCGCGAACTTCTGGTTATTTCCCAGGATACAAGCGCTTACGGGCTGGACCGCAAGTATGACGTGAACCCGTGGAAGGATGGCGACCTGCGCAGCCACATCGTCGATCTGTCCCGCGCACTCGGAGAGCTCGGCGCGTGGGTCCGGCTGCACTACGTCTATCCCTACCCGCATGTACGCGAGCTCATCCCTCTCATGGCCGACCCGAAAAACGGCGTCCTGCCCTATCTCGACATCCCGTTCCAGCACGCCCACCCGGACGTTCTGAAACGCATGGCCCGCCCCGCCCCCGGGGCCAAAACCCTGGATGAAATCGCCGCCTGGCGCGCGATCTGCCCCGACCTGACGCTGCGATCAACCTTCATCGTCGGCTATCCCGGCGAAACCGAGGCGGAATTCCAGACCCTGCTCGACTGGCTCGACGAGGCACAGCTCGACCGCGTCGGCTGCTTCAAATACGAAAATGTCGAGGGCGCCCGCTCGAACGACCTCCCCGGCCACGTGCCCGAAGAGGTCAAGCAGGACCGCTGGGATCGCTTCATGGAAAAGGCACAGACCATTTCTGTGGATAAACTGGCCGCCAAGGTCAAATCTGTGCAAGAGGTGATCGTCGACGATATCGACGAGGAGGGCATCGCCACCTGCCGCACCAAGGCGGATGCACCGGAAATCGACGGCTGTCTCTTCATCGACGAGCACACCGAGGGCCTGAGCGTCGGCGACATCGTCACCGTCGAGGTGGACGAAGCCGGGGAGTATGACCTGTGGGGTCAGATTAAATGAGCGAGCAGATTGAGCGCTACTTCCCTCAACACAAGCTTACAACTGAAATTGGTCTAGCCGAGTATAACTTTGCAGTTCAGATGCTTGCCTCGGTAGACAGAGCAGTGACGTGGACAACAAGTGTTCTCACAACAATAGCGACTCTTCTAGGGTTCGGATCTTTCAAAATAAGCGAATTGGCAGGCGAAATAACGGACAGTGGCGTCGAAGCCGATGATATAAGAGCTTTTTTCTTAATAGTAATTCTTCTTTTCTCTTGGTTCGCAATCATCCATTTGGCGAACCTTAGAAAGTCACAAACATTTTCTGAGAGAAAAATTATAGTGCTCCGAAGAATGCTTGGCGTGAGCTATGGCACAAACACCTTAGTTCTACCGAACTGGCGCATAGAGGGAGCAGATGATCCTTTCTCGATACATCTAAGACCAGCTCTTTCTTCTTACAGATCGATGCCGGTGCTTTTTATTATTTTGGCATCGCTAGTAAGTATATTCCTGCTTGGACCGTCGGTCATGGACATGACACGAGTGGCGATCAACCTGCTGCACTCGTCTATTAGTTTCCTTTGGGTCACGTTCACGACTTGGATATTAGTATGTCTTTTAACGTATTATCATCAGCTGAATGAAGCTAACGAGAATTGGCGGCTTTGGTTCGCCAAGTTTCTGGCAGCTGTTTCGCGAGTGCCGTTGGTCAAGAATTTTGAGCAGACAATTTATCATATCAAACTGGCAAAGGCGGAAATCGAGCGGCTCAAGACCGATTTATCTACAACGCGGCGGATCGCTATTGCCGTTGAAGATAAAGGCTTCTTTGAACATAGCGGAATAAGCTGGCGAGGTCTGATGAGAGCTTTTTGGCAGTTTCTTTGGCGAGGAAAACGGTCTGGAGGCAGTTCGATTACTCAACAGTTCTGCCGTTCCAACTTTATTACCAGATTGCAGCCAACTATCCGAAGAAAGCTTGTCGAAATGGCATTGGCTAAGTGGATAGAGTCCGTATGGGACAAGAACGAAATATTGGATGCTTATTTAGCCAGCGTTCGCTTTGAAACTGGGGTCTACGGCGTGCATAACGCATACAGGCACTTCTTTAACGACAAAGCGAACGCGATATCCAACTGGGAAGCTTTCATTCTTGTAGAAAGACTCGCGAACACGCGAAGATACTTTCTTGGTCATCGTATCCAAGCCCTTTTGATACAGCTGATTGACGAAAACATCTTATCTTTGGACGATGCGCGATCGGCTTTAGGTTACTATGAAGGGTTTATCGAGCATCATTTTATTCTAAGAGAAGGTGAACTTGAGCCCGACGAGGTTCGATCAAACTTGAGTTCGCGTTTTGCTGGGTAAGGCTTCGGTATTATCCTAGTTCTAACGCCCCCGTGAAATTCTGAAATATTTCAACATTCACAGATATTTACACCAATCCGTGCGCTCACGGGCCTGTCAGTTGATTGTCACATCGGTCCGCCGCAGCTTGGCCGCACCAACGCAACCCACACCTGACAAGGACCCCCGACCATGACTTCCCTGACCACCGATCCCGCCCGCACCCTTCCTGACATTTCCCTCGATACGGCGCTGCTCATCCTGCTCTCCGGCGCCGCCGGCACCGTGGCCTTCGACCTCTTCGGCCAGGCGCTCTCGCCGATCCTCGGCTTTGCCAACCTCGCCCCCGTGGGCCTTGCCCGCAGCCTGCTGGGCTCGCTGGGCCTGCCCAACGCCGCGCCTTACGGCCACCTGATGCATCTCTTCTTCGTGGGCCTCCTGGCCTATCCCATCGGCTGGCTCTTCATCGCGCGCCCGGCGCTGGCCCGCATCCTTCCCGGTCTTCACTGGCTTCCGGCCTCGGCGCTCTACGGCGCGGCGCTCTGGGTTTTCGCCATCGGCGGCATCACCAGCATCGCCGGCCTGCCATTCTTCCTGAACTTCACCGGCATCACCTGGGTGGCGCTGGTGGGCCACGTGATCTACGGCATTGCCGCAGCGTCAACCGCGGCCTATCTCGCGCGGCTTCAAGCCCGCTAACCCTTTGCAAAAAAGCAAACAAAGGCCCGGCCGGGCCTTTGTTTCCATTTTGATTACGATGTTGTCACATAATTTTTGAACGAAAACCCCTGAAACTGAAACATAATCGAGACATCTCAGTGTCATGATCGACACGAAACCGCAGGACACCCACAGGCCAAAGGACCGCGACATGTCCTACCCACGCTATACACGCGCCGAACGGATCGCCGATGGCACCGTCCACGTGCTCGGCGTCTGCAGCGCGCTTGTCGCATTCGCGATCCTGATTACCGCCAATGCCGGGAACCTGCCCGCCGGGCCCATGACTGCGGCCGTCGTCTACGGGCTCGCCATGATCCTGATGCTTTCGGCCTCGGCGGCCTATCATCTGGCGGCCCACACATCCCTGCGCCCGGTTCTGCGCCGGATCGACCATGCCGCCATCTACGTCAAGATCGCGGGCACGATCACGCCGCTTGCCGTACTGCTGAACACGCCCTTTGCCTATACCGTGCTGACGCTGGTGTGGTTTCTGGCGCTGTCGGGTGCGGTGAGGAAACTTCTGGCCGCGCGCGGAAAGATGAGCACGCACTGGCTGCCGCAGGTGGCGCTCGGCTGGCTGGGCCTGATCATCATCGTCCCGCTGTGGCCGTCACTGCCGGCCGACAGCCTGACACTGATCTTCGCGGGCGGCATCATCTATTCCGGCGCCGTCGTCTTCTATTGCTGGGACACGCTGAAATTCAGCAACGCCATCTGGCACGCCTGCGTACTGATCGCCACCGCCTGCTGCTTTCTCGGGATCTCCGGCGCCATGGCAAAGAGCATCGCACCGCTCTAACGCAGCGCCACAGCCGCGACGGCTCAGACCCGCAGTCCCGCCTTCAGTGCGGCGAAAACCTCGCCGTTGCGGCACATGATCGGGGTCGCGTCCACCGGGGCCGTCTGCGCCGCCATCCAGGCCTCGCAGCCATCCGGATCGGAACAGCCCGTGCACCGCAGAACCGCGTCGCACAGCGTTTCGGGATCCAGCTGACCGGCATAGACCTCTTCTTCCAGGTCCAGTCCCAGCGTACCGGCCATGCGGTCCACAAGCTCGGTATGACGTCTGATCGTTTTCGTCTGCGGCATGGCGCCCTCCTGTCGCGTGGGTGCCACCTTCCCTGCCGGCGTCATTGCCGGGTGTCGGGACACCCTTGCCGCCAACACTGACCCAGCCCGCCTGAACGCGCCTTGATCTGCATCAAGACTGTTCGAGCGCCTCCATGTAGGTGCTGACACAGTCCTGCACGTGCCGAAACCTGTCACCGCCCAGGTGCTTTCCGCCGAACCAGCGCGTGACCACGATCACGTGCTCGCGCAGGTCGGCCCGTTCCAGCATCCGCACGATCACCATGCCGGCCCCGGCCTCGCCGTCGTCGGATTTCAGCGCGGTGCCCTCGCCATCCAGCATCGCCCAGGTGTTGTGCGTGGCCTTGGCGAATTTCTTGTCGCGCTTCAGTTCCTTGAGAAACGCGTCCACCGCCGCACGGTCCCGCGCCACGCCGCCCGACACGGCGTATTTCGACCCCCGGTCGGAAATCACGCCGGTCAGTTGCAGCATGACACCCCGTCAGAGTTGCGAGTTCACGCGGCGCACGGTCTCGATCCGCTGCGCGTTGGGCGGGTGCGAGCCCAGGAAACGGTTGCCCGGATCGGGAATGCGGGTGAAATACTCCGCACCGCGCACCGGATTATAGCCCGATTTCTTGGCGATGATCGTGCCCAGCGCATCGGCCTCCAGCTCGAACTCCTTGGAATAGCTGCGCGCGCCCACGGACGCGCCCACATTGGTGGCTGCGTCCACCGCACCCGTGCCGGCACCGGCAATCGTCGCCAGACCCCCCAGCAGAATCGCGCCCGCCGCGGCGCTCTGCTGCTGGCGCGGGATGTGCCGTCGGATATGATGCGACGCCTCATGCGCAAAGATGAAGGCCAGTTCGTCCTCGTTGCGCACATCCGCGATCAGCGACGCCGTAAAGGCCAGGATCGGGCGCCCGCTGCGGTCCAGCGTCTGGAACGCGTTGGGCGGACGACCGGGGCGATCATCCAGCACCACGTTGAAATCGCAGTTCACGTTGCCGCCACGCGCCCGGCATTCGCGCTCGGCCACCGGCTCGACCCGTGCCACAACCTGCCGGAACCGCGACAGTTGCGCCCCCGAGGGCGCTTTTACCGATTGTTGCTGCTGGCCGGTCGGCCGGGGCTGCGGCGCCTCGCCGCCCGTGGTGGTTACCTCGCAACCGGCCAGGAAAACCGCACAAATCAGAACCTTCCAACGCATCTGTCTCACCTGCAATTGCTCTCGTTGCCCTAGTTTTAGCAGGCTTTGCGGCGAGGGCCAGTCCCCCTCGTGCGCACGCGCGATGCAAAGCCGATTGCGCTCGGGCAACCATGCGTTACTGTGGCGCCATGTTTTCGATAGAGCACGAATTCGACTCCACCGTTGTCACCCTCGTCGACGAGGGCAGCGTGCCCCTGCAGGAAGACATCACCATCAACGCGTTCGAGGAATGCGTGACCATCGAACAGCTCGATCCACGCACCGACCGGGTACAGAAAGTGACGCTGTCCATGACCCAGCTGCAGGATCTCGGCGCCGCATTGAACCTGCCCGAAGGGGTCTACAGCCTGTCGCGCGGGAAGAAATAGCCGCGTGATCGCCAGACCGCGGGATGGCGATGCGACGGTTTTTCTGCGCACTTTATCCCAGCCATATCCGCACGACCTTCCATCGAATCGCCAACTTCTCTCAATCGCCAGCCCGTCCGGGCGGTCCCCCTTTCGGCGATTGCGTGCAATCGCCTTTCGGTCAGCGGGCGATCGCGCGGCGGCCTACGGCCTTGATCCCGCGCGGTGCAATCACCAAAGCCTCGCTATCGCATTGGCCTGACCGTCCCCGCCAAAAGGGTTGACGCCCGCACCGCGCCGCCCGACATATGCCCCAACAGATCAGACACGACGAAAGCCCCCCATGCCCGATCCCAATCCCGCCGCGATGGAGTTCCTGCTGACGCGCCGCTCGCGCCCCGCCAAGACGCTGACCGGCCCGGCGCCCTCGCGCGATGAGCTGCTGCCGATCCTGCAGGCCGCCGCCCGCTCGCCCGATCACGGCAAGCTCGAGCCGTGGCGCTTCATCGTGCTGGATCGTGCCGCCATGCCTCGCCTTGCCGCCCTCGCCCGCGACCGCGGCGCCGCCCTGGGCAAGTCGGAAGAGGACATCGCCAACGCCGCCAAGCAATACGAGGACGGCCAGCTTGCCGTCGCCGTGGTCGAGGTGCGCAAACCCTCCGACAAGATTCCCGCCATCGAACAGACCTATTCGGCCGGCGCGGTGTGCCTCGCGCTCCTGAACGCCGCTCTGGCCTCGGGATGGGGCGCGAACTGGCTCACCGGCTGGGCCAGCCATGACCGGGACTTCGTCGCCCAGGGCCTCGGCCTTGCCGACAATGAAAGCATCGCCGGCCTGGTCTTCCTCGGCACCGAAACCTCGGCCCCGCCGGACCGTCCGCGCCCGGATATCGACGCCATCACCACCTGGGTCACCGAATGATCTTCACCGCCTTCTTCAAGGCCTTGGGGCAGTTGGGCGATCCGCGCTTCCGCAAGGTCTTCTGGCTGGGCGTGGCGCTGTCGTTCCTGCTGCTCGTCGCCGTCACCGCCGCCTTTCTGATGTTCATCCAGTGGGCCACCGGCGACACCACGACCCTGCCCATCATCGGCGAGGTCAACTGGATCGACGACCTGCTCGGCTGGTCCGGCTTCTTCCTGATGCTGTTGATGTCGGTCTTCCTGATGGTGCCGGTGGCGTCGGCCATCACCTCGCTCTTTCTCGACACGGTCGCCCAGGCGGTCGAGGACCGGCACTATCCCAACCTGCCCGCCGTCCCGCCAGTGCCCTTCTTCGATGGGCTGAAGGACAGCGTCAACTTCCTCGGCGTCATCATCGCGGCCAACCTCCTGGCCTTCATTCTCTACGCCCTGTTCCCGCCCGCCACGCCCTTCATCTTCTGGGGCGTGAACGGCTACCTGCTGGGAATGGAGTATTTTCAGCTGGCCGCCATGCGCCGCGTCGGCCGCGCCAACGCCAAGGTGCTGCGCAAGGAACATCGCGGCACGATCTGGATGGCCGGCACCCTGATGGCGCTGCCCCTGTCGATCCCGCTGGTGAACCTCGTGATCCCGATCCTTGGGGCGGCAACTTTCACCCATATCTATCACCGTATCGCCAAATCAGAGATCTGAGTCGCCCCGCCGCTACTCCGCCGGCTGCGCGCCCGCACCCTCCGGCGCATCTTCCTTTCCCGGTCCTTCTGCAACAGGTCATACAGCACCGGCGTCAGGAACAGCGTCAGCACCGAGGCCGACATGAACCCGCCGATGATCACGATCCCGATGGAGAACCGGCTCGCCGCCCCCGCGCCGGTGGACAGCACCAGCGGCACCGCGCCCAGTACGGTCGACATTACCGTCATCAGGATCGGGCGCAACCGCACCGCAGACGCCTCGATCACCGCATCGCGCACGTTGCGGCCCTCTTCCCGCAACTGATTGGCAAACTCCACGATCAGGATGCCGTTCTTGGCCATCAGCCCGATCAGCATCACCATCCCCACCTGCGTGTAGATGTTGATCGCCTCGCCCAGCGCGAACAGCGTTATCAGCGCCCCTGCCACGGCCAGCGGCACCGACAGCAGGATCACCACCGGCTGAATAAAGCTTTCGAACTGCGCCGCCAGAACCAGGAACACGATCAAGAGCGCCAGCGCGAATGTCAGCGCGATACCTCCCGACGTCTCCTGATAGCTTTCGGCCTGCCCGGAATAGCTGATCTGCATGGCCGAGGGCATGTCCTCGGCAATCTGCTCGACCGTCGCGATGGCCGAGCCGAGGTCCACGCCCTCCACCAGCGACGCGCTGATCTCGACCGAGGGCTGCCGATTATACCGATTGTAAGCCCGCACCGACGCGCGCCGTTCCAGCGTCACCAGACCATCCAGTGGCACCAGTGCGCCAGTCTCGGTCCGCACGTTCACACCCGTCAGATCCGCGGTGTTGGTCCGCCGATCGTCCGGCGCCTGCAAGATCACCGGGTACTGCCGGTCGCGCGAGATGAATTCCGTCACCTCCGCCGAGGCAAAGAATGTGCGCACCGCGTCCGAGATATCCCGCGCCTCGACCCCGATCTGCCGCGCCATGGCCCGGTTCACGCTGATGTCGAAGCCCGGCGTGTTGATCTCGTAATCCCGCCGCACCCCGGTCAAGTCGGGGCTGGCGCGCATCGCTTCTTCCATCTGGCGCGAAAACTCGGCGGCATCCTCGAAACTCGGCCCTGTGACGATTACCTCCAACCCCGAGCCACTGCCCGCATCAAGCCCCGAGGGCGCGAAGGCACGCACGCTGGCGCGGGTGATCTTGGCGAACTCGGGCCGCAGCTCGTTCAGCACGTCGCGCGGCCCCATCTCTCGGTCGCCCCACGGCGACATCACCGCCACCACGAACGCCCGCCCCGCCTCGCCGTACTGCCCGACGATGGCAATGGTGTCCTCCACCACGCCGTCTTCGCGGTAAGGCGCGATCAGGTCCTCGACCTGGCTCACCGCATTGTCGGTCAGCGGCAGGGCCGATCCCGGCGGTGCCTGGATCGAGACAAAGAATATGCCCCGGTCCGATGCCGGCGTCAGCTGCGACGGCAATTGCTGGTAGAGCGTCCAGGACATCCCCGTCAGCACCGCCGCAATCGCCAGCACCACCAGCGGCGCCCGGATCGCCCGCGTCAACAGCTTGCGATAGCCCTCCGATGTGCTTTTCGTCACCCGCTTCACGGCCCGCGCGAACCAGCTGTCGTTCATACCCTTCTTCAGCAATTTGCTGGCAATCACCGGGCACAGCGTCAGCGCCACGAAGGTCGACAGCGCAACGGCGATGGCCAGCGTCACGCCGAACTCGCGGAACAGCTTGCCCAGCTCGCCTTCCAGCAGCGACAGCGGCACGAAGACCGAGATCAGCACCGCCGAGGTCGACACCACGGCAAAGAACACCTGGTTCGCGCCCGTGCGTGCCGCTTGCCTGGGGTCCTCGCCCTCCTCGACCTTGCGCTCGATATTCTCCAGCACCACGATGGCGTCATCGACCACCAGCCCGATGGCCAGGATCAGCGCGAAGAGCGTCAGGATGTTGATCGAAAACCCGGCCAGAGCGATCCCCGCACAGGCGCCCAACAGCGCGATGGGGATGGTCACGGCGGGTATCACTGTCGTGCGGATAGAGGTCAGGAACACGTAGATCACCGCCACCACGATCCCCACGGCGATGGCCAGCGTTGTCAGAACCTGCCGGATCGAATTCTCGATGAAATCAGCGTCGTCCGACGTGATCTGCAATTTCGTCCCACCCGGCAGGTCCGCCGCGATCCGCTCCACTTCCTCGCTGACCGCGGCCGAGATCGACAGCGTATTGGCCGAGGATTGCCGCAACACGCCCAGCCCCAGCGCCGTCTCGCCATTGGCCCGGAATTCGCTGTCGTCGCTTTCGACCCCCAGCTCGATCCGCGTCACGTCGCCCAACAGGACCCGGCCATTCTCGTCCGACCGCACGATCAGATCCTCGAATTCCTCCACGCTCGACAGCCGCGTCTCGGTGCGCAACAGGTACGTCCGCGCCTCGTTCTCGATCGTGCCCGCCGGCAGTTCCAGGTTGTTGGCCCGCAGCGCATCGGCAATCTCGTTCGCGGTCACGCCCCGGGCCGCCATCGCCTCGGGGTCCAGCCAGACGCGCATCGCATAGGCCCGGTCGCCGTAGATCTGCACCGCCGCCACGCCGCTCAGTGTTTCCAGCCGGTCGGTGATAAAACGGTCGGCGTAATCCGTCAGCTCCGAGGCCGACAGGGTCTCGGACGTCAGCGTCATCCACAGGATCGGGTCACCCTGGCTGTCGTTCTTTTCCACCTGCGGCTCTTCGGCCTCTTCCGGCAGGTCTCCCGCCACGCCTTCGACCGCCGCGCGAACATCCGCAGCCGCCTGGTCGATATCCCGCCCTTGCCGGAACGTGATGACCGTGCGCAACCCGCCCAGCTCGGATTCGGTGTTCATGCTGTCGATGCCCGACACGGTCGACAGCGCGCCTTCGATGACTGTGGCCAATTCGCTGTCCACCACGCCGGGACCGGCCCCGATATAGGGCACGCTGACCGTGACCTCGGCCGTGGTGGTGTCGGGCAATTCCCGCACTGGCATCCGGGTCAGCCCGGCAATGCCCACCACGATGATCAGGATCGACATGACCGTGGCCAGCACGGGCCGCTTGATGCACAGGTCAGGCAGCGTCATTGGGTGGCGCCCTCCGCGCCGTCGCCCTGCGCCGCCTCGTCTTCCTGCTGGTCCACATCCTCGACCACCTCGACCGAGGCCCCGTCCGTCAGGTTGTCCCAGCCCGCAACGACAACGCGGTCGTCCAGTTCCAGCCCCTCGCGCACCTCCGTCATCGCGCCCAGCGACTGCCCCGGCTCGATCTCGGTGCGCACGGCGGCCCCGTCCGCGACAGTGTAGACATAACTCGCCAACCCCTCGCTGATGATCGCGTCATCGGCAATCGCAAGCCCCTCATAGGTGTCCAGTACGATCTCGGCATCGGCGAACATGCCGCCCACCAGGCGTCCGTCGGCATTGTCGATCTCGGCCCGGATGTTGAAGCTGCGCGTCTCCAGGTTCACTTCCGGCGCGCGCACCGTCACTTCGCCGTCGAATTCCGCATCCGGATAGGCCGGAGTATGCACGTTGACCGCCTGCCCCACCCCGATCTGGTCGAAATACCGCTCGGGCAGCGACACCGTCAGCTCCATCGTCGAGATGTCCGACAACCGCGTCACGGCCATGCCCTCGCCCAGGAACGTGCCCGTCTCGATGTCGATCAGCCCCAGGATCCCGTCGAAGGGCGCCACCAGCGTCCGGTCTTCCAGGTCGGCGCGCGCCATCATCAGCGCGGCCTCGGCCCGGCGATAGGCCGCCCGCGCCTCTTCCAGCCGCGCCTCGGCGGCGGCGTTGCTGTCGGTCAGTTCCTCGACCCGGCGAAATTCGTCTTCCGCCTCGGCAAAGGTCGCTTCGGCCTCGGCCAGCGCCGCGCGGGCCGCGCGGTCGTCCAGCTGCACGATAATCTCGCCTTTGGCGACTTCCTCCCCGGAGGAGACCGGCACGCCCGTCACTCGCCCCGCCGCCGCAGGGACCAGTTCGACCGAGCGCACCGGAATAAGCGTGCCGACCCCGCTCACCCGGTCCTCGATCTGCCGCGTCTCAGCCCGGGTCAGTTCCACGCGCATGGCGGGCGGCGCCGACGCGGCCTCGCCCGATCCGCCTTGCGACAGGATCTGCTGCGTGCCCCAAAGCCCCGCAGCCGCACAGGCGGCCACGACGCAAAGACCGATCAAGACCCTGAAAACCTTACCCAAATCAACTACCTCCAAGCGGTCACACGCCGATACAGGGCACCGTGCCAAAGCACGAGACCGTCTGATCGGGTTAGTTTGCCGAAATAGGGCAGCCCGCCCCAAGGAACAGGCCACGGGTCACTCGGTCACGGTGGAATGCGGCCGCCATGGCATCACAAAACCGCGAGGTGCCGCCTGCGTAGGGTGGGCGAAAGCCCACGCGCCGACCCTATGCACATCGGCATCACCCCAGCGATGTCACCCACAGGATCGTCGCATCCTCGTCGCTTACCGACACCACGTTATGGCCCATCGTGGCGTCGTAATAGGCGCTATCGCCCCGGCGCATCTCGATCGGCTCGTAGAACTCGGTGTAGAGCCGGACAACCCCGGTCAGGACATACATGAACTCCTCGCCGTCATGGCGCACCCAGCCGTCGAACTCCTCGACCGACCGGGCCCGGATGCGGGCGCGATAGGGCAGCATCCGCTTCTTCAGCAAAGCCTCGCCCAACAGCTCATGCTCATAGGTCGTGGTGGCCTGCGCCGTGCCCTGCCCGGCCCGCGTCACCGCCATCCGGCCGCTCACCTGTTCGCGCTGCGGCGGCGTGAAGAGCTGCGGAATGGAAATCTCCAACCCCACCGCCAGCTTTTTCAAGGCATCGTAAGTGGGCGACATCACCCCGTTCTCGATCTTCGACAGGGTGGACCGCGCCAGCCCCGCCTGCCGGGCCGCCTGTTCCAGCGTCCAGCCCCGCGACTTGCGCAAATCGCGCACCCGTTCGGCAAGGTTCAGCGGCTGGGCCGCTTCCTCTTCCCCGCTTTCGCGGGCCAGCCTGATCAAGCTCACGGGCGATCTGTCTTCCATGTCCTACGCTATACGCAGCGCCGCCATGGCTTGCAACTTCGCCGTGGCGGTCCTAATCCTCCGCTCCATGCGCTCCCAGACCGACACCACCGCGTTTCCGCCCTGCCCCGCGCCGTTCAACCTCGCGGCCCATGTGCTGCGCCGCGCGGACGACCTGCCGGACAAGGTGGCCCTGGCCATCCTCGGGCTCTCGGGGTCGGAACGCTACAGCTTCGCGCGCCTGAAATCCGCCGTCCTCGGCACCGGCGCGGGCCTGCTGGAGCACGGCCTTCAACCCGGCGACCGTGTGCTCATGCGCCTCGGCAACACCGTCGACTTCCCCATCGCCTATCTCGGCGCCATCGCCGTGGGCCTCGTGCCGATCCCCACCTCCTCGCAACTGACCGAGCGCGAGGTCGCGGGCATCCTCAAGACCACGGAACCGAAAGCCATCCTGCGGGGCGACGCCATTCCCTGCCCCGACACGGATATCCCCGTCATCGGCACCGATGCCCTGCGCGCCATGCATGACAACGCCCCGGCCGCGTTCGACATGGGCGACCCCGACCGGCTGGCCTACATCATCTACACCTCCGGCACCTCCGGCACACCGCGCGCGGTGATGCACGCCCACCGCGCCATCTGGGCGCGGCAGATGATGGTCGACGGCTGGTACGGCCTCACCGAACAGGACCGCCTGATGCACGCAGGCGCCTTCAACTGGACCTACACGCTCGGCACCGGCCTGATGGATCCATGGACGGCAGGCGCCACCGCCCTCATCCCCGCCACCTCCGTCACGCCCGACCAGCTGCCCCTGTTGATGAAGCGCCACGACGCCACCATCTTCGCCGCCGCCCCCGGCGTCTTCCGCAAATTCGTCACGCCCGGCAAGACGCTCGACCTGCCGAAACTCCGCCACGGCCTGACAGCGGGCGAAAAGCTCTCGGCCACCATTGACGCCCACTGGCGCGAGGCGACCGGCACGCCGCTTTTCGAAGCCTACGGCATGTCCGAATGCTCCACCTTTATCTCGGGCTGCCCCGATCACCCCGCAGCGCCCGGCACGCTGGGCCGCCCGCAACCGGGCCGCAAGGTGGCGCTGATCGGCGCGGACGGCCCCGTGCCCGTGGGCGAGGAAGGCACCATCGCCATCCACCGCTCCGACCCCGGCCTGATGCTGGGCTACCTGAACGAGCCCGAGGAAACCGCCGACCGCTTCCAGGGCGACTGGTTCCTCACCGGCGACCAGGGCGTCATGTCTCCCGACGGCGATATCACCTACTTGGGGCGCTCCGACGACATGATGAACGCCGGCGGCTTCCGCGTGTCGCCGATGGAGGTCGAGGCGGTCCTGAACGCCCATCCCGACATCACCCAATCCGCCGTGACCGAGATCGAGGTCAAGCAGGACGCCCGCCTCATCATGGCCTTCTACACCGCCCCCGCCCCGGTTGCCGAGGACGCGCTCAAGGCCTATGTCAACGACAACCTGGCTGCCTACAAACGCCCCCGTGCGTTCTTTCACCTCGACGCGCTGCCCACGGGCGCCAACGGAAAACTCCTGCGCCGCGCCCTGCGGCCGATCTACAAGGACCTGCATGGTCAAGCTTGATATCGTCTCCGACCCGATCTGCCCGTGGTGCTATATCGGCAAGGCCTGCCTCGACAAGGCGCTGGCCGAACGCCCCGGCCACCCGTTCGAGATCGAATGGCACCCGTTCCAGCTCAATCCCGACATGCCTCCCGAAGGCATGGACCGGCGAGAGTACCTGGAACGTAAATTCGGCGGCAAGGAGGGTGCCGTCCAGGCCTACGCCCCCATTGCCGAACGGGCCGAGGCCGAAGGGCTGACGATCAATTTCGACAAGATCACCCGCACGCCCAATACCATGGACGCCCACCGCCTGATCCACTGGGCGGGCATCGAGGGCCGCCAGATGGCAGTCGCCATGTCGCTCTTCCGCGCCTATTTCGAGGACGGGCGCGACATCAGCGATCCCGAAGTTCTGGGCGATATCGCCGACAGCACCGAGATGGACGCCGCCGTGGTGCAGAAACTGCTGGCCTCCGACGCCGATATCGAGGGCATCGCGGGCCGCGACAAGGCCTTCCGCGAAATGGGCATAACCGGCGTGCCCTGCTTCATCGTCGCGGGCAAGCACGCCGTGCCGGGCTGTCAGCCTCCCGACCTCTGGATCAAGGTCATCGACGAGATCGTCGAGAATCTTGAAAGCGGCGAAGACACCGCCATCTGAGCACACCCCGCCTGTGGCATGACGCCCGGCACCCGCCTGCCCCCTTGCCATCGACGCCGCATCCCTGTTCCTTTGGGACCGGCGACACCGACACGAGGGCTGACATGCGCGGATTGCGACTTCTCCTGCTTCTCTCGACCCTGCCCGCCATCATCCTCGGCGGCACCGTCTTTTTCCATCTGGTCGAAGGCTGGAGCTGGCTCGACAGCTATTTCTTCACCGTCATTACCCTGTCCACCGTCGGCTACGGCAGCCTGGTTCCGGCCACGGCCGCGGGCAAGATCGGCACGACGATCTTCATCTTCGTGGGCCTAGGCGTCTTCGCCATCGCCGTGCAACAGATCGGCGCATTCGCCATGCGCAAGCGCGAGGAACACACCGAATGGCTGGTGGGCAAGCTGCATCACGGCCCGCCCCGGCCCTCGGACGAAGAAGGCGCGCAAGCCAATATCGACCGCCGTCCCGGCGACTGAGGCACCTGTGCGAAAACGGCGGGACTTCTGTGCAAATCCCGCTCTGGCGCACATCCCGGCGCCGTGATAGCGCCCGTGCATGACCGCCCCCACCGACCATCCCGCCACTGCCACCACGCCCGTCATGGGGCGGGCCGAATTCGTGGCGATGATGGCGATGCTGGTGGCCACGGTCGCCTACACCATCGACGCGATGCTGCCCGCCCTGCCCGCCATCGGGACCGAGCTGTCGCCCGACGCGCCCAACCAGGCGCAGCTGGTGATCGGCAGCTTCGTGCTGGGCCTGGGCGTCGGCACCTTCTTCGTCGGCGCGCTGTCGGATGCCTATGGCCGCAAGCGGGTCATTATCTGGGGCGCGGGCGTCTATTGCGCGGGTGCCGTTCTGGCGCTTCTGGCACCCACACTGGAAACCCTGTTGGCCGCCCGCGTGCTTCAGGGGCTGGGCGCCGCCGCGGCGCGGGTCGTGGCCATGGCCATCATCCGCGACCTCTACAAGGGCCGCGAAATGGCCCGGCTGATGAGCTTCATCATGCTGGTCTTCACCCTCGTCCCGGCCATCGCCCCCATGGCCGGGGCCGGCATCATCGCGCTCTACGAATGGCGCGGCATCTTCGTCTCTTTCCTCGTCTTTTCCGGCATCAGCGTGCTCTGGATGGCCACCCGCCTGGCCGAGCCGCTGCCCCACGACCGCCGCGTCGCCTTCCGCCCGCAAAAGCTGCTGGGCGCCGCCGCCGAGGTCTTCCGCTATCCCATGGTGCGTCTCTCGATGGCGGTGCAGACGCTCTGTTTCGCCATGCTCTTTTCATCCATCAGCTCCATTCAGCAGATCATGGATGTGACGTATGGCCGGGCCGAGGAGTTTCCCTTCTGGTTCGCCGCCATTGCCGCCGTCGCGGCACTGGGCAGCGTGGTGAACGCCGCGCTGGTGATGCGTCTGGGAATGCGCCGCCTGATCCAGATGGCCCTGATGATCGAGGCCGGGCTGACCCTCGTCGTGCTCGCCGCCTTCCTCGCAGGGTTCGGCAGCTTCCCGCTCTACTTCGTCTGGCAGGTCACGGTATTCTTCCAGATCGGCCTGACGCTAGGCAATCTCAACGCCCTGGCGCTCGAACCCCTGGGCCACATCGCCGGCATGGCCGCGTCGATCACGGCGGGCCTGGCCACGGTGGGCTCCATCCTGCTGGCCGTCCCGGTGGGCCTTGCCTTCAACGGCACGCCTTTGCCCCTCTTGATCGGCGTCGCGATCTTCGCCAGCCTCGCCCTCCTGCTGACGCAGTTCATGCGCAAGCTCGACCGAGAGCAGAGCCCGCCGCACTGAGCCCGGAATTTAATCGGTATACTGTCGCATACCGTCTGGTCAAAACCGCAATCATGGTCTATGACGCGCGCAAGACTCACGCTTTGTCATGTCCTGATCGAAAGGTATTTCCGATGGCCGACACCTCCAACCCCGATATCGTCTACACCAAGGTCGACGAGGCCCCCGAACTGGCCAGCGCGTCCCTCCTGCCCATCATTCAAAGCTTCGCCACCGCCGCCGACATCACCGTGGGCACCCGTGACATCTCGCTGGCAGGCCGCATCCTCGCCACCTTCCCCGATCACCTGACCGACGAGCAGCGCGTCTCCGACGACCTCGCCGCCCTGGGCGAACTGGTCAAGCAACCCGGCGCCAACGTCATCAAGCTGCCCAACATCTCGGCCTCCGTGCCGCAGCTCGTCGCCGCCGTGCGCGAACTTCAGGGTCAGGGCTATAACATTCCCGACTACCCCGAGACGCCGGAAACCGACGCAGAAAAAGAGGTCCGCGCCCGCTACGACGCGATCAAGGGCTCGGCCGTGAACCCCGTCCTGCGCGAAGGCAACTCCGACCGCCGCGCCGCCGCGCCGGTCAAGAAATACGCCCAGAACAACCCCCACCGCATGGGCGAATGGTCCTCTGACAGCAAGACGCGCGTCGCCTCGATGGAGTCGGGCGACTTCTTCTCGAACGAGACATCCGCCACGCTCGACGGCGCCGCAACCGTTAAGATCGTGCTGGAAGGCGCCAACGGCGAAACCGTCCTCAAGGACGGTGTCAGCTATCCCGCCGGCACCGTGGTCGACGCCACCTACATGAGCGCCGCCGCGCTAGATGCCTTCCTCGCCGAGGAAATCAAGAAGACCAAGGACGAGGGTGTCCTCTTCTCGATCCACCTGAAGGCCACCATGATGAAGGTCTCCGACCCCATCATCTTCGGCCACGCGGTCAAGGAATGGCTGAAGCCGGTATTCGAGAAATACGGCGACCGGATGAAGGAACTGGGCGTGAACCCCGCCTCCGGCATGGGCGACCTGCTGGAGCGCGTCAAGGACGACGCCGAGATCATGGCCGCCATCGAGGATTGCCGCGCGGCACGCCCGCCCATGTACATGGTCGACAGCGACCGCGGCATCACTAACCTGCACGTGCCCTCGGACGTCATCATCGACGCCTCCATGCCCGCGCTCATCCGCTCGGGCGGCAAGGGCTGGGGCCCGGACAACAAGGAACACGATGCGGTCTGCGTCATCCCCGACAGCTCCTACGCGCCCGTCTATGACGAGAGCATCAAGTTCTTCAAGGAAAACGGAAAACTCGACCCGGCCACCGCCGGCACCGTGCAGAACCTGGGCCTCATGGCGCAAAAAGCCGAGGAATACGGCAGCCACCCCACCACCTTCGAGATCCCCGAGGACGGCACCGTCAAGATGATCCTCGACGACGGCACCGTGCTGCATTCGCACGAGGTCAAGAAAGGCGACATCTGGCGCTCCGCCTCCGCCCGCAAGGCGCCCATCGAGGACTGGGTCAACCTCGCCATAGAAAGGCAGAATGCCACCGGCTACCGCGCGATCTTCTGGCTCGATGAAAGCCGCGCCCACGACGCCGAACTGATTTCCTTCGTGAAGCCGATGCTTGAGGCGAAAGGCGTCGCCGACAAGTTCGAGATCATGGCCCCGCGCGAGGCCACCCGCGCCAGCTTGGAAACCATCACCAAGGGCGAGAACACCATCGCGATCACCGGCAACGTCCTGCGCGACTACCTCACGGACCTCTTCCCGATCCTGGAACTGGCCACCTCGGCCAAGATGCTGTCGATCGTGAAGCTGATGAATGGCGGCGGCCTGTTCGAGACCGGCGCCGGCGGTTCCGCCCCCAAGCACGTGCAGCAGTTGCAGTCGGAAAACCATCTGCGCTGGGATTCCTTGGGCGAATTCTGCGCCCTGGGCGAAAGCTTCAAGTTCCTGGGCGAGACCAAGGACAACGCCCGCGCCCGCATCCTCGGCGAGACCATCGAGGAAGCTACGCAAGGCATCCTCGACCACAACCGTTCGCCCTCGCGCAAGGTCGGCGAGCCCGACAACCGCGACAGCCACTACTGGTTCGCCCGTTATTGGGCCGAGGCGCTGGCCGCCCAATCCGACGACCCCAAGCTGGCCGAGGAATTCGCGCCCATGGCCAAGGCGCTCGCCGAGAACGAAGACCAGATCGTGTCGGAACTCGCCGCGGCACAGGGCAGCCCGGCGGATACCGGCGGCTACTACCACCCCGACGAAGGCCGTCTTGCCGCCGTGATGCGCCCCAGCCCGACGCTGAACGGCATCATCGGCAAGTAACCGGCACCACAGCAGAAAATCCAGGCCGCCCCGGCGCCACACCGGGGCGGCTTTTTCATGCAAGACCTGTTCATCCTTTGCCGATACGCCACTAAATCGGGCAGCGGCCCGTCCAAGAGGGGCATGACGACGGGCTGAAATGGAAGTGACGGGGTGCCTGCCCTATCTCACCCGGATGGACAGCACCGACCCGCCCACAGTACCCCATTCCCCGATCGAAGACGCCCAGGGCATCGCCCTCGGCGTGTTGCTCTGCGGGGTGGGCATCCACATTCTGACCACCGTGGGCCTCATCACCGGCCAGACCGCCGGCGTGGCGGTGATTCTCAGCTACCTCTCGGGCTGGTCCTTCGGTGTGGTGTTCTTTCTCATCAACCTGCCCTTCTATGCGCTGGCCTATGGCAAGCTTGGGCTGGAATTCACTATAAAATCGCTCGTTTCCGTGGGGTTGTTGTCACTGGTGACGGATTTCCTGCCGCTCGGCTTCACAATCGAGCATCTGCACCCAGCACTCGGCGCCGTGATCTTCGGCGCGACGGTGGGCATGGGCCTTCTGGCGATGTTCCGACACAAAAGCTCGCTTGGTGGTCTCGGCGTCGTCGCCTTCTGGGTGCAGGAGAAAACCGGCTTTCGCGCGGGCTATGTGCAGTTGATGACCGACGCGGTGATCTTTACCGTCGCTGCCCTCCTCTTCCCGCTCAGCGTGGTGGGCTGGTCGCTTCTGGGCGCCTTAGTGCTCAACCTCGTGATCACCTTCAACCACAACCGCAAACGCTACATCGCGAACTGACACGCACGACACACGCCGGGATGTGATCCCGACCTACACGCGCGCACCCCGACGTTCCGTAGGGCGGGGTTTCACCCCGCGACACCACACGGCCGGGACAAGAAACGGTCTACGACCCACGCCCATGCGTCTTGGCGTACATCTCCGCGATCATCCGGCTGGCCGTCTTCTCGAAGGCAAACGGCAACACGGCGTGGACCAGCGCGCAGAACCCTGCCGCAAATAGTTTAACACTGAACGATCCCGCGAACCGGGCATGTTCGACATAAGTTTCATCAACGCTCTGCGGATGGGAAAGGAAAAGACGGGCCAGCATGGGAAACTCCTTTTGATCGGTTTGCCTCAAACTACCAGCGCCATCCCGAGGCGTTTTCTCAATCTTTGAGCAAATTGATTGTATATTGAGAAAATTTCCCACTATTGTCTCATCATGTGGAAAATCGACGATCTCGACCGGAAAATACTGCACCAACTGCAACGCGACGCATCCCTTGGGCTGGAGGAGATCGGCACCCGCGTCGGCCTCTCGCGCAACGCCTGCTGGCGCCGCATCAAGACGATGGAGGAGGCCGGCATCATCCGCGCCCGCGTCACGCTTCTGGATGCCGCCAAGCTGAACCTCGGCCTCACCGTCTTCATCCAGGTCCGCGCCGCCAAGCATGACGCTCAATGGCTCGAAACCTTCGCCCGCGCCACCCGCGCCCTGCCGGAAATCCAGGGCGTCTACCGCATGACCGGCGATCTCGATTACCTGATCCGCGCCCGCGTGGCGGACATGGCCGACTACGACCGGCTCTACCAGACGCTCGTCGCCCGCGTGCCGATGCGCGACGTCTCCGCCAGCTTCGTGATGGAGGAAATCAAGGACACCACGGCCCTGCCGCTATGACCCTCTTGGCGCCAAGGGCGCCCGGACCCGCTAGTTCCGCGCCCCCGACATGGTGCCGAAGAAATCGATGTCCTCCACCGTGATCACCCCGCCCAGTATGACATAGGCCGCAATCGCCCACAGCACGAACGCCACGCCGGTCACGATGATGAATTTCTTGCGCAGGTGATGCTTCTCGGGCGATCCCTTGTGCGTACCGTCCACGGTCGTGCCCGCCTCGCCCTGCGTCTGGATGCGGATCGGCAGGGCGATCAGGAAGGTCATGAACCAGATCACCAGAAACAGAACGATGCCCGACGCGATTCCCATCAGACCTGCTCCAGTTCCACAAGGCAGCCGTTGAAATCCTTGGGATGCAAGAACAGCACCGGCTTGCCATGCGCCCCGATCTTGGGCTCGCCGCTGCCCAGCACCCGCGCGCCGCTTTCCTTCAGGCGGTCGCGGGCGGCGAGGATGTCCTCGACCTCGTAACAGACGTGGTGAATACCGCCCGCCGGGTTCTTTTCCAGGAACCCGTTGATCGGGCTGTCCTCGCCCAACGGATACAGCAATTCGATCTTGGTGTTCGGCAGTTCGATGAAAATCACCGTCACGCCGTGATCAGGCTCGTCCTGCGGCGCGCCCACATTGGCGCCCAATGCGGTGCGATACTGGTCCGCCGCCGCCTCGAGGTCGGGCACGGCGATGGCCACGTGGTTCAGGCGTCCGATCATGGCGCACTCCCTTCGTCTGTCAGGTTCTGCGCATGTTATGGGCCTCTCGCGCCGCAGGGGCAAGCGACACGCCGACGCAACCCCGCGGCCCTCGCACCCGTTTCGGCGAAATTTTTGCCGCATGCTTAACCCTTCGTTAGCCATGGCTGCTTAGCGTCGAGCCTGTTCGGGACCCATTCCCGCATGTGCCACTCACCAGGAGCAGCCCCATGGACGACACTGACAGCCTGACCCTGACCAAGACACCAACCGCGCAACGCCCGCTTCTCGGCTTGACGATTCTCGTGGTCGAGGACAGCCGCTATGCCTGCGAGGCGATGCGCCTGATGTGCCTGCGCAGCGGCGCGCGGATCCGGCGGGCCGATTGCCTGCGCTCGGCGCGACGCCACCTGTCGGTCTATCGCCCCTCGGTCGTGATCGTCGACCTTGGCCTGCCCGACGGCTCGGGCCTCGACCTGATCGCAGAGCTTTCGTCCGCCATCCCGCGGGTCAGCGGCCTGCTCGCCCTCAGCGGCAATACCCCGCTGCACCAGGCGGCGATCAATGCCGGGGCCGATGGCTTTCTCGGAAAACCGCTGGACAGCCTCGGCGCGTTTCAGCAGGCGGTCCTCGGCGCGCTGCCCGACAGCTTCGGCCCGACCGGACCGCGCGAGATACCGCAGGTCACCATCGCCCCCGACCCGATGGCCTATCGCGACGACATGACACGCGTCGCCGACCTGCTGGAAGAGCGCCGCGACGGCTCGATGCTGGATTACGTGGCGCAATTCCTCGACGGTGTCGCACGCTGCGCCGACGACACGGCCCTTGCCGAGGCCGCCAGCGATCTTGCGGCGGCCCGGGCGCGGGGGCGCGTGACGCCCGAGACCGTTCCGGCGCTCATCGAGATGGTCAAGGCACGGCTGACCCGCAGCTTCGCCATCTGAAGCGTTTCGCGTGCAGGCTGCACATCAGGTTTATCGCGAAACGCTTCAGGCCTGGCCTACACTTTCTGCGCCGGGTCCGACGCCCGGCGCACCAGGCGGGTCAGGTCGGCCAGCCGCTCCTTCTGGCGGCCTTCCGCATCGAAATTCTCCGGCGACAGCCAGAATTGGAAGGCTTCGTGCAGCGCCGGCCAATCCTTGTCGATCACCGCGAACCAGGCCGTGTCCCGGTTGCGCCCCTTCACGACGGTCGCCTGCACGAACACCCCTTCAAAGCTGAAACCGAACCGCTGCGCCGCCCGTCTTGAGGGCGCGTTCAGCGCGTCGCATTTCCATTCGTACCGGCGATAGCCCGCGTCGAACGCCCATTGCATCATCAGGAACATCGCCTCGGTCGCCGCCCGCGTCCGCTGCATCCGCGGCGCCATCGCGATGAACCCCACCTCGATCGACCCCGCTTCGGGCTTGATCCGCAGGTAGGAGGCAAATCCGCCATAGGCGCCGGCATCCTTGTCGTAGATCGCATAGAAAAGGATCGTGTCCTTGGCCGTCTCGTCGCGTATCCACCGATGAAACTGCGCCGCCGAGGCGAACGGCCCCACGGGCATGTAATCCCACACCCAGTCATGCCCGTCGAACGCCTTGAACAGGATCGCCGCGTGCCGGTCGGCGTCCAGCGCCTCCAGCCGCACGTAACGTCCTTCCAGTGGCGTCATGTCCGGCGCGGGCGGCACCGTCCAATTCGGGATTTCGGGCCCAACCGGGCGCTTTTCGGTCATCGGCATATCGTCCTTTCGTGCGGACACTATGCAGACCCGGACCGAAGAGAAAAGCGAAAGCTTACAAGGTCAGTTTCGGATCGCTCCCCAGCTCCAGTCCCGGAAAGATCGTGCGCTCGATCACGCTGCGGTCCATGCCGAAGAGGTCCCGCATCGCCCAGCCCGCGAACGCGCGCACGTCGCGCGTGGGCATCAGGTCGCGGCGCTGGTACAGGTCCGCCTCGGACAGCCCCGGCCAGTCGGCCAGAACGCGCCCGCCGCGCACCGCGCCCCCGGCCAGCAGCATCGCCCCCGCGGTGCCGTGATCGGTGCCGCCGCTGCCGTTCCAGCGCGCGGTCCGCCCGAACTCGGTCAGCGCCAGCACCGCCGTCTTGTCCCAGACGTCGCCCAGTTCCTGCCGCAGGGTCAGAACCGCCTCCTGCAACGGGTCCAGCGCGCGCGGCAGCGTCCGGTCCTGCCTGGCATGCGTGTCGAACCCGTTGAGCGAAAAAGCGGCGATGCGGCTCTCCTGCCGCAACCGCTCGGCGGCAAAGCGCACGATGCTGCCGACGCGGTCGGCCTCCCGCGTCGGCTGCATGTTGTCCTGCATCGCATTCATCATCGCGCCGGCGTCCAGGTCCTCGCCGCCGGTCATCTCCATCACCTCGGCCCGCGACAGCGCGATCGCCTCGTCGATCGAGTCGCGAAAGAGCGGATCGTCATGCATCACCCGCTCCAGCAGGCGCTGCGCCTGCGGGCTCAGCGCCAGCGCCGCCTCGGGCGACCAGTTCGCCACGGGCGCATTGCCCGTCAGCAACAGCATGTCCTCGCGTCCCACCGCATAGGCCGTCTCGCGGGTGATGCCGGGCATGGCCTGCAGCATCCGGTTCAACCACCCGTCCCGGGCGTGGCCCGCCGCATCCGGTCCGGTCCCGGCTTCCAGGATGTCCTGCCCGTCGAAATGGCTCCGCTTGTCGCGGTACGGGGTCGACACCGCATGGGCAAAGCCCAGTTCCCCTTTCTCCCAGAGCGGCATCAGGCCCGACAGCGCCGGGTGCAGGCCGAAAAACCCGTCCAGGTCGGGGCCCGCCTCCGGGATGCCGTCGCGCAGTCCCGCAAAGCCGGGATCGCCCAGCGGGCGCACCGCATCCAGCCCGTCCATCGCGCCGCGCAGGATGATCACCACCAGCCGTGCATCCCACGGCCCGCTGGCCATCGTCACCGGCGTTACCAGGGGGCTGGCCGCCAGCGAACAGCCCAGCGCCAGGCTCCGGCTCATGAAGGCACGGCGTGAAGTGACTGTCATCTGCAGTTCTCCCTAGAATCTCTGGAACGCGGGCGAAGCAAGGATCAGCCCGATCCCCTCGGCCCGCGTCTCGGCGGCCCGGGCGGCAAAGCGGACCGCCTCCGGCACCTCCGGCCCCAGGGCCGTTTCGACGAACTCTCGCGGGTCCGGCAGCAGGCGCATCATCCGGAACGGCACGCTCATGCCCCATTGCAGCCGCGCCGCCATGCGCTGCGGCGTGATCCAGGCGGCATCCGCCTCGGGCCAGCCGTCCGGTCCGGGCGGCGCGCCCCAGGTCTGGCCCATCAACGTCATCGGGTTCATGATATGACGCATGATCGCACGGGGTTTGGCCGGAAGATGCCGGGGCGTGATATCCAGCGCCCGCAGGCCCGACGTGACGAAATCCATCGGCTGCTTCACGTTGCCCGCGCCCTCGGACCAGGCCGCGGGATGCTCCAGCATGGCCGCGTAGACCGGCATCAGCTGCCCGTTCTGCGCGCGGTACGCCTCGGCCATCGCCGCAATCATCCCGGCATCCGGCGTGTCGCCGCAGAAATGCACCGCCAGTTTCCGCGCCAGGTGCGTCGCGGTCGCCGGATGCGCCGCCAGGTCCTCCAGCGCGTCCATCACGCGATTCAGGCTGGGCTCCTCGCTGCCATAGTCCCGGCCCATGAATGCCAGCGGCCCCGGCTCGGCATATCTCGCACGAAAGACAAACCCCTTTTCTCGCCGATAGCCAAGCCCGGTCAACACCTGCGCAAGCTGTCGCACGTCGACCTGGCCATAGGGGCCATCCACGCCCAGCGTATGCAGTTCCAGCATTTCCCGCGCCAGGTTCTCGTTCAGGCCAAGCTCCCGGCCGCGCGTCGTCACGACGGCGCTGTTCGGACCGACCGATCGCGTCTGGTCGAGATAGAGCAGCATCAGCGGATGCGTCGCCGCCGCCTTCAACATGTCCGCGAACCGCCCGGCCACATGCGGCCGGATCGCATCCTCGACATAGCCTGCCTGGCCAAATCGCGGCGGCCCGCCCTTGCCGCGCGCGGTAAAGTGATCGGCCCAGAATGCCACCAGGCGCTCGCGCAGGCCGTCCTCCGTGGTCACACGGCGCAATACCGTCTGGCGAAACCAACCCGCTGCCTCGCTGCGCAGGTCACGGACCAGCGCCGCGCGTTCCTGGGCGGCAGCGTCGCGCGCCTCCTGCGTCTCGGCATCGCGGATGCGACGCCTGGCATCGACCACCGCCACGTGAACCTTCCGCACGGCCTCGAACCCCGGCGTGGGAAACGCCGCGGCAGCCTTGTCGGGCCCGGCCAGCAGCGCCAGCATGGCGTCCGGCGTCTCGGGCGCCGCGACCGAAGGTGACAGGCCGCATCCGAAACGAATGGCGGCGCGGGCCGGGTCGAAGGGCATACGACTCCCTTTCGGGTTGGAACGGTCGGTACGGCATCGAATATGGGAGCGATCCCGCCAGATGTCACGCGGGCGGCGCGCCGCGACCCGAGGCGATCGGCGGTTTGCCACCCACCGGGTGGGAACCGGCCCGACACTGGCGCGTTGCCGTGTGACAGCCAACCGAAAGGCCCAGCCATGCCCAGCATATACGACGCGATCCGCGCCGACCACGACAACCACCGCGCCCTCCTCGACCGGATCGAAGACACCTCCGGCGACAGCGACGACCGCAAGTCCGCGTGGAAGGAGTTCTACGAGGATGTCAAATCGCATGCCGCGGCCGAGGAAGAGACCTTCTATTCCAAACTGATCTCCAAGACCTGGGGCCAGGACGCCGCCCGCCACTCGGTCCACGAACACCAGCAGCTTGACGACATCATGGAAGAGCTGAACGAGGGCGACATGGCCTCACCGGGCTGGCTCAACCGCTTCAAGACGCTGAAGCACGATTACGAGCACCACATGGACGAGGAAGAGGACGAGGTCTTCGCCCGCGCGCAGGAAGTCATCCCCGAGGACGAGATCGAAGGCTACGGCGAACGCTTCGAGAAACGCAAATCCAAGGAACGCGGCCTGATCGACGAAAAGCGCGAAGACAGCCTGGAAGACTGAGGACACCCGCCATGCCGGACAAACCCCGCCTTGTCGGCGTCAACCACATCGTTCTCGAGGTCGGCGATCTCGACGCCGCGCTGGATTTCTGGCGCGCGATCTTCGATTTCGAGTTGCGTGGACAAGGCGACGGCCACGTATTCCTCGACATGGGCGACCAGTTCATCGGCCTTTTCGAGGGCAAGACCCAGCCCCGCGACGAACACCGTCACTTCGGCCTCGTGGTGGATGATAGGTCCCGCGTGCGCGACCTTGCGCGCGCCGCCGGGGCCGAGGTGATGGAGACCGACTTTCTCGACCTGCGCGACCCGTGGGGCAACCGCATCCAGGTGGTGGACTATGCCGACCTTCAGTTTTCCAAGACCGATGCGGTACTGCGCGGCATGGGCCTAGACCTGAAGAAATCGCAAAGCGCCAAACAGGAACTGGAAGACAAGGGAATGGGGTGAAAACCGCCACCGGCCGCGCCTATCTGTCGCCGTCCCGGGCTTGACCCGGGACCTCTCCCATCCCGTAGGGTGGGTGAAAACCCACGCGCCCCGACCTCACTCCTCGCGCGGCAAAACCCGCAAGCCCAATTCCATCAACTGATCACTGGCCGGCTCGCTCGGCGCGTTCATCATCAGGTCCTCGGCCCGCTGGTTCATCGGGAACATGATGACCTCGCGGATATTCTGTTCATCCGCCAGCAGCATCACGATCCGGTCGATCCCCGCGGCACAGCCCCCGTGCGGCGGCGCGCCGTACTGGAACGCACCGACCATGCCGCCGAACCGCTTGCGCACTTCCGCCTCGTCATAGCCCGCCAGTTCGAACGCCTTGATCATCGCCTCCAGCTTGTGGTTCCGGATCGCGCCACTGACCAGCTCATAGCCGTTGCAGCTCAGGTCGTACTGGTACCCCAGCACCTTCAGCGGGTCGCCCTCCAGCGCCTCGATCCCGCCTTGCGGCATCGAGAACGGGTTGTGCGAAAAGTCGATCTCGCCCGACTCTTCATCCGCCTCGTACATCGGGAAATCCACGATCCAGGCAAAGGCGAACCGGTTCTCGTCGGTCAGCCCCAGCTCCTCGCCGATCGTCACCCGCGCCTTGCCCGCCACCCGCTCGAACGCGGCCGGCTTGCCGCCAAGGAAGAACGCCGCATCGCCCACGCCCAGCCCAAGCTGCTCGCGAATGGCCTCGGTGCGCTCCGGCCCGATATTCTTGGCCAGCGGCCCGGCGGCTTCCATCCCGTCGCCCTGATCGCGCCAGAAGATATACCCCATCCCCGGCAGCCCCTCTTTCTGCGCGAACGCATTCATCCGGTCGCAGAATTTCCGGCTGCCCCCTGTAGGTGCCGGAATGGCGCGAATTTCCGTGCCGTCCTGCTCCAGCAGCTTGGCGAAAATGGCAAAGCCCGAGCCGCGGAAATGCTCGCTCACATCCTGCATCTTGATCGGGTTGCGCAGGTCCGGCTTGTCGGTGCCATACCACAGCGCCGCGTCACGGTAAGAGATCTGCTCCCACTCCTGATCCACCGCCTTGCCGCCGCCGAACTCCTCGAACAGGCCCTTGATCACCGGCTGGATCGTGTCGAACACGTCCTGCTGCTCGACGAAGGACATCTCCATGTCCAGCTGATAGAAATCCGTGGGAGAGCGGTCCGCGCGCGGGTCCTCGTCGCGGAAACACGGCGCGATCTGAAAATACTTGTCGAAGCCGCTGACCATGATCAACTGCTTGAACTGCTGCGGCGCCTGCGGCAGCGCATAGAACTTGCCCGGATGCAGGCGCGAGGGCACCAGGAAGTCGCGCGCGCCCTCGGGGCTCGATGCCGTGATGATCGGCGTCTGGTACTCGCGAAACCCGATATCCCACATCCGCCGCCGGATGCTGGCCACCACGTCCGACCGCAGCTTCATGTTCTCCTGCATCGCCTCGCGCCGAAGGTCCAGGTAGCGATAGCGCAGCCGCGTCTCTTCGGGGTATTCCTGATCCCCGAACACGATCAGCGGCAGCTCCTTGGCGCTGCCCAGCACCTCGACATCGCGAATGAACACCTCGATCTCGCCGGTTGGGATCTTGGGGTTCACCAGGCTCTCATCGCGCGCCTTCACCTCGCCGTCGATGCGGATGCACCACTCGCTGCGCAGCTTTTCGACCTCGGAAAACACCGCACTGTCGGGATCGCACAGCACCTGTGTCATGCCGTAATGGTCGCGCAAATCGATGAACAGAACCCCGCCATGGTCCCGGATCCGGTGCACCCAGCCCGACAGGCGAACGGTGTCCCCGACATTCGATTTCGTCAGCTCGGCGCAGGTATGGCTGCGATATGCGTGCATGAGGTCCTCTCCGGGCGGCTGAAACTGCCCATTTCACGTGCAATTCGGTTCGCGCCGATACACCTTGGCGGGACGGCAAAGTCAAGGCCTGCAAGGCTATTTCCCGCCTGAGCGGAACCCGGGCCCGTCTTAAAACATTTACAGAAAGCTAATTTTGGGCAAAGATTCCGGCTATCGGGCGGAAAACATGCGGGAAAACCGCAACACTGGCAGGTTTCACACCAACGTAGGCGCCTCTGCGGGCGCACGCAGATATGGGGTGAGCCATGTGGACCAAGATGCTCGATGTGTTCGTCACACATCTCTTTCGCAAAGGCGATTTCAGCCTGACCTATCCCGACGGCACGACGCGCCGCTACGGTGACGGCGGCACGCCCTCCGTGGCCATGACGCTGCATGACCCGGCCCTGCCCCGCCGCATCATCCTGTCGCCCGAACTGGCGGTGGGCGAAGGCTACATGGACGGCACGCTCACCCTCGAAAACGATGACCTGCGCGGCTTTCTCACCCTCGCGGTCGACAACATCGCCCGCCAGGGCAGCCCGTGGTTCCACCGCCCGCTCGACCTGATGCGCCACGCCAGCCGCTGGTTGAAACAGTTCAACCCGGCCAAGCGGGCACGCGCGAACGTGGCCCATCACTACGACCTCTCGGGCGAGCTTTACGACCTCTTCCTCGACAAGGACCGGCAATATTCCTGCGCCTATTTCGCCCGCCCCGACATGACGCTGGAAGAGGCGCAGGAAGCCAAGAAACACCACATCGCCCGCAAGCTCCTGCTCAAGCCCGGAATGCGCGTGCTCGATATCGGCTGCGGCTGGGGCGGCATGGCGCTGACGCTGGCGCGCGATTACGGCGCGCATGTGGTCGGGGTCACACTCTCCGAGGAACAGCACGCCTTGGCCACGCGCCGCGCCGCCGAGGCGGGACTGTCCGACAAGGTCCAATTCCACCTGATGGATTACCGCGCCGTCACCGGCACCTTCGACCGCGTCGTCTCGGTGGGCATGTTCGAACATGTGGGCGTGCCGCATTACCGCGAATATTTCCGCACCGTGCACGACCTCTTGGCCGAAGACGGTGTCGCCCTCATCCATACCATCGGCCACACCGACCCGCCCGGCACCACCAACCCGTGGATCCTGAAATACATCTTCCCCGGCGGCTATTGCCCCGCCCTGTCGGAGGCGACCCGCGCGATCGAGGTCAACCAGCTGCATTCCTGCGATATCGAGGTCTGGCGCCTGCACTACGCCGAAACCCTGCGCCACTGGTACGACCGTTTCATGGCCAACATAGACCGCGCCCGCGACCTTTACGACGAGCGGTTCTGCCGGATGTGGCGCTACTACCTTCTCGCCTGCGAGGCGACGTTCCGCTACAACAGCCAGGTCGTGTTCCAGTTCCAGTTGTCGCGTCAGCAGGACGCCGTGCCGCTCACCCGCGACTATCTCTACAGCGACGCCGCCGCCGAAGAGCTGCGCCACGCGGCAGAATAACAGCTAAACCAGCCGCGCCGGGATCAAGCCGCGCAGCGCGTTGCCGACGTAAAGCGCCCGCGCCCCGGCCAGGTCGGCCGGCGTCAGCACCGCCTCGCGCGCCCGGCCCTCCGCGATCAGGCTCGCGCGCAGCACACCGGGCAACACGCCGCAACTCAGCGACGGTGTCTCCAACCCCTCGCCCCGGTCGACAAAGATATTGGTGATCGTCCCCTCGCAGACCGCGCCATCGGAGTTGAGAAAGATCACTTCCTCCACCCCCTCGGGCAACTCCGCGCGCGTCCGGTCATACAATTCGCGCTCGGTGCTCTTGACCGTCAACCAGGGGTCGGTGGCGATCAGCCGCGTCTCGGACACCGCCAGCCGCCACGCCCGCCCCTCCGGCTCGGGCGTGAACTCGTGCAAGGTAACCTCCACCTTGCCCTCCACATCCACCGTCAGCCGCAACCGTCTTGGCCCGCTGGCCTCAACGCCCTCAAGCGCCGCGTCCAGCCCGTCGATCCCGATCCCCAGCCGCGCCGCACTCGCCCGCAATCGCTCCAGGTGCAGCGCCTTGCGATGCAGACCTTCATCGGGCGTCCACAGCCCGGTCTCGATCAGACGAAATCCGCGATCAGCCGGCGGGCAAAGCGGGCTTTCCATAGGGCTTCCTCGTATTCCGACGCGGCGGTGCTGTCATAGACCACGCCGCCGCCCACGTTCAGCGTCGCACGTCCCTCTTCCACAAGCAAACTGCGGATCGCCACGTTGAATTCCGAACGCCCGTCCGGCGCGGCCCAGCCGATGGTGCCACAATAGACATCCCGCGCGCCGTCCTCCAGCCCCGCCAATATCTGCATCGCCCGCATCTTGGGTGCCCCGGTGATGGACCCGCAGGGAAACAGCGCCCGGAAAATCCCGGACAGTGTCGTGCCCCCCAGCATCCGCCCCCGAATGAGCGAAGTCATCTGGTGCACCGTCGTCAGGCTCTCCACCGTGAACAGCTCCGGCACATTCACGCTACCGATCTCGCAGATCCGGCCCAAATCGTTGCGCAAAAGGTCCACGATCATCAGATTCTCGGCCTGGTTCTTTTCATCTTCCATCAGGAACCGGCAGCGCCGCGCATCCTCTGCCGCATCATCGCTGCGCGGCTGGGTGCCCTTCATCGGCTTGGTCTCGATCCCGCCCGCCCCATCGGTGCGGAAAAACAGCTCCGGCGACCGGGACAGGATCGCGGGCAACCCTTCGGCCTCGATCATCGCGCCGAACCGCACCGGCTGCACCGCGGCCAGCGCGGCGTAAATCTCACCCGGCGTCCCCACCGCCTCCATCATGCAGGCGAATGTCAGGTTCGCCTGGTAAAAATCGCCCGCGCAGATATGCGCATGAACTGCCTCAAACGCCTGCTTGTACCGCGCTTCCGACCACAGCGGCACGAAATGATCCAGCCGCCCGACAGGCTCGGGCAACGCCGCCGCCGCCCCCGGCCGCTCATACACGCCAAATTGCAACAGCGGCACCCGCCGCCGCCCCGGCATAAGCGGCGCCAGCTTCGGCTCCAGCGCATAGCCCAGCTCGTAGCTCGCGAATCCCGCCAGCCACAACCCGTCCGCCCGCGCCGCGTCCATCGCCTCCAGCGCAGCAGGCACGTCCTCCGCCTCCCGCGCCGAGATCACCTCGACCGGGCGCTCGAACGCGCATTCGCTCCCCTCGGGGCCATGATCAAAACGGATTCGCACGCGGCTTCCCTTCGCTTTGGCTGGATATCTATGCAATCGCGGCCCCGAGTGCACTGCGAAATACGTCGCATCCCGTGCAAAGACCGATGCCCCTTGCGCTGTCCGGCGTAATGAATATAAGGCCAACAATTTGCGCCGCACCGGGGGATCACATGCCGAAAAGAACCGATATCAAGTCCATCATGATCATCGGTGCCGGCCCCATCATCATCGGGCAGGCCTGCGAGTTCGACTACTCCGGCGCCCAGGCCTGCAAGGCCCTTCGCGAGGAAGGCTACCGCGTCATCCTCGTCAACTCCAACCCCGCCACGATCATGACCGATCCGGGCCTCGCCGACGCCACCTATATCGAACCCATCACCCCCGAAGTCGTGGCCAAGATCATCGAAAAGGAACGCCCCGACGCGCTTCTGCCCACGATGGGCGGCCAGACCGGCCTCAACACCGCACTCGCCGTGGCAGATATGGGCGTGCTGGAAAAATTCGGCGTCGAGCTGATCGGTGCCAACCGCGAAGCCATCGAGATGGCCGAGGACCGCAAATTGTTCCGCGAGGCGATGGATCGTCTGGGCATCGAAAACCCCAAGGCCACCATCGCCGAGACGATGGAAGAATGCATGGCCGCCCTCGAACATGTGGGACTGCCCGCCATCATCCGCCCCGCCTACACCCTTGGCGGCACCGGCGGCGGTGTCGCTTACAATCGCGCCGATTACGAGCATTACTGCAAATCCGGCCTCGACGCCTCCCCGGTCAGCCAGATCCTGATCGACGAGTCGCTTCTGGGCTGGAAGGAATACGAGATGGAGGTCGTCCGCGACCGCGCCGACAACGCCATCATCGTCTGCTCCATCGAAAACGTCGACCCGATGGGCGTGCATACCGGCGATTCGATCACCGTGGCCCCGGCCCTCACCCTGACCGACAAGGAATACCAGATCATGCGCAACGGCTCCATCGCCGTCCTGCGCGAGATCGGTGTGGAAACCGGCGGCTCCAACGTGCAATGGGCCATCAACCCCGACGACGGCCGCATGGTCGTGATCGAGATGAACCCGCGCGTCTCCCGCTCCTCCGCGCTGGCCTCCAAGGCCACCGGCTTTCCGATCGCGAAAATCGCCGCCAAGCTGGCCGTCGGCTACACCCTCGACGAGCTCGACAACGACATCACCAAAGTCACGCCCGCCAGCTTCGAGCCGACCATCGACTATGTCGTGACAAAGATTCCCAAATTCGCCTTCGAGAAATTCCCCGGCTCTCAGCCTTATCTCACCACCGCGATGAAATCCGTGGGTGAGGCGATGGCCATCGGCCGCACCATCCACGAATCGCTGCAAAAGGCGCTCGCGTCGATGGAATCCGGCCTGACGGGTTTCGACGAGATCGAGATCGACGGCGCACCGGAAAAGACCGCCGTCATCAAGGCGATCAGCCAGCAGACCCCGGACCGGATGCGCACCATCGCCCAGGCCATGCGCCACGGTCTGACCGATGATGAAATCTTCGCCGCCACCAAGTTCGACCCGTGGTTCCTCGCCCGCATCCGCGAAATCGTCGAGGCCGAAGATGCCGTGAGGCAGGAGGGCCTGCCCACCGAGGAACAGGGCCTGCGCCGCCTCAAGATGATGGGCTTCACCGACGCCCGCCTCGCCAAGCTCACCGGCTTTACCGAGGCCGACGTGCGCCGCGCCCGCCACGCGCAAGGCGTCGTCGCCGTGTTCAAGCGCATCGACACCTGCGCCGCCGAATTCGAGGCCCAGACGCCCTATATGTACTCCACCTACGAGGCCCCGATGATGGGCGAGGTGGAATGCGAAGCCCGCCCCTCCGACCGCAAGAAGGTCGTTATCCTCGGCGGCGGCCCCAACCGCATCGGCCAGGGGATCGAGTTCGACTATTGCTGCTGTCACGCCTGTTTCGCGCTGACCGACGCGGGCTACGAGACCATCATGGTCAACTGCAACCCCGAGACCGTCTCGACCGACTACGACACATCCGACCGGCTTTACTTCGAGCCGCTCACGTTCGAGCATGTCATGGAAATCCTGCGCGTCGAGCAGGAGAACGGCACGCTGCACGGTGTGATCGTCCAATTCGGCGGCCAGACGCCTCTGAAACTCGCCAACGATCTCGAGGCCGAGGGCATCCCGATCCTCGGCACCACGCCCGACGCCATCGACCTGGCCGAGGACCGCGAGCGGTTCCAGGCCCTCGTGAACCAGCTGAACCTCAAGCAGCCCAAGAACGGCATCGCCCATTCGGATGCCGAGGCGCTGGCCATCGCCGACGAGATCGGCTTCCCGCTGGTCATCCGCCCCTCCTACGTGCTGGGCGGCCGCGCCATGGAAATCGTCCGCGACATGGGCCAGCTGGAACGCTACATCAACGAGGCCGTGATCGTCTCGGGCGACAGCCCCGTTCTCCTGGACGGCTACCTCTCCGGCGCCATCGAATGCGATGTCGACGCGCTGTCGGACGGCACCGACGTCCACGTCGCCGGCATCCTGCAACATATCGAAGAGGCCGGCGTGCATTCCGGCGACAGCGCCTGCTGCCTGCCGCCCCACACCCTGCCCCAGCACATCATCGACGAGATCGACGCCCAGACCCGCGCGCTCGCCAAGGCGCTGAACGTCGTGGGCCTGATGAACGTGCAATTCGCCGTCCAGGGCGACGATATCTACCTGATCGAGGTGAACCCCCGCGCCAGCCGCACCGTGCCCTTCGTCGCCAAGGCCACGGACAGCGCCATCGCCTCCATCGCCGCGCGCCTCATGGCCGGCGAGCCGCTCTCGGCCTTCCCGCATCGCGGCGCCTACCCGTCGGACACCAAGCCGGGCACATTGCCCATGGCCGACCAGATGACGCTCGCCGATCCCGCGATGCCCTGGTTCTCGGTCAAGGAGGCGGTCATGCCCTTCGCCCGCTTCCCGGGCGTCGACACCATCCTGGGCCCCGAAATGCGCTCGACGGGCGAGGTCATGGGCTGGGACGTCAGCTTCCCCCGCGCCTTCCTCAAGGCGCAGATGGGCGCGGGCGTCGTGCTGCCCGACGGCGGCAAGGTGTTCTTCTCGATCAAGGACGACGACAAGACGCCCCAACTGGTCGAGACCGCGCAGATCCTCGTCGATTTGGGCTTCGCCATCGTCGCCACCCGCGGCACCGCCGCCTTTCTCGAAGGCCACGGCATCGCCTGCGAGGTCGTCAACAAGGTCTACGAGGGCCGCCCCGACATCGTGGACATGCTCAAGGACGGGCAGATCAGCCTCGTGATGAACACCACCGAGGGTATCCAGGCGGTCGAGGACAGCCGAGAGATTCGCTCGGTTGCGCTCTACGACAAGATCCCCTATTACACGACCGCAGCCGCCGCTCATGCCGCCGCACTGGCCATGAAGGCCCGGCAAGAGGGCGACCTTGTGGTATTGCCGCTACAGGGCGTCGCCTGACCGCAAATGCCTCGCGCGGGGCCGCCCCGCGCAAGGTTCTGAAAATACTGGAATTTTTCAGAATCGCCGCAGCCATGCTCTGCGGCCAGAGCGGCTATGCACAATTTTCATAGAATTCGAAACGAATAAGGATTGCGCCGTCATAATTTTTGACTAGGTGGATGGTACGAGCGCACTGACGCGCTCGATATTGGACGACCGCCAGCCAAAGGAGGCCATCATGACCCGCGATGAATTGAACCGGGAACTTCGTATGCATAGTGCCACCTGGCAATCGGTGGTCCTGGTCTACGGTATCCTCGTCGGTACGCTGATTTTCTCGGCCTCGGCCATCATCGGCTAACCCGAACCACCCCGGCGCCCGGCGCCACAGCCCAAAACCGAACCTACCCCCTTTAGGCGTTGAACGTGCGAGTCGTTTAGCGCCATTGGCGTCTCTGAAAAGGATACCCGCCATGAACCGTGACCAACTGATCCGCGAATTGCAGGCCCACAGCGCCACGTGGCAGGCCGTCGTGATCGTCTATGCCCTGATCGTCGCCGCGATGGTCCTGTCGGGCATGGCCATCACCGGCTAAGGCACTGCACGAATTCATTAAAAGAAAACGGCGCCCTGTCCGGGGCGCCGTTTTTTGTTCCTGACCGTCAGTATCAGACCTGCGTACCCTCGACCTTGTCGTCGTCCGGGTCGATCTTGGCCGAGGCCGCGTCGCCGATATTGTCGACGCCGCGTTCCTCCAGCAGCGTGGTCAGCCAGTTCGGATCCATCTCCGGCACCGAGCTCAGCAGCAGGTCTGTATAGGGATGGTGCGGCGGCGTGAACATGTCGTCCTTCGGCCCCTGTTCCACCACCTGCCCGTTCTGCATCACCACCACCTCGTCGGCGATCGACCGCACCGTCGCCAGGTCATGGGTGATGAACATGTAGGCCAGGTTCAGCTCGTTCTGCAGCCGGTCCAGCAGCCGCAGGATGCCTTCGGCCACCAGCTGATCCAGCGCCGAGGTCACCTCGTCGCAGACGATGAAACTGGGCTCCGCCGCCAGCGCCCGGGCAATCCCGATCCGCTGTTTCTGCCCGCCCGACAACTCGGGCGGATACCGGTTGTAGTATTTCGACGGCTCCAGCTCGATCAGGTCCAACAGTTCATCTACCCGCGTCTTCAGCGCCGTGCCCTTCAGACCCGAATAGAACTGCGCCGGCCGCCCGATGATCTCCGAGATCTGCACCTTGGGGTTCAGCGCCGTATCGGCCATCTGATAGATCATCTGGCACTGCCGCAGCTGGTCCTTCGAGCGGTCCTTGTAACTGGCCGGGAACGGCTCACCCTTGAACAGCACCTCGCCTTTGCTGGGCGGCAACAGCCCGGTGATCACCCGCGCGGTCGTGGACTTGCCCGACCCGGATTCGCCCACCACGGCCACCGTCATCCCTTGGTAGATGTCGAACGACACGTCATCCAGGATCTTCGGCCCGTTGGAATAGGACGCATCCACGTTCTTGACCGAAATCAGCGGCGGCGTGCCATCCGTCGGGCGGTGCTTCTGCTCGCTGGTAAAGCTGCGCACGGCCCAAAGCGACTTGGTGTAATCCTCCTGCGGATTCTCCAGCATCTGGTCGGTCGGCGCTTCCTCCACCTCTTCGCCGCGCAACAGCACCTTGATCGTGTCGGCCATCTGCGCCACCACCGCCAGGTCGTGGGTGATATAGATCGCCGCGGTGTTGAACTGGTCCACGATATCGCGAATGGCCGCCAGCACCTCGATCTGCGTGGTCACGTCCAGCGCCGTCGTCGGCTCGTCAAAGATGATCAGGTCGGGCCGGCACGACATGGCCATCGCCGTCATCGCCCGCTGCAACTGACCGCCCGACACCTGGTGCGGATAGCGAAACCCGATCTCGCCCGGATTGGGCAGGCGCAACCGCTCATAAAGCTCGATCGCGTCCTCCTGCGCCTCCAGCCGCTTCTTGATGCGGTACTGCACCGGCGCTTCCGTGTGCTGGTCGATCAGCTTGTGCGCCGGGTTGAACGACGCCGCCGCCGACTGCGCGACATACGCGATTCGCGACCCGCGCAGCGCGCGCTTTTCGGCCTCCGACGACGTGGTCAGCTCGATCCCGTCGAACTCGATCGAAGAGCCCTCCACGATCCGCGTGCCGTCGCGGGCATAGCCCATGGCGGCCGCGCCGATGGTCGACTTGCCCGCCCCGGATTCCCCGATCAGGCCCATCACCTCGCCGCGGTGCAGGGTCAGGTCGACACCCTTGATGATGTCGACCCAGGTTTCGTCCGAATACCCCTGGATCTTCAGGTCCCGGATCTTCAGAAGGACATCTGTTTTTTTCAAGCCCATGTCGTTTACTCCTTCAAGCCCGAGGACCGATGCAGCATCCAGTCCACCACGAAGTTGACCGCCACGGTCAAAAGCGCGATGGCCGCGGCCGGAATGAGCGGCGTGATCTCACCGAACGAAATCAGCGTCGCGTTCTCCCGCACCATCGACCCCCAGTCCGCCGTGGGCGGCTGGATGCCGAGACCGAGGAAGCTGAGGCCCGCGATCAGCAGGAACACGAAGCAGAATTCCAGCCCGAACTCCGCCACCAGGGGTGCTGTCGAGTTCGGCAGGATCTCGCGCCGGATCAGGTACCAGTTCTTTTCACCGCGCAGCTTGGCGGCCTCGATATAGTCCATCACAACCACGTTGCCCGCGACCGCCCGTGTCAGGCGGAACACGCGGGGGCTGTAGATCACCGCGACCACCAGGATCAGGATGATCTCCGACGCGTTGAAGATCGTCGTGCCGGCCAGCGCAAAGGCAAAGGCCACCCCGGCTACGATCGCCGCGCCGATCAGCCAGCTGACAAGCGAATAGGCCGCCGCCGCCAGGAACAGCAGCCCCACGATGACCGCAAAGCCGAACAGCAGCCAGGAACTGGTCTGAGGCGACGCCAGCGAGCCGCCGAAGATCGACAGCATCAGCAGCGCGAAGATCAGCGACGGGATCGACATGATCACGTCTGCCATCCGGCCCATGAACCCGTCGAAGTATCCGCCCTTGGTCGCCGCCAGCAGGCCCGCCATGGCGCCCAGGATGAACGCCAGGACCGTGCCGCACAGCGCCAGCGCCACGGTGTTCCGCGCGCCATAGATGATCCGGCTGAACATGTCCCGGCCCAGCTGGTCCGCGCCCAGCAGCATGTTGTTGTCCGGCGGCGCGAAGGCCTGGCTGACGATCTCGGCCTCGCCATAGGGCGCGATGGCCGGGGCGAAGATGCCCATGATCGCCACGACGAAGATCACGAACATCCCGAAGGCCGCGGTCAGCGGCGCGGTGCGCAGCTCCTTGGCCATCTCGTCGCTCGCCAGCGCCGTCAGGAACTCGCGGAACGCGTAGGACATCATGCCCGCCGCCAGCAGCATCCCCGCGGCAATCGCCACGAAGCGCAGCGCCGGAATGCCGCCGATGATCGCCAGCACCAGCGACACCAGCGTCAGCGAGAACAGCAGCAGGAACGCCGATCGTTGGTTGTAATAGGCCGCCCCGCACGACAGCAGAAGCAGCAGGGCGAAGTAGAGGATTACAAATATCATGATCCGCCCTCCTTATTTCGGGTGCCGCAGGCGCGGGTTGGTCAGAATGGCCCCCACGTCGGCTGCAAGGTTGAGAAGGATGAAGGTCGCCGCGAAGATCAGGCAGCAGGCCTGCACCACCGGGAAGTCGCGCTTGGACACCGCGTCCACCAGCGCCTGTCCGATCCCCGGATAGACGAACACCACCTCCACCAGCACCACGCCGGTAATCAGGTAGGCCAGGTTCAGCGCGACCACGTTGATGATCGGCGCCCAGGCATTGGGCAGCGCGTGTTTCACGATCACCTTCCAGGGCGGCGCGCCCTTCAGCCGGGCCATCTCGATATAGGGGCTGGCCAGCAGGTTGATGATCGCCGCGCGGGTCATCCGCATCATGTGCGCCATGACCACCAGCACCAGCGTCAGCGCCGGCAGAAAGGTCCGCTCCAGAAGCCCGAAGAAGGTCATCCCTTCGCTCAGGCTCGCGATGGCCGGGAACATGCCCCATTTCACCGCGAAATACAGGATCAGGATATAGCCCAGGAAGAATTCCGGCGACGAGATGAAGGACAGGGAAATCACGTTCGCCACCCGGTCGAAGATCGAGTTACGCAACAGCGCCACGATCACGCCGAGGATGATCGACACCGGAACCGCGATCACGGCCGCGTAGGCGGCCAGGAACAGCGTGTTCATGAACCGCTCGCCGATGATCTCGGTCACCCGCGCGTCGGTCACGATGGAACTGCCGAAATCAAGTGTGACGGCGTCGCTCAGCCACGCGAAATACCGCACCAGCGCGGGCTGGTCGAGTCCCATTTCACGGCGCAGGGCCGCAAGGTTCTCCGGGGTCGCCGACTGTCCCAGCACCGCCTGCGCGATGTCCCCGGGAAGAAGTTCGACCATGAAGAAGATGATGACGGAGATCACCAAAAGGATGATCAACCCGAGACCCAGACGCTTGCCGACAAGCGTTAAGATGTCTCCCATATGTCCCTCCTGCTGTTGGGCGTCCGCCTTGCCCGTCCCGGGCCGCATCCGCACAGCTTATATTGTTATGACGTTGTGACGTGCCCCGGGCGCTTTTGCTGCGCTCTCTTGGCCGTCCCGTCGGCCCGGACGGGGCGATGATCCGCCCCCTCCAAATGGTTGCCCCGGCGCCTTGGCACCGGGGCAGAACCTCTTGCTTATGCGTCTGCGAACCACCACCGGCTGCAGGCGCGCGCGCCGTCCATCTGCCAGCTTGGCGCCAGGTCGGGCCCGTGCTGCACGTTCTTGCGCCGCGCGTATACGAAGTTCGGGAAAAACGGGATGACCGTCCCGCCATCGTCCTTGGCCAGGATCGCCATCTCGCGGTACATTTCCGCGCGCTTTTCATCGTCCAGCTCGGCCTTGGCCTGCAGCAGCAGTTCGTTGAACCGCTCGTTCTGCCACCGGCTCTCGTTCCAGGCCGCGTCATCCTTGTAGGCCAGCGAATACATCACGTCCGGCGTCGGACGCGCGCCCCACTGCACCGCGCACCACGGCTTTTTCAGCCACACGTCGGAATAGTACCCGTCATTGGGCTCGCGGTTGACGTTGATCGTGATGCCCGCCGCCTTGGCGTGCTCGGCGTAAAGGACGCACATGTCCACCGCCCCGGAAAAGACCGAATCGGCCACGCTCAGGTTCACCGTCAGCCCCTCGGCGCCGGCTTTCTTCAGCAGCGATTTCGCCTGGTCCGGATCGTATTCGCGCTGCTCGATGCCTTCGGGATAGTAGGGCATCGCAGGCGAATGGTGGAAATCGTTCGCCTTGGTGGCCGCGCCGAAGGTGATCTTCTCGATCAGCTCGTCCCGGTTCATCGACAGCTTCAGCGCGTTGCGCACATCCACGTTGTCGAACGGCGCGGTGTCGCACAGCATCGGCATGGTGATGGCCGCCGCGGACGGCACGTCGTCGATCTCGATGTTGGGGTCGCGCTGCAACAGCGCCAGCGTCTTCAGCTCCAGCTGCGTCACCGCGTCCACGTCGCCCGTCACCAGCGCCGTCTGGCGCGCGTTCGGGTCGTTCAGGACGATCAGCTGCAGGTCGTCGAAATACGCGCCTTCCAGGTGCCAGCCCTCGTGGCGGGTCAGGCTGTAGCGCACGCCGAACTCGGCTTCTTCCATCTTGTAGGGGCCACAGCCGTCACCCGACTGCCAGTTTGCCGTGCCGTCCTCGTTGGCCGGAACGATTGCCAGGTGATAGTCCGTCATCAGCCACGGCAGGTCGGCGTTGCCGGTGCCCAGCACGAACGTCACCGAGTTGTCGCCGTTGTCCGTGATGTCCTGCACGTCCGACAACAGCGCCTTCGCGGCCGATGTCGTGTCGTCGCCCCGGTGGTGGTTCATCGACGCGATGACGTCCTTCGCGGTCACCTTCGGGCCGCTGTGGAACGTCGCGTTCTCGTTGATCTTGAAGGTCCATTCCTTGGCGTCCGGGCTCGCGCTCCACTCGCTGGCCACGTCCGGCCCGAGAGAGCCATCGGGCTCGATCAGCGTCAGGTAGGACCGATAGGTATGCGCCACCTGGATCATCGAGAAGGTGACGTAGGTGCCGGGATCATGCGAATCAGACGTGTTGCCGTCGTGCATCCCCAGGCGGAACGTCCCGCCCTTGGCGGGCTGCGCCTTCGCGGCCCCGGTCCACAAGCCGGTCGCGGCCGTGGTCGTCAGGCCCGCCGCGGCGGCGTAATGCATGAACGACCGGCGCGAGATCTTGCCTTCGCGGGCCGCGGCTGCCAGTCGATCCAGCAGCATTTGATCTTTGATATCAGTCATGATGTCTCCCTATGACTAGTCTGTTCCCAGGCCATCTTTCGCGGCCCTTCAAAGCAGCTTTGCGTCGTTTCCCCTGAACGGGCGGCTCAATTACGACATGATGTTACCAAAACACGAAAAAAATGTCGCTTCCAGCCTTCATATGCCGCATCACGATTTTTTTTCGCACGTTCAAATCACTAGCCAACGCTGTTGAACCTCTTGCAATCAAGGCGTTTTCGCGCACAGGCCCGATCTGCGACCGACTGTTCAGAAAACGACATTTCCGCGCACCCGGGCCACGGACGGGCCGGGATTCGCCTATGACCCCGCCTCGTCCTTGCGCGCCCGCAGCTTCGCGAAATAGCCCACCCGCTTGCCCAGCTCCCGCTCGAACCCGCGTTCGACGGGCTTATACAGCTCGGGCCGCTCCATCGTGTCGGGAAAATAGTTCTGCCCCGAAAACGCGTCCTCGGCATCGTGGTCATAGGCATAGCCCGCGCCGTATCCCTGCTCTTTCATCAGCCCGGTGGGGGCGTTCAGGATATGCTTGGGCGGAGGCTCGCTGCCGGTTTTCTTCGCGGCCTTCATGGCGGCCTTGTAAGCCACGTAGGCCGCGTTCGACTTGGGCGCCAGCGCCAGGTACGTCACCGCCTGCGCCAGCGCCAATTCGCCTTCCGGGCTGCCCAGCCGCTCGTAGGTTTCCCACGATTGCAGGCAGACCGCCTGCGCCTGCGGATCGGCCAGGCCGATATCCTCCACCGCCATCCGGGTGATCCGCCGCGCCAGGTACCGCGGGTCCTCGCCCCCGTCCAGCATCCGCGCCAGCCAGTAGAGGGCCGCATCCGGGTCCGACCCGCGCACCGACTTGTGCAGCGCCGATATCAGGTTGTAATGCGCGTCCCCCGACTTGTCGTACTGCGCCGCCCGCTTCATCAGCCGCGCGGTCAGCGCGTTCGTGTCCAGCTTCTTGTCGGTCTTCCACGCCGCCACCTGCTCGATCAGGTTAAGCAGCGCCCGCCCGTCCCCGTCCGCCATCTCCAGCAACCCCTCGCGCGCCGCGCCGTCCAGCGGCAGCGCCCGGTCCAGTTCCTTCTCCGCCCGTTGCGCCAGCCGCTCCAGCTCCGCCAGGGTCAGCCGCTCCAGCACCAGGACCTGCGACCGGCTCAGAAGCGCGGCGTTCAACTCGAAACTCGGGTTCTCCGTAGTGGCCCCCACCAGCAGAATCGTCCCGTCCTCCATATGCGGCAGGAACCCGTCCTGCTGCGCCTTGTTGAAGCGGTGGATCTCGTCGACGAACAGCAGCGTCCCCTGCCCGTTGGCCCGCCGGTGCTTGGCCGCCTCGAACACCTTGCGCAGTTCCGGCACACCGGAAAAGATCGCGCTGATCTGCACGAAATGCAGGTCCGTCTCGTCGGCCAGCAGCCGCGCGATGGTGGTCTTGCCCACCCCCGGCGGCCCCCAGAACACCAGCGACGTCAAGCTCCCCGAGGCCAGCATCACGCCCAGCGGCCCATCCGGTCCGATCACCTTGTCCTGCCCGATCACCTCGGACAGCGCGCGGGGCCGCAGCCGGTCCGCCAGCGGGCGCGGCGCGCTGTCATGCGTCTTGTCGTCCCTTGCGTCCGGTTTGGCTTCGGGGCCGGTATCGAACAGATCGCCCATGGCTACAGCCTGAACCGCAGCGTGCTGCGCTGCGTGCCCCGCTGC